>JAYTTY010000085.1:0-10710 GCA_043744795.1 Zavarzinella sp. | reverse complement strand
GGGGCCGCCAGCGGGGCCATGGCGACCTCGAACGTGTCCCCCGCGCCCGGCAGCCCGGGGCTGCTGACGAACGTCGCGTCCCCGGGGTACGGGTCGTTGATGCGGCCGTACACCGGGACCGGCAGCCAATGCCCGGCGGTGATGTCCGCAACCGGCTGGGACTCCTGGTTCATACGGACTCCTTCCCTGGCTGCGCGCCGGGCGGCAAGGTGGGAAATGGCGGCTTGATGGGGTCGGGCGACTACGAAAAGCGTAACAACAAACTAATGGTAATTTCCCCGACACGGCGCCGCAAGTGAATTCCGGGAATTGTTGCGGGGGTAATTCTTCCCGCCCGCGAGGGCCGCGGCCGGCGGCCGCGCCCTGGCCCCGACCCCGGCCGACGCCGCCGGAGCCCTCGCCGAGCCGTGAGGCCGCGGCGGGGCGCCCGGTTCCCCGCCTGCCGTCAGGCCTTGGGCCGGACGATGAACCAGTCCCAATCATAGTCCTTGAAGTAGTTGTCCGGGTGGCCCCGCAGCCGGTCGGCCTGGTCCCCGGCGTGCTCCCACCCGCCTGCCGTGAGCAACTCGTCCCACCAGGCCATCGGCCGGACGCAGGTGTGGGTGGCGTCCTCCGTCGCCAGGTCCCGGCCCTGGCGGGCGTACATCTCCGTCGTGTCGAGGCACGCGAACAGCGCCCCGCCCGGCTTCAGCACCCGCTTGATTTCTTTGAGGATGAACGGGACCAGCTCCGGCTTGAAGTGCTCGAACACTTGGGCGCTGTGGACGAAGTCGAACGTCCCGTCTTTCCAGTAGTGCAGGTTGGTCGCGTCGCAGACCATCAGTTGGCTCGCCAGCCACCGATCCCGGCCGAGCCGCACCATGTGCTCGTTGACGTCGCACCCGGACACCAGCGCCCCGGCCTTGGCGAACCCGGCCGCGACGCTCCCGCACGCGCACCCGACGTCGAGGACCGACTTGCCGTGCAAGGACAGCGCCTCGGCGAACCACTTGCCGTACCCCTCCTGCCACCCGCCGTGGCTGAGGTAGTCGAGGCCGGCGGCCTTGTGCTGCTCGTAGTAGTCGACGTGGAACGCCGTCGCCGTCAGCAACTCCGGCGCGGCCATCGGGTTGTAAGGCAGGCCCAGCATCTTCGCCGCCTGCTGCTTGATGACGCCGGCGAGTTGGCCGGGGGCGTAAGCCTCGTACTTGTAACGCTTCTCGAAGAAGGCCAAGGCCGCGGCCCGGTCGCCGTGGAGGTGGTCGGCGTGGTTGTGGGGGACGACGTGGACCGTGTTCTCGGCCCGGTCGCAGTAGTGGTACGGGTGGTGCCCGGCCCAGGCGGTGACGGTCGGGGTCGTGGTCGCGTAGGCCACCTTGCACGGGCCGCTGTCGATGCCGACGAACAGGGCGGCCCGCGCGGTCAGCGCGGCGATCGTCTCGGCGTCGCCCGTCCCGTACCCCAGCCACAGCGGGTCCTCGACGCCCGGGTTGAAGACCGTCTCGCCGTCCGGCAGCGGGCTGCGGCGGTCCCAGTCGAGGACGACGGGCGTCAGGCCCCGGTCCCGCAGCCAGTCGCACACCTCGCGGGCCGTCTGGTGCGTGAGGTTCTTCCGCTCCGTCGACGTGTTGCCCTGGTAGTGGAGCAGGGCGAACGGCCGGGCGGGCAGCGTCCGGACGTACGCGTCGGCCCGCGCCCTGGCCGCGTCGCCCACGGGCACCGAGTACGTCAGCAGGTCCCAGTCGGGCGCCAGGCCGAAGACGTCCCGCAGGCACTTGGCCGCCTTGGTCCCGGGCGAGTCCGGCCACGCCTCGCGGCAGTCGGGCCAGTCGTGCCGGATGACGCAGCCGTACCGCCCCCCGTCGGGCTCCGTGTCGACGAAGCAGGCGCGGGCCAGGCCGGCGAGCGCGGAGTGCTTCCCCTTCAGGACCGCGACGTCGTTGGCCGTGTCCGGCTGGCAGGCCGCCAACTGGCGGAGGACGGCGGTGAACATGACGGCGTCGCCGAGGCCGTGGGGGAAGACGTGAAGGCGGTCGCGCATTTGGGGACTCCGAATAAGATGTGCGCCGGGAACGGCATTCCCTCAGAATTTGTTCCCGTCTGTTGCAGTCAGCCCTCTTCGGCTCCGTTCGCCCGCCGGGCCATCCAGACGGCCTCCGTCAGCAATTCTTGCAGGTCCGGCCGGTCGGCGAGTTGCTCGTGGACGGCGCCGAGGATGCCGCACAAGCTGCGCGGCTCGCCCGGCCGGAAGAACAGGTGGTAGTTTTGCAAATACCGCTCCTGTTCTTGACGTCGGTCAGCCGTGAACGGAACCGCGGGGACGAGGGCCGCGAGGGCGGCCACGCGCCCGGCCGGCCCCCGCGGCTTCAGGCCGCTCAATTCCGGCAGGCGGACGCAGCTCCGGTAGCCGTAGACGGCGCCCGGCCGCTCCCAGTGGCAGTAATCGTTGTGCCGGTCGGCCGCGAGGATCAGGTTCTGCTTCAGCCCCTCGGCGATGGCGTGCGGGCACGACTGGCCGCCCACGAACAGTTCGGCCCCCGCGATGACCTGGGCCAGGTGCAGGAAGTCCGTCGTGGGATAGTGCGGGACAGCGCCCCACTTGTTGACAAATTCCGCGTGCTCGTCGGGGTGGCCGACGAACACCGCGTCGGCCCCGTACATCGCCACCGCCCGCGCCCACGGGAAGTCGTCGTTCTTGTACCGCGGCCCGCGGGCCACGACGACGCGGGCCACCCGCTTCGGCTCGACGTTCAGCAGCCACGGCTCTGCCCGTGGGGCCAAGGGCAGGTTCAGCCATGTGTGGATGATGTCCGTGATGTTGAGCCCGTCTCGCCAGTTCCTGCGGTACTCGTCGATGACGAGGCCGGCTGGCGCGTCGGCGTAATCCACGCCGGTGATGTACGGCTGGGCCTCCAGCAGCGAGCGGATGGCCTCGACGTTCTCCGGGGTGAACGTCATGCCCGTGGCGGGGTTCGGGAACAGGGTCAGGCGGCCGCCGCCCATTTGCTTGACGGCGGGCAGGCTCCAGACCAAGTCGCCGTACTTGCCGCCCATGGAAAAGTGCACGGTGGACTCCGGTCGGCGGGAACGGTCAGGAGGCGGTGGCGGCGCGCCACTGGTCGAGGGCGTCGGCGGCCCGGTCGGCGGTGATGGTGACGACGCGGCGGTCGGTCGCGGCGGCCGCTAGGGCGGGGGTGACGTCCGGGTGCCAGATGACCGGGACGCCGCGCGGCACGGACTCGGCCTCCAGGCCGATCAGGGCGACCCACTTCCGCAGGGCGGCGGCCGGGTTCGGGTCCGCCACCACCTGGCGGAGGCCGTTGTCGTAGTCGGTCACCGGGTCGCGCCAGTACCCGGTGTGCCAGCCGTGGGTGCGTAAGTCGGCGACCACTTCACGTGGCGCCCGGAGCAGGATAATGTGATCACGGCCCGGGGCCGGTCTGAGGGCCAAGGCCGGGATCGCTCTCACGGCCGAATCGACGGAGTCGGCGGTGACCTCGACGACGCGGCGGCGGGTGGCGGCCCGGAGCAGTTGTGCCGTGGCCTGCGGGTGCCAGACCGCGGCGGTCAGGCCGTCCTCGGCGGCCGCCTCCCACAGGATCATCTCCACCCACTCCGATAGCAGCGGGACCGGGTCGGGGGCGGCGAAGGCGCGGGCCAGGCCGCGGTCGAGGTCGGTATCCGGGTCGCGGTCGTAGCCGGTGTGCAGGCCGCGGGCGCGGAGGGCGGCGACGACGGCCTTGGGGCCGCGGACGAGGGTGATGGGCCAGTCGGCCGGCGGCGGGGTCCAGAACTTGGTCGGGTTGCGCGCTCCGCTGATGTCGGACCGGCCGCGGGCCTGGCCGATCAGAAATGGGTCGGGGGCGTACACGTTGTACCGGGGCTGGGCCGGGCCCATGATGTGGTCGCAGTGGCCCGACGACCCGCTCCACAGTTGGTACAGGTCGCGGAGGAACCGGCCGCGGATGGCGTAGGCGTGCGTCCGCTGGCAGTTCACACACTTGACGACGCCGGGGGAGACGGGCGTCGGCGGGGCGATGTGCTGACCGCCGAGCATGAGCTGGTCCCAGTCGGCCGGGACGGCGGCCAGGAAGCGGGCGGCGTCGGCCGGGAAGCTGTCCCGGACCACGGCGTCGTCCTCCAGCACCAGCAGCGACTTGACGCCGTCCATGATCGCCCGCTCTAGGATCTGGCGGTGGCTCTGCATGCACCCCCACGCCCCGCCGCCGGCCGACCAACCGCCCGGGGCTGGCACGGCCTCGCCGTCCACAGCCTCAAACAAGACTGGCTCTCGAAACGGCCATCGATTGCCGGACAAGGCGTCCCGGAAGGCTGTTAGCCGGTCGGGCCGACGACGAAGGCTTACGACTAAAGCTCGATCAAAATAGTCGATCATCAAATACTCTCACTATATCTGCATTGTTATTGATCGATTAAATGTAAACATTGTGGTGACAATTAATATCAATTAACAGTTAAGCTGCAATCTTAACAAATTAGCGCAGTCTGTTATGCAGTGGCGATGTGAATGCTCGACGTATTGACACAATGAAACTATCACTGTATGTCTTAAATAGTCTGCTGCTGTCTGTGATGGTGATCTGGGTCAGGCTAGCCAAAAGTACGGCTCTTGAGGCATGGTTCGCCGGCTTGGAAGCCGTGTAAATATCTGGAATTACTTGACGGCCCGCGGCGAAGTCGCCAACGACGATCAACCGCCGCCAACGTTGCTCTCCGAGTCGGCAACAACTCAAACGACTCGCCAACACCGCAAACGGATATGATAAACATTATTTCCATTTGTCAAGCCAAACCAATTATTTAAAATTAATGGCATGACTTGCATCTTGGCTAAGATTATCGAAAGGAAATTGTGATTTTTTTTTCTTTGACTACGCCAATAGTGCCATCTCGAAACAGGATAGGCCCATTGCTTGGGATCATATCGGTCGGCCCAGAACCAGCAACGCTCATATCTGAAGGCTCCGTCCAGTGAATGCCGGAAGTCGCATGAGTCACTACGGCAACAGAAGATAATATACTGTAATCATCCCGCGCTTTTTTAGAAAAGGCAAGCCACAATCCATTCCCATCTTTCAATGCTAAAAAATTAGCCGCTTGACTGTTCGCCGAGTATTCATTGCTCTGAAATCGACGTGCAATATGTGGATATTTATTGCACAGTGCCAAATTGTGTTCATGATTCCATGGCAGGCGCATGTTATATTCTTTGTAAAAATCATTTTCATCAAAATAGGGAAGAATCAGCACTCGCCAACTGTGCATGGGATTGCCTTCACTGTCAAGAATGCAGACAGGCGGCGCCCCCCCGTTTTCGTTGATATAATTATCCAATGCTTGTTTTAATTGCGACATCTTCCCTATGCTGCGAAGTTCTGCGGCCTCCTGTCTAGATCTCAATACATAAGAAAGTGTGGCAATTGTTGCCAATATGATAATGAAAATTATTGGCAGACTAACCAATGAATAATATTTATCATTATATATTTTTTTCATAATTATTTCAGTGAAGTATACCAAGACCCATCAGAATTGACGCCACAAGCCGAGCTTGCATCCACCCCATCTATTTTTATGCCCTGATCTTTCAGTTCTTCGATCACTGCATCAGCAAGACAGTTCGATCCCCGTGTGTCATCACCGCCGCAAACTATCGCTCGGCAGCCCTTTGGCCATATGTAATTGTCCAAGGTGGTATGAGGCGAATTGCCGGCCGAAAAATGAAATACTGCCACGCCTCCGGCACACACAATTACCACGCCTATGCACGGGCCGGCCCCCCCAGCTCCGATACGCCCGTCTTTGGGAGCGAGGGGCCCATAAAATTGGTGATCGCCGCCACTGGGTCCAACCGGGACGCCTTTATTTATAACTACGCTTGTAATATCAGTTAGCCGATCCTTTTTATCGGTAGGGCACCAACAAGCATTGGCTCCCAGAAGAGTTTCTTTATTTGAGAATGGCCCAGATTTGGCGCCGGCCGCTTTGGGAAACGGTGGAGGTCCTTTTAATGGCACCTTGGGAGCCGGACCGGCTCCATTGCCAGGATAAGGAGCATAAGGATTCCATCCCGGAGGATATGATTGCTGTCCGTACGGATCTAGGCTGTTGCAAGGATTGTTATTTTCCCATCGATAATAATTTACATCTGGAACAATCCCAACGGGGTCTTTGGTGAAGCATCGTGCCAATTCAGGGTTCATATCTCGAAAGCGGACATTATAAGAACTTGCATCACTTTCAAACCGGAGTCCTTGAAAAAAATATTTCCAATAAAAATTGCTAGTTGATATATGAGTCCACAGCTCGCCGAATATTGATGCAGATCCGAATGGGTCGTATTGATAAAATTCCTTCGCGACTCCGGCAGCATTCAATAATGCCACTGCATTGAACGCAGCATCCTGGGCCATGTATATCCGTTCATCCAGTTCGCCTATTGCCTCCGTGTCTCGATTGCGTGCAATCATTGAATCAATATATAATTGGCTCCATGCGTATGAAATTACAGGGTTGTCGTCCACTCGCTCTTCGCATATTTGCCATGCAATCGAATAGTACAGGTCGGTCGCGTCGCTCACCGTGACTTCTCGTACTCGACGGCCTGTTCCGTCGTAACCATATACCGCCAACAGCGTTTCCTCTGTGTCCCACGCCTTGGTCAGCCGGTTCCATGCGTCGTAGGCGAACGTTCGGCCGACCTCGTCGCCGGTCATGTTGCCGTTGGCGTCGTAAGTCGGGGTCGTAGCCCCGTCGATGCCTGTGATCTCGTTGAGGCGGTTGTGCGTCCGGGCTTGGCCGACGCCGTCGGTCATCTGGTCGGCAAAGTTGCCGACCGCATCGAACTCCCATTCTTGGCTGCGGGTCACCGTCCCGGTGATGCCGGTCTTCGTCCCGTTCAGAACGCCGCGCTCGAAGCCCAGCAATTGGTTCAGGCCATCGTATGAGTATATTTCAGAGTGGTCTGACGATACAAGGTTTTCCCGGTACACGCGGTTGCCATCCCGGTCGTGCCCGTACCCGAACCGCTGCACGTCGATGCCTGCCGGCGTCCGCCACCGCTGGTCAACCACCCGGCCGAACCGATCCAGTCCGGTGTACTGGTCCCCGGCGTCGCCGTCGCCCTCGCTCGCGAGTTTGACATAGCTCAGGTCCACGTCCGGCTCCGGGTGGCTGCGGACGACGATGTCCCTGAGGCCGAGGTACTGATAGCCTTCAAGAGTCGTCTCCTCGTCGATGATGGCCGTCAGGCGGGAGATGGAGTCGTCCAGTCCCTCGGCGTATTGCTGCTGCAGTTCCCGGCCGCTCGGGTAGGTCATCAGTGTCAGCCGATTGTGGTTCGCCCCGCCGGCCATCTCGCTGTAGGCATACTGCACCTTCGGCGTCGTGCCCGTGTCCACGCTCCCGTTCGTCGCCTGGTACTCGACGGTCAACTGGCTCAGGCCATTATACCCGCGCTGGATCTGGTTCACGACATTGCCGGCAGTGTCTGCGTCGAACGTAGTAACCTGGTACACGTTCCCCTGCGTGTCGTAACTCGTTTCCACCCGCAACACGGCGTCGTCCACGCCGTCACCTAAGGACGACACGACGTCCGCGGTCGGCCGGCCCAAGACGTCGTAGGCGAAGGCGTGGACGGTGCCGTTGCGGTCGGTCGTCGTCAGGGTCTGCCCCAAGGCGTTGACCGTGACGGTCTCCTCCTCGTCTTCGCTCGGGTCGCCGGTCGTCGGGTCGGGGTATTGCGTGGCTGAGACAATGTCGTTCGAGTTCAACCCGTTGCCGCCGTCTGTCGTCACGCCGTACACCCACGCCGTCGTCTGGTAGCCGCCGCCCGTCAGGACAGCCATGAGACTGGTCATCCCAACAGCGTTGTAGGCGAACGTGGCCGTCTTGTTGCTGTCGGCCGTCGGCGTCCCGTCCGTGTAGTTCTCGATCTTGGTCAGCACGCGGCCTGCCAGGTCGTACAGCGTCCGCGTCACCAGCCCGCGCGGGTCGGTCACCGCGAACACGTTCCCGGCCGCGTCGTAACTCGTGTCCGTCACCAGTTCCGTGTCGCTGCGGCCCGGCGCGGTCGGCGGCCGCGTGTACGCCGCCCCGCCGTTCGTCCCGACATCGACCGAGGATGTTGCGCGGTCGCTCAAGTCGTAGTAGGCGGCTTGGTAGTACACGCGGGCCCCGACGCCGGAACTCGGCGTCCCCAAAGGCCCGGTCCCGGTGGCGTCGTGGAAGCGCAGCCGCCGCAAGCCGGCCAGCACGTTGCCGCTTTCGTCATAGGTCGGCTCCGACTGCTCCAAAACGTGGTCGTCCTCGACCGTGTTCGCCGCCGCCCATGATGTCCCACCATCACCATCCGTCACATAGGTCACGGCGACCCGGCCGGCCCCGTCATAGGCCGTCTTCTGCCACAGCCCGCCGGGGGCCGCAGCGGCGATCACTTGGCCACGGGCGTTGAACCACGCGTCCGTCTTCAGTGCGTCCGTGGAAACTTCTCCCGTCCCAGGGTCCACGCTGTAAGTCTGGTCCCTATACACTTGGCCGCGCTCGTCGAACAGCGTCTCCGACTGCGCCCGCAGGATGCTGGACGACGGCGGCTGTGGCAAGCCGTCGGTCACGACGATGTCCACGCCGTCGCCGTCATACCGCCGCGACATCACCACGCGGTTCAGGTTGTCGAAGTTCACATAAGCGATGGGCCGGTGCACGTCGGTCGCCTCGGTCGTCTGCACGCCCCCCTTGGTGGCCACGGCCCGATCCCGCCAGTCGAACCACGCCTGCGTCACCCGGTCAGCGGCCCCGCCGCCAGGGTATTGCGTCGTCTTCGTCCGGTTGCCGTTGCCCACGCCGCCGCCGTCATATTCGTAGGCGGCCACCATCACCATGTTCGCCGGGCTGGCGTTGTTCGCCGGCGACCACACGCCGGTGGCCGGCGTGTCGTTGGTCCCGATCCACGCGCTGACCGGCCGGCCCAGGAAGTCGAACACCGTCCGCGAGATCGTCCCCAGTTGGTTGACCGTCCGCACGAGCCGGTCCTCGGCGTCGTAGTCGTAACTGGTCCGGTCGTAGTTCACCCCGGCCGTCCCGATCGTCGGCGTCGTCGCGTACGACAGCCCGGTCAGGTCCGTGTACCGGTCCCGGTGGACGAGCTTGCCCGCGTCGTCGAACAGCGACCGCTCCAGGGACTGCACGTCCGCGATGGCCTCCGCCCCGGTCGGCCACCCGGCCGACACGTCCGGCGCGGCTGACATGGTCAGCGTCTCCGCGTACTTTTGCCCGCGGTCCTCCCGGCTGACGCGGGTCGGCCCCGTCGGCGCCTCGGCCGTCGCGTCCCACCCCGGGTACGCCCGCGCCTCGTGGGCCTCGTCGTCATACACCATGAAGTCGACCCGTCCGTTCGGGGATGTCGTCCTCACGGCCCGCCCCTGGTCGTCCACCTCGTAGAGGGTGACCAGGTTCAACCCGCCGCCGGCCGGCGTCTCCCACCCGGCCGGCAGGTCGGCGAACTCGCCCGACGCCTCCGTGTCCACGTCCGCGATCCGCTTGACGACGGCCCCGGTCGCCTGGTCGTACGCGAGGTAGGCGATGAACCCCAACTCGTCCATCGCCCACCTCAGCCGCCCCTGCACGTCGAACACTTCCGCCCGGCTGGCCGCCAAGCCCGACCCATTTTGTTCCGTCGTCACCGCCGGCCACGTCGTCGTCTTCCGGCTCATCTGGGTTGTGCCGTCGTGGTACTCGTAAGCGAACAGCGTCTCGATCGCCCCGGTCCCGTCGGCGTTCCGGTAGGCCGTCTGCTTGCTGACCTCGTGCACCGTCATGCCGGCGGCCGTGCGGGCCGCGAACTCGTAGGCCACTTGCGGCGCCGGGTCGCCGCCCGTCCCCTGCTGGACGCTGCGCGTGTGCGTGTACCCCGGCGCCCCGCCGCCGCCGGCCGCCGCGTAGTACGTCGCCGTCTCGATCAGCCCGGCGGCGGCCCGCAGTTCGACGGCCAAGTCCGGGGCCGCGTCGTCGTACCCGACGACCGCCGCCGGCGTCGCGTGCCGCACCAGCCGCAGTTCGTCGTCGTACTGGAAGGCCTCCAGCCACGCGGCGCCGGAGCCATTGTCCTCCTGCCGCAGCAGGTACTGGCCGGCCGCGTTGGTGTACGCCACGACCCGGCTCCCGTCCGGCCGCGTCACCTGCGCCCGCGTCGCCCACACGTTCGGCTCACCGGTGGCGTACCCGGCCGTGTACTCGAAGGCGTAGGCCGCCGCGCCGCCGTCCACCGCCTCTTTCGTCACCCGGCGGTCGCCGTCGTACTCAAAATAGTTTTGGGCGTAGCCGGCGACCTGGGCGTTGGTCGCCGTCAGCGGGTCCAGCCCGTCCCCGGCCATGCGGGCGCACGCCGCCGGGTTGAGGACGTACTTCAGCCCGTGGGCGAACCCGGCCTCTTCGCCCGCGACGTAGTACCGGTACACGCTCGTGTCCGCGTCGGCCCACCCGGCCGCCACCGGGACCTGCACCCGCGCCCGCCGCAGGTCGCCCGGGCTGCCGAACGAGCCGCCGGCCCCGTAGTAGTCGTACGCCGCCCGCCGGACGTCCGCCCACCCGCCGGTCCCGAGCCGCCGCCGCAGCGTCACCGTGTCGATGCGGCCGCCGGCGAACGCGTACACGAACGCCTCCGTCAGCGGCGTCCCCCCGGCCCCCGGGGCCGTCCGCCGGATCTCCTCCACG
>JAYTTY010000084.1:0-10711 GCA_043744795.1 Zavarzinella sp. | reverse complement strand
ACCGGCGTCCCGCCAGTCGTCGGGGAACAAACGACCGGCGGGACGCCGGTCCCACCGCAACACCGGCCGCCACACGGAAACTGAAAATGCTCTAGGCAGCAACGGGAGCAACTTCGACTTCGCGCTCGGCCGGTACAACGCCAACGGCAGTCTCGATGGCTCGTTCGATGGCGATGGCAAGGTGACCACCGCCGTCGGCTCGTCCGACGACGAAGTGAGGTCGATGGCGTTGTTGCCAGATGGCAAGATTATTGTCGCTGGCTATTCCAACAACGGGAGCAACAGGGACTTCGCCCTCGCCCGTTACAATGCCAACGGCGGCCTCGACACCTCGTTTGATTCCGAGGGCAAGGTGACTACCGCCTTCGGCTCGTCTGACGATACCGCCAATTCGGTGGCGTTCCAGGCGGACGGCCGGATCGTCGTCGTCGGCCAAACCTATGATACCAGCGGAAAAGCTGACTTCGCTGTGGCTCGGTATCGTCAATACACACTTGCCGTGACCCCCATTACCCCGCTTTCCACCTACGTGGAGGACGACGGTACGAAAGTGGTCGATCCCGGGCTACTCGTCTTGGATGATAATCTCCAGATGGCGGGCGCCACCGTGCAGATTGGCAATTACGCGCGAGGTCAAGATACCTTCGTCTATGTTTTGCAGACCGGCATTTCGGCCGACTGGGACTCGACGCACGGCATACTTTCCTTCAGTGGCGCAGCCAGTCGGGCGAGTTATCAAGCCGTCTTGCGCTCCCTGGCCTACACCAATACCCGTCAACAGCCGAGTGAACTTGAACGATCCATCACGATCACCGTCGATAACGGTCAGCCGTCCGACAATATTGCCTCCGTGACATACATGATCGATGTGTTCGCCCGCAACGACGCCCCCGGACTGGCCGCAGACGCCGAGTTGGCCGCGGTCCTCCAGGGCAGCACCGGCCACGCGGGGCAGAAGGTCATCGCCCTGTTCGGCGGCGTCTTCACCGACCCCGACGCGGCCGCCGCCCTTTCCGGCGTTGCCGTCGTCGGTAATACCGCGGACGCCGCGACCGAGGGGGCGTGGCAGTATTCGACTGACAGCGGCGCCAACTGGTTCGCCGTCGGCGCCGCGGCCGATGACGCGACCGCTTTGTCCCTGTCGGCCGACACGCGCCTCCGCTTCCTGCCCGTCGCCGCCTTCGCCGGCCGGCCGGCGCCCCTCACGGTCCGGGGGCTGGACGACACGTTCGCCCGGCCGTTCACTTCGGGCGCCGTCCGGAAAACGAACGACGCCTCGGTCAACGGCGACACGACCGCCATTTCCGAGGCGACCGCCTTGGTCGAAATGACCGTCTTCCCGGGCGGGCCGAACGTTGCCCCGGCCCTGTCGGGCGTGCCGGCGGCGCCGGTCACTGTGGTCAACGGGGCGCCGTACTCCTTCACGGCGACGGCGGCCGACGCGCCCGGCCAGAAATTGACCTACTCGCTCGTCGGCACGCCGGCCGGCCCGCCGCCGGTCGGGGCGTTCCTCGACACGGACACCGGCGTCTTCTCGTGGACGGCGGCCGGCGACACGCCGCCGGGCGACGACACGTTCGACGTCCGCGTCGCTGACCCGGCCGGCGCGAGCGACCGGAAGACGGTCACGCTCCAGGTGCGGGCGGCGGCGCCGATCGGCGGCAACCTGGTCGTCGGCGGGACGGGCGGAGCCGACACGATCACGGTCAACCCGGGCAAAAACAGCACACTCGTCGTGAAGCGCGGCAAAGAGACCTTGGGCACGTTCGCGGCGGCGGTCGGCAAGGTCGTCGTCTACGGGCTGGGCGGGGCCGACAGGATTACCGTGGCCGCGAAGGTGACGACGCCGGCCGACCTGTACGGCGGCCCCGGCAACGACATCCTGACCGGCGGGGCCGGGGCCGACCGCCTCTTCGGCGAGGCCGGCAACGACGCCCTGGCCGGGGCCAAGGGCAACGACCTGCTCGTCGGCGGCGACGGCGACGACAAGCTGACGGACACGGGCGGCTTCAACGTGTTGATCGGCGGGGCCGGGGCGGACAACCTGACCGGCGGCACGGGCGACGACCTCTTGATCGCCGGCGCCGCCGATGCGGCGGCCGACCTGACGGACCTGACCGGGCTGGCCAACATCATGGCCGCGTGGACGAACTCGGCGATCAACTATTTCGACCGCGTCACCGGCCTGACGACCGGGGCCGCGCCCACCAAGTTGACGGCCGCCACCGTCCACAACGACGGCGACGCCAAGGACGTGCTGACCGGCGGCAAGGGGTCGGACTGGTTCCTTGCCAGCCTCACGGACACGGTCAAGGGCCGTGACCTGAAATTGCCCGAGACACTGACCCCCGTGTGACCGGGCCGGCGCCCGGCTTCGCGGTGACGGACAACCCGGCGGCCGGCGAGCACCGGGCCTGGCGGGTTTGGTAAAAGTGACCGGCATGGCCGGGAGTGACGACATCAGCGTCGCGGCGACACTCATGTCGTCGGCCGTCCTCGACGGCAGCGCGGGCAACGACACGCTGGCCGGCGGGGCCGGGGACGACTGTCTCCCCGGCGAAGCCGCAACGACACGCTGGCCGGCAGGGCCGGGGACGGCCTGCTTGTCGGCAACGACGCGGCCAACGTCATGACCGGCGGCGGCAGCCGGGACGTGCTGATCGGCGGCAACGGGGCCGACGCCCTGATCGGCGGGGCCGGGGACGACCTGCTGGTCGCCGGCCCCACCATCTTTGACGACAAGCCCGGCATGTCCAGCCTCGTCCCTCTTCAAGGCGCGGGGACCGGGCCGGGCGACTACGGGACGCGCTTCAACACCCTGATCAACGGGACGATCCTGACTCCCACGGTTAAGCTCGGCCCCACGACCTTTGCCGACGACCTCGCGAAAGACACCCTGACCGGCGGGGCCGACGCGGACGCCTTCTTCGCCAGCGCCCGGGACGTGCTGAAAGACCGCGTGAGCGGCGAGGAACTCTTCCTGCGTTGACCCCGCCGCGAAAGTCCGGCCCACTTCAACGCCCGAGGGGTTTCGCGGACCGCCGGGCGCCGTGCTTGGGGACGACCGTCTCGGCGGCGCCGGCCTCGCCCGAGTGGGGCAGCCGGCCGGGCGGCTGGAACACATCGACGGCTTGCGGCCGCCCGTCCCGGCGGCGGCCGGTTGACTCTCCTGTTTTTACCCGGAAGCCCGTGCTTACTGCCCCGCCGGGAACACGCGCAGCGGCAGGTACACTTTGGCGGTCTTCTTGGTGACGTTGTCCGTCGCCTTGATCTCGATCAGGTAGCCGCCTTCGCGGTTCATCGGCACCAGGAAGCGCATCGGCACGCCGACGGCCTTCTCGTCCACCATGCCGTCGGACTCGTCCGGGATTTCTTTCACCGTCGGCGTCGCCAGCGTCGGCTTGCTGTCCTTGTCGTACACCGTCATTTCGATTTTCAAGTTGGGCTGGCGCGTCGGCACGGCGGCCGTCTTGGGGTCGGCTTTCGGGTCCGCCTTGGGCGGGACGGCCGGCGCCTTGGCCACTTCCCGCTCGAAGCCGATCAGGGCGAAGTGGACGAACACGAACTGCCCGGCCACGCCGACCAGCGAGGCCGGCACGTCCCCCTTCAGGTCGGCGGCGGTGTACAGTTGAACAATGCCGAAGCCCTTGGGCAGCACTTCGAACTTCTGCTCCAGAGTCTTCGAGACCGGCCTTTCCTTGTTGGCCAAGTCGGAGACCGTCACCTTGCAGGTGTAAATGCCGGCCGGCTGGTCCACGCCGATGCTCACGTAAGCGCGGGCAGGCAGCTTATTGCCGCCGAGTGGGAGGAAGTCGTCCCGTTCCACGGGCTGCTGCTTGAAGATGGCCTTGCCGGCCGAGTCGATGACTTCCATCACCATGCCGTACTTTACGCGGCCGGTGTCCGTCACCTTGATGCCTTCGATGTCGAAGGAGAGGAAGAAGATGTCCCCCGGCAGCAGCTTGGATTCCTGCCGGGCCGACCCGAGTTCGCCGTGCGTCGCCCGCGGGTTGCTGAGGGTGAGCGCGCCGGCCGGCGGCGCCTGCCCGGGGGCGAGCGCGAGGGCCGAAGTCAACAAAACGGCGGTGGTCCACATGGGAAAATCCTTTGTCCGGCCGGGCCGGGGTTGAAACGGCGGCGTCTGTCGGCCGTCGGGCTATTTTGGGGGAAGGACGCCGGACCCGCCAGCCCTCTTTCGGGGGAGTTACACGGGCGGGGCGGGCAGGCGTGAGGAAATCCCGCGCTATTCCGATTTCCCCGCCCGCCGGCGGCGGCCCCGCGTGGTATGATCATCATGGCTTCGCCGGCCCGGGAGCGCCCCTTGACGGCTGGCGGTATTATGCCGGTTGGGCGCAAAAGGGCCAACATTCCCGTGAATCGTTTTGTGCCGGCCCGAATCGCGCACTAATCTTGGGGAATCGCATTCGCGCCCGCCCGGGAAGGCGGATTAGGATCATCGGCACCGGCTCGGGGCGCCCACCCCCTGACTCGCGGGCCGTTGGCTTGCAGGAGACCGGCCCAATGAGCATGATGATTCGACTCCGGGGCATCAGCGGCGAGGTCAAGGGCAAGACGTGGGAGTCCGCCTCCGTCATGCACGTCGGCCGCGTCGGCACGATGGAAATCGTCCTCGACGACACGTCCGTCAGCCGCCGCCACGCCGACCTCCGCCTCGCCGACGCCGGCTGGTGGGTGAAGGATCTCGGCAGCACCAACGGCTCCTACGTCAACGGCGTCCGCCTCGGGGCCGCCGAGCGGCAAATCCACCCGCGCGACATCGTCCAGTTCGGCAAGATCGCCATGATGGTCGAGCTGTCCGAGGGCAGCGAGCCGGACCCGCTCTCCTCCTCCTCCGACCAGATCATCGTCGAAGGCGAACTCGCCTCCTCGTGGCAGGAAGGCGTTGACCGCCTGCTGCTCGACCGCAATCAGGCCCCCCGGCCCGGCGACCAACTGCTCACCCTGCTGCGGGCCAGCCACCACCTCGTCTCCGCGGAGAGCGAGGACACGCTGCTGCAAGCCGTCCTGAACGACGCCGTCGGCGTTCTCGACGCCCAGCGCGGGGCCATCGTCCTCGCCGAGGGGAATACCAACGACCTCAAGCTCAAGGCCTTGGCCACCGGCCGGGGCGAGGGCAATAGCCGGACCTTCTACAGCCAAGGGTTGGCCAAGCGCTGCTTCAGCCTCGGCCGGTCGATCCTGTGTTGCTCCATCGAAGAGGACGAGGAAGTCCGCAACAACGTCAGCATCACGGACGGGTCGATGGCCTCCGTGCTGTGCGTGCTGCTGCGGACGCCGCGCAAGCACCTCGGCGTGATCCACCTCGACCGCAGTTACTGGCAGAAGCCGTTCACCGAAGACGACCTGCACCTCGCGGACGCCCTCGCGGCCCAAGTCTCGGCCGGCATCGAGTGCGCCCAGCTCATCCGCCGGCAGCGGGAGTTGTTCCTGCAAACCATCTCGGCCCTCGCGTCCGCCATCGAAATGCGGGACGCCTACACCGGCGGCCACACGGCCCGCGTGACCGCGTACTCGGTCATGCTCGGCGAGCAACTGAAGCTCACGGCCAAGGAACTCGACGACCTGCGGACCGGCGGCCCGCTGCACGACATCGGCAAGATCGGCATCGACGACGCCGTGCTGCGCAAGCCGACCCGGTTGGACGACGCCGAGTTCGAGATCATGAAGACGCACACGACGCGCGGGGACGAGATCCTCAAGACGATCCCGGAAATGCGGGACATCCGCCCGATCGTTCGCAGTCACCACGAGCGCTGGGACGGCCGCGGCTACCCGGACCGCCTGGCCGGCGAGACCATCCCGCTGCTCGCCCGCGTGCTGGCCGTCGCCGACTCCTTCGACGCCATGACGACCCGCCGGCCGTACAACACGAACCACATTAAGACGCCGGAAGAGGCCTTCGCCGAAGTGGCCAAGTGCGCCGGCACCCAGTTTGACCCGCGCTGCGCCTTGGCCTTCGTGGCCGTGAAGGACCGCGTCATCGAGTGGATCAAGGCCAACCGCGGCACGACGATCCACGTCGGCTACGCCGACTCCCCGGCCGACCAGACGATGAACGCCACCCCCCAGCCGACCATCCCCGCCCACTCGATGGCCCGCACGCTGGTATGAGCGGGGGCAGGCGCCCCCGTTTAGCCACAACACAAAGGGTCGCCCACCAGTTCACTTCTTGAACTGCCATTTACCACTGTGGCCCCTGCCGACGGGGTGATTTCTCGGGCGGGGGTCGCCGACCCTTGCTTGCGCCGCGGGCGATCACGGATGACGGGGGTAGTATCCTGAGGCAGGAAGGGCGCTCTACTCCGAAGCATCGCGTGCCGGATATTGTTCGGCGTCCTTGGCCATCGGTCAACGGCAATGCCCGCATCACGTGAACGCCACCCGCCCCCACTGGGAACACGTGGTAGCCGCAGTGCTCGGTGAACACCGTGCACCGCTCGCCGGCGTTGTCCAGCGCCACGAAGGCGTACCGGACCCGTCGCCGAACTGTCGGCGGACCGACTGGTCGCCACGGAAGTCTTTGGCGGACAGGCCGTCTCGGTCCTCACTCCATGTCGCCTTGATGTGGGCGTGAAGGTGAAGGTTCCACTCGTCTGGGAATATATGCCACGGCGACCACGGCATCCGATTGTCTCCTTCGCCCAAAGAATCCATGCAACCACCGCGCCAACGGTTACAGTGTCTGTTCGCGTGACGTCGGCATCGACGCCCGGAGGACGGCCGAACGAAGGGGCGGCGCCGCACGGCGAATCGGACAGGTGGGACGGCCCGCGACACCCACTTCTGGGGCGGGCCTGATCTCGGATCGTCGAGTGCGGTGTGTACCGGCGACTCCTCGGCGGCGGCTCGACAGTGACGGCGGACGGGATGATTGCTGAACGTGACGACAACTCCGCTTCGGGATGAAGTCGGAGACCGAAGAAGTTCTGCACCGAAGTCAGCCCCACGCCCACGGAGGGCCGCCTTCGGTGCAGAACTTCTTCGGAAAAAGAGCTGAAATGGGCTTGAGGTTCAGACGGCTTCATAGTCGACCAAGCTCAGCAGCGGCGGCGCGAGAGCCTGATGTCCTAGAAACAACCGATGATGCCGCCGTCCACTGCAGCGCCTGGTTCGGCCGAAACCAGCCCCCCAGAAGCGGACAAGTAGGAATATTCTGAAGGGGATGATACAATTAAATGTCTGCTCACACAGGTGTTGAGGGCCGCTCCTTTTCCCGGTCTGGTGTGAAGCCCTTCCCGTTTTCTTCACCAGCCAACGTAAGTAGCTGGCCAGCTTTGCCATTGTTCGTTCCAGCCTGACGGAACTTGGCCGTCAGGCTTTCCCAATCAATGACGAGGCTCCCGCCCGTGGCTTCGTGCTGCTTCTCCCACTTCATGAGCAGGTCGAGGCAAGCGTGGTCGATGTGTGCCAAGTCCTCGAAATGGACGTGTAGCTCAGTGTTAGGAGGAATGGTTTGGAGTGCCTGAGCCAGCTTCGGCAACCGTAAGAACGTGGCCGTACCTTTGAGATACATGGTAGTGCGGTTCCGCTCCGTGTCCCGCTCCACCCGGATCGTCAAGTTCGTGAAGCGATAGATCAACAGAACCACGGCCAAGCCGAGTCCCATGACGATTCCCGTCAGAAGGTCGATCACCACGATCACAGCCAACGTCACGATGTAAACCGCTACTTCACCCTTCCCGTATTTTCCAATCTCCCGCATGGCCTTGATGTTCACCAGCTTGCATCCCGTGTACACGAGGATCGCCGCCAAGCACGCCACGGGGATATGTCGAAGGACGAAGGTGAACACGACGGCGAACAGGAGCAACCACAGCCCGTGAAGTATCGTGGAGAGCCGAGTACGACCACCCGCTTGCACATTCGCCCCACTTCGCACGATCACGCCCGTCAGGGGCAACACGCCCAGCACGCCGCACACCACATTGCCCACGCCTTGAGCGGCCAACTCCCGGTCGTACTTGGTGCGGGGAGCATGTTGTTGCATGGAGTCCACCGCCGTCGCCGTAAGTAGAGATTCCGCACTGGCGATGAAGGCCAACGTCAGCCCGGCGATCAGGATCGAGCGGTCGAGTAGTCGGGGCAAGTCGCCCCAAGCGAGTAGGCTGACGGCATCGGATAGCTTGTCTGGAACTTGGATGTCCTTTGGGTCAAGTCCGAACTGCTCCATGATGACCGCAAGCAAGGTCGCCACGGTCACGGCGATCAACGGTGCGGGCAGCACTTTCAACCGCTTGGGGGCGAACGACGACCAGCCCATGATGGTAAGGATCGTCACGATCCCCACTATGGCTGCGGCTTGGTGGGCGGGTTCCGTTGCCCCCTTCCACACGGCTTCGGGGATGGTCACAAGGTTGATGATTCCGCCGTACTCTTTGCCGCTCCCCGGTGGTTTGTCGTCCACCATGACATGAAACTGAGCAGCGAGAATCAGGACACCGATGCCAGCCAACATGCCTTGAATGATTGCGGGAGACACGGCACGGAACCACTGCCCCAAGCGAAGCACACCCGCAAGTAGCTGAACGACCCCGGCCACGATGACGATCAAGCCCAACGTCGCAAAGCCGTGTTCCAAGATGAGTTGTCCGACGATCACCGCCAACCCCGCTGCGGGGCCGGTGACTTGGAGCGAGCAACCGGCGAGAAAGCCCACCACCAACCCGCCGACGATGCCGGATATGATGCCCACCGCCGCCGCCTTTTCAGGCGGGACGCCGGAGGCGATGGCAATGCCCATGCACAGCGGCAACGCCACAAGAAAGACGACGATAGATGCGAGAAGGTCTTGCTTGAATGAAGCGGCGTATCCCGGCCACGCCGACTGGTTGTTCGCCATGCTTGTCCCTCCGATAGCGGTTGGCTCAGGTGGTGCGGGTGATCCTGCTCCGCACGGGAACGCGGGGCGGCGCTTTCTCCGCCCCGCGTTCCCGTTGGCTCAGATGGTGCGGCTGATCCTGCTCCGCACGCTTGTCGTCGGAGGGTGGTACTTAGCCAGCGGGACGAACTGCCCCGAAGCCAACTCGTAGGCGAACACTTCGCCGGTTTCGATCTTGTAAACCCAACCGTGTAAGTACAGGTCGCCCCGCACCAACCGGGACGCCACGGCGGGAAGCGTTCGTAGGTTCTCAAGCTGCACCAGCACGTTCTCTTCGACCGTCGCCGTCACTAGACGGTCGCCGTCGAGATGACCGTAGTTCTCACGAACGATGCGGCGGGTCGTCTCGGCGTGCGATAACCACGACGAGACGGCAGGCAGAGAAGCGACCTGTTCGGGATGCAGCAAACCTTGCATCGCCCCGCAGTGGGAGTGACCGCAGATGATGATGTCCTTGACGCCGAGAGCGGCCACGGCGAACTCGATGGTTGCCGCTTCGCCCCCATTGCCCGCACCGTGCGGCGGGATGATGTTCCCGGCGTTGCGAAGGATGAAGAGGTCGCCGGGCTGGGCCTTGGTGAGCAGGGTCGGGTCGATGCGGGAGTCGGAACAGGTGATGAACAGGGTGTCGGGGGTCTGGCCCTTCACCAACTGCTCGAACAGCCCTTGCAGCGGACGGAAGTTCTCGGTCTGGAAGTTGTGGACTCCCTCGATCAACTTTTGCATGGTCTTGTCGCCTCCATAAAGTGCGGGTTTCGGCCAATCGTGTGGAACAACAACGACGGGTCGCAACCTCAGTGTCCGGCCCAATCCTTACGGGTTTTGCCAATGGCTTTCCGAAGTTCGTCTGCCGCAGCGGTTTCTTGAACGAGGAACCGGGTTCCTTCCAACAGCCAACCGGCGATTTCGGGCTGGCGAAGCTGGTAGAAAACACGGCGTCCTTCACGTCGCTCGGAAACAAGCCGGTTCGCACGCAGTACCATCAGGTGTTGCGATACCCCGGAGTGGCTGATGCCGAGTGCGTCTTTGAGTGAGTTCACGTCATGCTCCCCGTCCCGCAACTCTTCGATGATGCGGATGCGGTGCGGATGCGACAGAACGCCCAAGAACTCCGCAAGTTCCTTCGTCACTAACGCACGGTGCGGCATAAGCTCTCAACCAACAGGTTGTAATATTCAAATCTTTGAACATTAAAATCCTACGGCTGCGGGGCATGGCTGTCAAGGCCACTCTGCGGGAATGACGGCTTGGGTCCGTTCAAGGACGGTCGTAGGCTGGTTCGCGAGAGAGGGTGAAGAGGAGGATGCTCTCGCCCGTGGTAGTGCTGATGACCTTGACGCCGAGGATTTCATGCCTGGCGGCTTCGAGCAAGTCACGGCCATGTTCGCGGAGTTCGAGCCTGATTTGTTCGATGAGGTCACGCCCCCGACTCTACTCTTCGACCTGCACCAACTTCTGTTCGGCGGGAGTCAGCACGCCTTTGAGACGCACCAAAGCCATGTCGTCCAGCAAGTAAGTCCGCACTGACAGCGGCCCCCGGCCCATGTACTCTTTCTTGAATTGAATGACGGCCTGACTGATCTCGGCTTCCCGTTCGCCCTTCGTCTTCATGTGCCCCTTCTGCCGCCGAACGCCCGCGTTCAGGGGCCGGGGCCGCTCGGGGAGCAATGAACCCCGGAAAGCCTACATGCGGCCCCGGTCGGCTGCAACGCCTGGTTCGTTTCCGGTGCGGGGACGCCCCGCCCCCGTGCCGCCGGGAACTTCGGTCCGGGATATCTTATCAATGGCGTCGGGTCCGGTGTTGACACCCGT
>JAYTTY010000083.1:0-2753 GCA_043744795.1 Zavarzinella sp. | reverse complement strand
GTTTTGACGAGGAAGACACGTCGGGCTGACGCCTCGACGCTCGCCGTTGACTGAAGGCAAGTGATTGATGGCTGCCCGCGCTCCACTCCGAAGCGTCGCGTCGCGGCTAAACAGGTTCTGACTGTTACTGACGAAGGACACGCACCATGCGCACACTCTTGGCCCTCCTCCTCACCGCCGGCGTCACCGCCGCCGCCTCGCCGACGCTCAGCGTCATCCAGCCGCGCGGCGTGCAGCGCGGCGTGGACTCGGTCGTCACCCTCAACGGGAACAATCTGGCCGACGCCCAGGAAGTGGTCTTCTACTCCCCCGGCCTCGCGGTCACGAAGTTGGAGCCGGTGAACAACGGCCAGTTCAAGGCCCACCTGCGGCTGGCCGCGGACACCCGGCTCGGCGAACACGCCGTCCGCGTCCGCACGGCCACCGGCATCACCGAGATGCGCACCCTCTGGGTCGGCGCGTTGCCCATTGTCGATGAGAAGGAGCCGAACAACGACTTCGCCGCCCCCCAAAAGGTCGGCCTGAACGTCACCGTCCACGGCGTCGCCGACAACGAGGACGTCGATTACTACTCCGTCGAGGCCAAGAAGGGGCAGCGCATCAGCGTCGAAGTCGAAGGCATGCGGCTCTCGTCCACGTTCTTTGACCCGTACATCGCCATCCTGGACTCCAAGCGGTTCGAGATGGCCACGTCGGACGACACGGCCCTGTACCGCCAGGACGGCTGCCTGTCCGTCGTCGCCCCGGAAGACGGCACCTACACCGTCCAAGTCCGCGAGACCTCTTACGCCGGCAACGGCGGCTGCCAATACCGCCTGCACATCGGCAGCTTCCCGCGGCCGACCGCCGTCGTCCCGGCCGGCGGCAAGCTCGGCGAGGAAGTGGAAGTGCGCTTCATCGGGGACGCGACCGGCGACATCCGCCAGAAGGTCAAGCTCCCGGCCGTCATGCCCGCCGACGGCCGGTTCTTCCTGCACTGCCAAGACGCCGGCGGCGTGTGCCCCGGCGGCATCCCGTTCCGGCTCACGGCCACGGACGCCAACGTCGTGAAGGTCGAGCCGAACGACACGGCCGCCACCGGCACGCTGGGCGTGCTCCCGTGCGCCTTCAACGGAACGATCGACAAGCCGTCGGACGTGGACTACTTCCGCTTCCTGGCCAAGAAAGGCCAAGCGTTCGAAGTCCACTGCTACGCCCGCCGCCTCGGCTCGCAACTCGACCCGGTGATGGCGATGGGCCTCAAGGGCCAAGGGGCGATGATCGCCAACGACGACGCCGTCGGCCCGGACAGCATGTTCCGCGTCACCATCCCGCAAGACGGCGAGTACTGGGTCAGCGTGACGGACCACCTCAAGAAGGGCGCGCCGACGTACTTCTACCGCATCGAACTCAAGCCCATTGAGCCGACGGTGCAACTCGCCGTGCCGAGCTTCGTGCAGTACAGCCAAGAACGGCAGGCCTACGCCGTGCCGCGCGGCAACCGCTACGCCACGCTGGTCTCGGCCGGCCGCCAGGACTTCGGCGGCGACTTGACCATCACGGCGAACGGCCTGCCGGCGAAGGTGGGCGCGGTGACGGACGTGATGGCCGCCAACATGAGCGTGGTGCCGATGGTCTTCGAGGCCGCCGCCGACGCCCCGCTGGCGACCGGCCGCGTGACGTACACCGGCGCGCTGGCCGACCCGAAGGCCGCCCCGCTGAAGAACGTCTTCGAGCAGCGGGCCGAGTTCATCATCAACAACCCCGGCCAGTCGGTGTACTGCTTCCGCACGGAGCCGCTGGCCCTCATGGCCGTCACGGAAGCCGTGCCGTTCAAGATCAACATCGTCGAGCCGAAGGTGCCGCTCGTCCACAACGGGACGATGGAGTTGAAGGTCGTCGCCGAGCGGGCGGCCGGGTTCAAGGGCGCCATCACGGTGGTCCCGCTGTACAACCCGCCGGGCGTCGGGTCGGCGACGAGCATCGTGATCCCCGAGGGGAAGAATGAGGCGTCCTTGACGATGAACGCCAACGGCGGCGCCCCGGTCCGCAAGTGGAAGTACGCCGTGCTGGGGACGGCCGTCGTCGGCACCGGCCCGGTGTGGGTGTCGTCCCAGTTGGCGACCATCGAAATCGCCCCGCCGTACATGGCCTTCGCCATGGAGCGCGGGGCCGTCGAGCAGGGCAAGGACACGCAGTTGTTCCTCAAGATCGCCAACGCCAAGCCCTTCGCCGGCGAGGCCACGGTGAAGCTCATCGGCATGCCGGTGAAGACGGCCTTCCCGGCCGAGTTGAAGATCACCAAGGACACCAAGGAACTTTCCTTCCCCGTGAAAGTGGACCCGACGGCCCCGGCCGGCGTCCACCGCAACATCTTCTGCCAAGTGGTGGTGACGGAGAACGGCGAGCCGGTCCCGCACAACCTGGGCACGACGGAACTGCGGATCGACGTGCCGCTGCCGCCGAAGAAGGACGCCCCCGTGGTCGCCAAGCCGGCGACGCCCGTGCCGATGCCGGCAGTGGCCCCGACGGCCGCCCCGCCGAAGCGGTTGACGCGGCTGGAACAATTGCGGTTGGAGCAGGAAGAACGCGAGAAGGCCGCCAAGGCGGGGACGCCGGCGGCGGCCCCGAAGAAGTGACGTTGTTTAGCCGCGACGCGACGCTTCGGAGTGGAGCGCGGGCGGCGAGCCAGATCGCGCTAACCGCCGCGCGCCACTCCGAAGCGTCGCGTCGGCCAGCCGCCGCATGAAGGACTCGTTCTTGAGCAAGGCGTC
>JAYTTY010000082.1:0-2753 GCA_043744795.1 Zavarzinella sp. | reverse complement strand
TGTGACAACACCAGTGTACGCGGCCCGCCGGCCCCGCCGCTTCGCGCCCGACCACACCCGTGCCGATACCCCGGCCGGAAACCTACCCTTGTAAGGGGGCCGGGGGTGAGGTTGCCTTTCGCGGCGGGCGTGTTCCGGGCGCGGCGAGGCCGCGCTCCGCTCCGAAGACTCCGCATCGCGGTTAAACGGGGTTTTCCGGGTTGGGGTGATACTATGTGAGTGCGAGGCGGGTCAGCACTCATTTCGCCAGCAGCTTCTCGACTTCCTTCACCGCCTCGGCCGCGTTTCGGGCGCGGAAGCGGCCCACGACCTTCCCGTCGCGGTCGATGAGGATTGTCGTTGGGTAGCCCAGGACGCCGTATTGCAGCGGCGGGCCGCCGCGCGCCATTTCACCGCCGCCGACATCGACTTCCTTGCCCGAACAGAGGGCCACGGGGAACGGCAGGTCGCGGCCCTTCCACAGATTCTTCCGGGTGTCCGCGAGTATCTCGTCCAACTTCGCCGCGGTGTCCACGTCGCCGTCACTGTCAAGGTGGACGCCGATGATTGCCAGCCCCTTGTCCTTGAACTTGTCGTGAAGTTCGATCAACACGGGCATGGAGTGAGTGCACGGCCCGCACCAGTAGCCCCAGAACTCCAGCAAGACGTACTTCCCCTTCAGCCCGGCAAGCGTGACCTTCTCCCCCTTCCAGCCGACGACGCCCTTCAACTCCGGGGCGGCTTTCCCCGTCAGCAAGGGGAGGGCGGCGGCCGTCAGGTTGATCGGCGGGACAACGCACTCGGACCGGCCGCCGAGGACGGTGGCCCGGATCTTTTTGGTCCGCAGGTCGGTCCCGTAGGCCTCGATGTCGTAGTCGCCGGCCGGCAGCGGGATCTCAAATTTGCCGCCCGTCGATATATAGCTGGCGACCGGAGCACTTCCGGAGTACACGATCACGTTCGTCCAGCCGACGGGCAACCCGGCCTTCTTCATGTCTTCGCTGACAATCGTCCCGGTCACCCGGATTTCGGGTCTGAGTTGCACGGTCAGGGCGGGGGACTGAAGCGCGAACGGGGAACTCGGCGCGTAGCCGATCAGTTTCTGGTCGGACGCCCACGCCTGAATCCCTTGGCCAATTTGGTCATACGGGACCTTGACCGTCCCGTCGGGGCCGGTCAAGAACTTGTTGGCGTACTTCCACTCCGGCAGGCCGTCTTTCTTACCTCGGGTGTCGTCCCAGCCCATGTGGTAAAAGGCCGTCGCTTTCGGGACCGGTTTGCCGTCCGGGTCGATCACTTTGACGATGACCTCCTTCGGGAAGTCTTTGAACTGGGCGCCCGCCCGGCCCAATGTCAAGACGACCGTCTTCTTCGCGGTCGCGGCGAACTCGATGGGCCGCTTCAGATCCCAGTCGAGGTGGAAGCACAGGGTGAGCCGGTCGCCCTCCAACTTGTAGATTCCCGGCAGGGTGACGGCCGGAATCTTGGCCGCCTCCCCGAACACGTTGTAGTCGAGTTCGTTCAGCTTTAGGTCAACCGACTTGGGACTGGTCGTCGGGTCGAGGGTGAACGTCCCGGTCAGGTCCTTGGGGTGGAACATGAGTTTCGAGACGCGGAAGTTCTTCCCGTCGACTGTGAATTTCGAGAACCAGACGCGACTGAGGGCACGATCAATGGGCGAGTCGGCGGCGTCGGCGAGCCAGACGCCGGCCATCTTCTGGGCGTCCGTCGGCGCCGGCGGCTCCGCCGCGGTCAAAAGCGGCCCGCCGGTCATTGCGAGGACGGAGAGCAAGCACGGCAGAAGGCGAGTCATGGGTCGTGTCCCTGAAACGGAGGTCCGGTCGATTGGAACCGATCCGGCGGAGCAAGGCAAGGGAAAGGCGCGGAATTCAGAGAATTGAATGACGCGGGTGACACGGGTTTCCAGCGTGTGTCGCCCGTATCATGCGCACGGCGATGCCTGCGCATGTGTCGGATCGGACCATTACGCTGGTGATGTGCCGCGAGTGAGTCTCCGCGTGCTCACGCAGCGCCGTGGGCATAGCGCCCATAACTGTCCGGGCGAGCCGGAGATCCCATCCATCGAGCCCTCTGCCCGTTCCGTCATTCCCCGAACCGCCTTGACCGCCAATACCCCGGCCGACGACGGCGATGACCCAAATCCAGTCATCGAAATTGGCGTAGCAGACCGTGTACGCAAACTTATGCATCGGGCAGGCCCGCGCCGCGTCAACCTCTATCGCGTACAAGAACGGGTTGGCGGCGATTCGGGCGAATGTCCCTTCAAACGCGAGTCGGAATTCCCGCCTGAGGCCGGCTTGTTGCGTATCCAAGCACGCGGTGGCGTCCAATTCCGGCTCGACGGCCGAGTGGAAGGCCGTCGGCTTCACGGATACTTCTCGCGCAGGCGCCGCAGCACGTCCTCGGCGGGGACGCCCTTCTCTTTGCCCGACCGGATGTCGGCCAGGCGGCGGCCGAGTTCTTCGCGCCACGCGGCGGCCACGTCGGCTTCCGCGTCCAGCGTCCCCAGAAGGTAGTCGGCCAACTCGGCCCGGTCGGTTTCGCTCAGCCCGTCGGCCGAGCGCTTGAGTTCCGAGAGTGTCATTCCGTCCTCCAATCGCTCGCGCTCATGGCCCGTTAACGAGATCTTAGAGCGTTCGGAATCACTGAAACAGTAGGCGGGAGGGCCGTCACCGCGAAGCATCGTCGCTTTTCGCTCCGCGAAAAGTCCGGCGCCCCGCCCGTTTGTAGCTGGCATTTCGGGCGGGGCGCCG
>JAYTTY010000081.1:0-2757 GCA_043744795.1 Zavarzinella sp. | reverse complement strand
GCCGACATCGAGAAAACGCGGCATGGTCGCACTATTGCGACTTCCGCCTGAATTCTTCGCTCTCGCCTGACCTACCCTTGTAAGCCCCCCGGCCCCCTCTCCGCGGCGGAGAGGGGGAGCAAGAGCGAGGCCTTCGCCTTTGTTATGGTTTGGTCCCCCCTCTCCGCCGCGGAGAGGGGGTTAGGGGGTGAGGTTGCCTTTTTCCGAACTTCCCCCTCGCGTCCGCCCGCCCGCGTCGGGTAGAATCCTCCGAATACCATCCCCGCCCGAACCGTCTGAGTTCAGGGAGTGTAGGCGACGCCATGCTTTCCGTCACCGGGCCGACGACATCCGACAGCGACGACGCCCTGCTGGCCCGGCACCGGGCCGGGGACGCGGCCGCGCTCAACGCGCTGTTCCTGCGCCACCGGGACGCCGCGTACCGGGTCGCGTACCGGCTGTTGAGCCACAAGGAAGACGCCCTCGACGCCGTGCAGGACGGGTTCGTGAAGGCGATGCAGCACATCGGGCGGTTCGAGCAGCGGTCGTCGTTCAAGACGTGGCTGATGCGCGTGGTGAGCAACGCGGCCCTCGACTTCGGCCGGGCCAGACGGCGCCGGGACCAGTTGAAGCTGGCCGCCAGCGGGCAAGTGACCCCGGAGCCGCCGGGGCACGAACCGCAAGTGGTGCTGGAGGGGTCGGAACTCCGCGAACGATTGGACGGCGCCTTGGGGCAGCTCCCCGAGCAACAGCGCCGCACGTTTGTCCTCCACATGGACGGGGGGATGAGTTACCGCGAAGTGGCCGAGACGCTTGAAATTTCTCTCGGCACGGTGATGAGCCGGCTGTTCTACGCCCGGCAAAAGTTGAAGGCCCTGCTGGCGGACCGAGTACCCACATGACACGCCCCCCCGAGGACGACTTGCCGCCCGAACTGTTGGCCGCGTACGCCGACGGCGAACTGCCGCCGGCGTTGGAAGCCCGCGTCGCCCGCTGGCTGGCCGCCCACCCCGAGGCCCTGCGGACGGCCGACGACCAAGCCGGCCTGTCCCCGGCGAATGAATTCCTGATGGACGAGTTGGCCGTGCCGATGCCGACGCCCCGCGAGTGGGCGGCGTGCCAGGCCGGCATCCGCGAAGAGTTGGCGAAGCCGCGGCGGGACTGGAATTTCCGGCCGTTCCTCGCGGGCTTCACCGTGGCCGCCGGCCTGTTGCTCGTCATGTGGGCCGGCACAAGCGACCGCGATTTTCAGCCGTTGGCCGTCATCTTGTCGGCCGACGCCGAGGACGGCGAGATGCTCGTCCTCGCGGGCCGCGACGACATCGAAATCCTGAGCATGCCCGAGGCGGCCGCCCCGCTGCTGCTCGTCGGCCAGTTGCCGTGGAACGAGGATTTAGTGCTGGCGCGGGCGCACGAGTTGGAGTACATTGGCGTCGGGAGCGACGCGGACGGCCGCTTCCCCGACGTGCCGCGGGACCCGACTTCCGACGAAGCCCCGCTGCTGTGGACGCCCCCCGCCCCGTGACGAAACACCCGACTATGACCCGCCCCCTCTTTTACCGTTCCCTCCTGTGCTGCGTGGCCGCCGCGCTGCCTGCAGTTGGCCGGGCCGAAGAGAAGGAGACCGTGAAGGTCACGGTCCTCTCCATTCTGGCCAGCACGAAAGACACGTTCATCGACAAGCGGCTGGCGGACTTCGCCAAGGAAGTGCAGAAGAAGAATCCGGGCCTGACCGGATTCCGCGTCGAGAAGACCAGCGTCGGGAGACTGGCCCTCGGCGTCACGCAGCCGCTCGCGCTCGCGGACGACCAGACGTTGGACGTGACGGCCAACGCCTCCAAGGCGGACGAGGGGAAGATCACCCTGACAATCAAGCCGCCGAAGCTGGACCAGATCACCTACAACTGCGTGTGCGACCGCTTCTTCTCGATGGCGACGCAGCACTTCACCAAGGACAAGGAACAATTGTTCATCGCGGTGACGGCCAAGCCCTGCCTAGGGCTGGAGAAGGAAACGCCCAAGGGGAAGTGACCTTCGCCTCTTCACACGAAAATCACGCATTCCGTGGGTCGGCTACTCGGCCCCCGATATAATCCCATCAACCGTCGTGACCGGACCCGGCGCCCGGTCATTTCCCCTCCGGCGTGTAAGTTTTTCACTGTACCCGGCAATGGTTGCTTGACTCCGCCCCTTGCGCGGTTACTCTTGTAGCGAGTATCACCACCGCTTCCGTTGTTCCGGTCATGCCCGCCATGCCGGAATTGGGGTCGCCGCTTCGACCCCCGCCCGAGCCTCGACCTTCCTTGTGACAGGGCCGCCGATGACCTCCAAGATTTCCGTCGACGCCACGACCTCCGAAGTGGCGGCGGCCGACGCGGCCGCGGCCGCGGCCGCCAACGAGCGCCGCAAGCGGACGATCCCCGTGGCCGTGGACCGCCGCCGGGCCAACGCGGCCGAGAAGCGGCGGACCAGCGAGCGCCGTCGGCTCATCGACCCGACCACTTGCGAGCGCGACTACTCGGACGACGAGACGCTGTTCATGAAGTCGATGGAGCGGTACAAGCGCGAAAACCGCCGCCCGTTCCCGACGTGGAGCGAAGTGCTGGAAGTGCTGGTGTCCTTGGGCTACCGCAAGGTCGCCGAAGAGGGCGCCCTGCCCGGCAAGAAGAACGACGAAGCCATGAAGGCGTGACCGCCATCGCAAAGAGGATGATTAAAACCAAGTGAGGCGAGCGGCGTAAGCCGCCGGGTGGTGGCCTGAGCGCACCACCCGGCGGC
>JAYTTY010000080.1:0-2759 GCA_043744795.1 Zavarzinella sp. | reverse complement strand
GACGCCCCATCCGGGGCTGAAAACCAAAACCAAGTCTTAGCCCCGGAGGGGCGACGGACTGTAGCCCGTGGGTGAGGCTCGGCGAACCCCGGGTCTTCTTCCGAATCCCCGGGTCTTTTCCGGGCGAACATCCTCAGTGCTGCACCAAAAACTCGCGTGTGTTGATCAAACTCCACAACACCCCGTGCAGCCCCTTCTCCGGCGACCCCGCCTCCGTCACGAATTTCAGACACGCCTCGCGCTCAACGTCGGTCGGCGACCGGCTGACCGTCGCCAAGAACAACTCTTCGACCTTGGCGCCGTCGTCGCCCGAAGCCTTGAGCAGCGTCGCCACGCGGCCGATTGGGTCTTTGATCTTCTCCCAGACGCGCGGGTGGTTGGCCAGCGTCAGGACGTGGAAGATCGAGCCGCCGGCGTCGCGCTCGCAGTCGCACTGGACGGCCGAGTTCCGCGGCGGGCGGCCGTAGGTCTCCAGCACATGCGCGACAAACGGGTTTTTCGGGATGAACGGCACCTGCACGGTGGTCATCTTCTCCGGCCAGAACTGGAACTTCATGTCCATGTTCTCGGCCGTGCCAGTCGCGTAGTTGAGGGCGTCGAGCATCACCTCGGCCGGGAGGCGCCGGGGGGTGAAGTACGCATAGTTCGCGCGGTCCGCCTCAGCCCCTTTGGCAGGGGCGCTGGCTTGTTGGTACGTCCGGCTGTTGAGCACGGTGCGGTGCAGCCAGCGCAGGTCGTACTTGTTCGCCACGAAGCCGTCCGCGAGTTCCTTGAGCAGTTCCGGGTGGGTGGCCGGGTTGAACGCGGACAGGTTGTCCGGCGGGTCCACGATTCCGCGGCCGAAGTAGTGCGCCCACACGCGGTTCGCCATCGCGCGGGCGAAGTACGGGTTGGCCGGCTTGCGCAGCCATGCCATCACCAGCTCGCGCGGGTCGCGGTCGGCGGCGACCGTCACCGGGTCCGTGTCGCCCAGCAAGCGGAATGTCTTCGACTCCTGCGTGCCCAGCGTGCTGCTCACCTTGGCCGGAGTTCCGGCCGGGAGCAGTCGGCTCTCGGCCTGCATCAGCCGACGGCCCACCTCGGGAATCATCTTGGCCCGCTTCTCGATGGCGACCGTCTCCTGTTTGTACGCCTCGCTGATCGCTTGCGGGTCTTTGGCGGCGGTCAGGGCCTTGCGCTTCTTGACTTCGGCTTCGAGCGTCTTCCCCTCGTCGTTGAACTTCTTGAAGAAGGCGGCGGCGTCCGCGAATTTCTTCTCGTTGTCCCCTTGGAAGCCGACGGTGCGGACGCGCATGAACAGGTTGGCGAAGTCGAGCAGGTCTTCCTGCTGCCAACTGTCGTGCGGGTGGCGGTGGCACTGGGCGCATTCGAGCCGCAGACCCAAGAAGGCGTGGGCGACTTGCATGGTCCCCTTTACGCCGTCGGAGCCGCGCCGCTGCCAGTACAGGTCGAGCGTCTTGCGCTTCGCGTACAACTCCAAGTCGGGCCGGCCGGGGGCGTACCCCTCGAACAAAGCTCTCACCTCCTCGGCGTACTGCTCCATCGTCCGGCCTTCGCGGCTCGTGGCGAGCAGAATCCGCTCCACGAACACGTCGTAGGGCGTGTTCTCCCCGAGCCGGGCGCGGACCCACGCCTGCATGCGCGGGGCGTCCTGCTCCTGCGACATCGCGTCGGCGTACACGCCGAAGTCGGCCGCCTTCAGGAGATCGCAGAACTTCAGCGTCCACAGGTCCGCGTGTCCGGCCCGAGCGAGCAGTTGGTCAATTTTCTTGGCCCGCTTGTCGGCAGAGGCGTCTTTCAAAAACTCGCGCACGTCGTCCGGGGTCGGCAATTCACCGACCACGTCCAAGTGAACACGACGCAGAAACGTGGCGTCGTCGCAGACGGCCGCGGGGGGCACGTTCAGCCGGCGCAGCTTGGCCAGCACATGCGTGTCGATGAAGTTGTTCGGCGCCACGTCCGGGAAGGCGATGGCCACCGGCCGCGGGACGAGGACTCGCGCCGCGACGGGTTGGGCACGGTAGCGCACCATCAAGCAGGCGTCGCCGACGCCCTTGCCGGTCACTTGCCCAGCCGCGTCCACGACGGCCACGGCCCGGTCGAGCGACTCGAAGGAACAGAAGGCCGTCACGTCTTCGACGCTGCCGTCGGCGAACGTCGCTTCCACTTTGAGGGGGTACGCCTCCCCCGGCTTGGTGACGTGTTCGCCGGGGGACACGCGGAGGTCTTTGACCCGCGAGCGCGCCGCGTCGTCCATCGGCGCCCCGGCGGTGATCCAATTGCGCAGAACGTCGTACTCGGGACTGTGGGCGCCGAGCCGGGCGTCGCCGCCGTGCGCGACGCGGCCCGTCCCCTTCAGAAGCAACAGGCTCGCCTCGGGGGCGAGCAGGTTGAGCCGGCGGCCGCCGGACTCGCGGATCAGCCGTTCGTGGTCAGCAGCCGGGTCGGCCGCGAACATCGACAGGCGGAAGCCGTTCTGCCCCTTCACCGCCCCGTGGCACGTCCCGCCGTTGCAGCCCAACTTGCTGAACAGGGCCGTGACGTGCCGCTGGTAGGACGGCGCCGGCCCGTCGGCCGCGAGCGCGAAAGCCGGCCCGACAAAGAGGGCGAACAGGGCGGAGAGAACGCGTCGTGTCATGGTTGCAAGCCGTCGAAACATATGAGGCCGGGCGGGAGCATCGTCGCTTTTCGCTCCGCGAAAAGATTGGCCCTCCCCCCGCGGGGAACTATCCCCGCGGGCGGGAAGCCAGACTTTTCGC
>JAYTTY010000079.1:0-10775 GCA_043744795.1 Zavarzinella sp. | reverse complement strand
TCTCCCCCTTGGCAAGGGGGAGCCGGAGGGGGTCTTTCGACTCCCCCAATAGCAGCGGCCGTCAATTGGGAATGTCGGCGATCACTCGTCCTTCTTCGGCGGCGGCCCGTCCTTGTTTTCCTTGCCGAAGGGGGGGCCGTCCTTCTTCGGCGGCGGGCCGACCGACTCGGCCTTCTTGATCTGTTCGGGCGTCAGGATCTTCTCCAACTCGGCCCGCACCTTCTTCTCCAACTCGGCGATCTTGGTCTGCTGCTCCTCGGTCAGGTCCAGCGCCTCCGCGACGTGCGGCGGCAGCACCTTGCCGAGGGCGAAGCGCGGCGGCGGGCCGCCTTTCTTGCCGTCCGGCCCGTCCTTCTTCCCCTCGGGGGGCTGCGACGACGCCGACACGACGAACATGGCCGACGCCAAGAAGGCGAAGGCCCCGACCCAAAAGCGACGCATGACCGATCCTCCATTTGTTGCCGAATGCGGGCGAGCCGAGGGGTATCATACGCCGGCTTCCTGAAGCCTGCGTGAAGCGGCCCGCTATCATGTCAATCTTCCGGCAATCCCTCCGAGAACGATGACATGCGACTGCTTTTCCTGTTGCTCTTGGCCGGTGTCGTGAACCCCGCGCGGGCCGACGACGGGCCGGACAAGCGGTTCCCCCTCTTCGCCGCGCTGACGGACAAGGCGCCGGCGAAGCTCATCACCTTCGTGCCGTCCCAACTCGACCCGCGGGCGGATGTCAACCAGCGCCGGCTGAAGACCAGTTCCATCCGCGACGACTTGGCCGCCCTGCGCGGGGCGTTCGACGGCCTCGTGCTGTACGGCTACCACGAGGCCTGCACGCCGCGGATTCTGGCCGTCGCCAAGGACTTGAAGTACCGCGTCGTCCTACTCGGCGTGTACGACATCAAGTCCGGGGCCGAGATCGACGGCGTCGCGGATTTGGCGAACACGTACCAGAACGACTTCGCCTTGGGCGTCCTGGTCGGCAACGAGGGGATCACCTTCAACCGCTACGAGGCGGCCGACTTGGCCATCGCTGAGGCTAGGCTTCGCCGCAAACTGCCGAAGGGCATCCCCCTCGGCACCAGCGAGCCGTTGGTGGGCTACAAGCACGATTTCGTCCGCGACTTCGGCGACTTCCTGGCCCCAAACATCCACCCGTTCTTCGACCGCCAGAAGTTGACCGCCGAGCCGGCCGCCGCGTGGGCGCGTGAGGAGGCCGCCGCCTTGGCGAAGCAGGCGAAGAAGCCGGTGATCCTCAAAGAGACCGGCTTCCCGCACGACGGCAAGGCCGGCTACACGCCCGAGACACAGAAGGAGTTCTGGGCCGCCTACGTCAAGCCCGGCCTCGTCGCCCGCCCCGCCGATGTCGGGAATGCGTGGGCGTACCACGGCGTCGCCTTCGAGGCCTTCGACATGCCGTGGAAGAGTGTTGATACGGGGCTGACCGTCGAAAAATCGTGGGGCCTGATGAACGGGGCACGCAAGCCATACCCGGCGCTAGGCGTGTGGGAGGGAGTTGGGAAGTAGGCGGTCACACTGAGTAAACCTGCGATGTCCGAAGAACTATCCCCAATTCCCGTCGTCGCCCGGCTCGGCAGTGATGCGTACCGATTGCCGAGTCGATACGCGCGCTTTTCTCATGCCGCCGGAATACCGCACTTATGTCGCGTCCGATCCGGACGCCCGCGTGCTCCGGGAGTACGACTTGTCCACGGGCGAATATCTCCGAACGGTCGCCGGTCCCGATGATTTTGGCGAGAAATTTCAACCTTCCTCCGATGGGACGCGACTGGCCGCTGGCACGCGGGCTGGCTGCCGGGTCGTCACTGTCGCCGACGGGCGAGTGATCTTTGCCCCGCCGGCGGACGCCCGCGAGTGTGGATTTGCTTACGGCGGCGACGGCCGCCGCTTGGCCGTGATGTTGCGGAACCCGGTCACGGAAGGCCGGGAAGGCGACCGCGACATGGAAGGCGTGTACATCAACGCGGTCGTCATTTACGACTTGGACGGGCGTGCGGAGCCGCGTGTCCTGAGACCGCTTCTGAATTATAACCTTCACGGCCGCTTCTCGCCGGACGGCCGCCTCTTCGCCGTCACCGGCGAGTGGGAGCCGGAGGAAGACGACCAGGCACCGCCGTTTTCTGGCGCCGTCCCTGTCCAAGTCTGGGACGCGGCGACCGGGGAGGAAGTCGCCCGTCTCCCGACGCCGGAAGCCCTCCGCGACGTGTCATTTGACTTCATGCCCGACGGCCGCGAGTGCCACCTTGGCTCCGAAGAAGGAACTGTCCCCGGCGGGCTGTACGAAATGGCAACCGGGACTCCCCTCTGCGAGTATCAGGCCGACTGGTCTCGGGATCGTGGCCGTTACGTCCTGTCTCCCGACGGCCTAACTGTTGTCGGCCTCCTCGAATCATCCAGTGCGGTCGTGCGGCGAAATGTTCGGACCGGGGCCGTCATTGATGTGACGGCCAGCCCGTTCGGGAAGCTGGATGCGTTCCTGCCCGATGTCGGCGTCCGGGCCGACGGCGCCGCAATAATCCTCCAAGTGGTGAACCAGGCGGTTCACGGGTGGGTCGCCCCGCCGGGCCGGCCGTTGACGCGGCTCGTCGGCGGCAGCGTCCCAATCTCGGCCATCACATTCGCCGACGACGGGCGGGAGATCCGCACCGCGGGCCGCGAGGGGATCGTGCGCCGGTGGGGCGCTCGCACCGGCGAACTGCTCGCGGAAATCTCACTCCCCGAGGCGGTGGCGGGGCGGATGGCGTTGGTGGCATTCGGGCCGGCCGACTGGGCGCTCGCCCGATCACGTGACGGTACGGCTCTGTTCAACCTCGTGACAGGCGAGATTCGACTCACGCCTCGGGAACACGCCGAGGCGATCCAGTCCCAAACACTTACCCCCGACGGGTGGCTCGCGGATCTGCCGACCCATTTCATGGGCGAATCTGATTCGGGGGTTAGGCTCCGACATCTCTTGGCGGGCGATGACCGAGTCATTGCCCGATTTACAGGGGACAGCGCGGCCGTGGCTTATGGGCGGGGTATTCTCCTGCTCATGTATGACGACCGTGACAAGTTGGGCCGGACGATAGCCAGTTACCGGGTCACCGGTGACGGGGCGGCGGAGGCGTGGTCCCGCCGCCTGCCCATTGGCCCGGAGTTCAAACGTCCCTACGGCATGACGCCACGATTCGACCACCACAAAGTTGCGTTCGACTATCCCCGTTCAGCAATCTTGTGGTCGCCGGACGGGGCGAGCGCGTTGGCGTTGCCGCGGCGGGAATGCGTCCCTTTCCTCGTTGATTCAGTCACCGGCGCCACACTGAGCGAGTGGTCAACGGCGATTGTCGGCCCGCACGCGGTCCACCCGCATCGGTCAATGGTGGCAACCGCGACAAGCGGCGGGGCCGACCTGATCGTGGCCGACTGGCGGACGGGAGCCGTGCGGGCGGAAGTCCGGCGAGGGTGTTACCCGCACGCCCTCGCGTGGTCGCCCGACGGCTCCCGCTTGGCCGCGGCCGGCCCGGACGGCACCGCTTGGGTGTTCGACCTGATTTCGGTGTGATTGCGGCGACTTGTCGTTGCCGGCGGGCCAGCCGTGTAAAATGACGGCACTCGTTCGGGAGACTTACGATGCCGATTCACGACTGGACGCGGGTATTTGCCGGCTTGTGGCATGATTTTCACATGTCGTGGATCGCCAACCTGCGGGACAGCCTCAACGACTTCTTGCTCCCGCCGGATTACTACGCGCTGGCTGGACAGCACACCGGGCCGATGGGGCCGGACGTGCTGACGCTGCAAGCCGCCGGGCTGCATGAAAACAAGGCTGACGGGGAGACGACGCGGCCGGTTGAGACCGGCGGTATTGATGTCGCCGTGACGAAGCCGCGTGTTCGCCGACAGTTCAAATCGGAAGCGGGCTGGTACGCCGCCCGGGGTCGGACGCTCACCGTACGCCACCGGAGTGGGGACCGTATCGTGGCGATGATCGAACTCATGTCGCCGGGCAACAAAAGTAGCCGACATCGGTTAAATCAATTTGTGCGGAAAGTGTCGGACGCCTTCGAGCAAGGCATCCACTTGTTAATCGTCGATTTGTTCCCTCCCACACCGCGCGACCCTCGCGGCATCCACGCCGAAATTTGGGATGAAATGGGCGAAGGGCCGGTCGATGTCACGCTCGGCGAGCCGTTGACGCTGGCCTCTTACGTCGCCGACCCCGACGCTGAGGTCGCCGCCTATGTGGAGACAACGGCCGTCGGCCGGACGATGATCGACATGCCCCTGTTCCTAAATGCGGAGCGGTACGTCAACGTGCCGCTTGACGCCACCTATCAAGCTGCTTTCGCAAAAGTGCCCGCCCGCTGGAAAGAAGTCCTCGACCGGCCGGCGGGGTAAGTCCCTTCAGTTCTTCGGCCGCCCGCCGCCGCCCGGCCCGCCCTTGCCTTGGCCGCCGCCAAACCCGCCTTTGCCTTGCCCGCCGCCGCCCTGGCCACCTTTCTCCTGCCCGCCGCCGCCGGGGCCACCTTTTCCTTGGCCGCCTTGGCCGCCCTTGCCTTGGCCGTTGCCGTTCTGGTTGTTCATTTGCGTGAACAGGGTTTGCAGTTCTTCCTTGGTGACGTTGCCGTCCTTGTTGGCGTCGGCTTGCTCGAAGAGGCGCATCAGGCGCTGGTCGGTGATCTCGTCCTTGGTCAGTTTGCCGTCGCCGTTCTTGTCGAACGTCATCATCTTGTTGACCGATTCGTCCACCGATGGGGCTTGGCCGCCTTGGCCTTGGCCACCTTGACCGCCTTTGCCTTGGCCGCCCTTGTCCCCTTTACCTTGGCCGCCTTGGCCGCCTTGGCCACCGCCGCCCGGTTGGGCTTCGGTGACACCCGCGAGGCACAACACGCCGGCGGTGAGAACCAACATCAACAACGTCTTCATGGTCAAATCTCCGAAGGGAGTGAGGATGGGTGAAATTAGAAACGCTTCTTAGACAACTCGCAGCCGTCGTCCGATCACGAGGTCGGCGAACGCCGTCCCTACTTGATACACGGTCCTACCTGAAGCCAACATGAAGACGTCGCGAAATACTTTGGCGCGGAGGGGCCGGGGATTGTACTCGCGGGTAAATGTCCGGCGGGCCGGAACGAGAATCCCTCTTCCGGCCGTCGCGTTAGTGGGAGTAAGATGAAGGACACCGCACCACCTTCGCCCCCCTGATGCTGGACGACCTCGCCTTTCTCGAAGTGATCCGCCAAAGCCCGGCCGACGACGGCCCGCGGCTCATCTACGCCGACTACCTCGAAGAGAAGGGCGACCCCGCCGGCCTGGCCCGCGCCGAGTTCATCCGGTTGCAATGCCTGCTCGCCGGCGGCCCCCGGCCGGAGCAAGCCGAACGGGCGCGCGAGCGAGAGAGGGCGTTGCTCGACTTGTACTGGCGGGCGTGGATGCGGCCGGTGTGCCAGGCGTTGGGGGAGCCGGTGCCGGTCGGGCCGGTCCCCGGGACGGACCACAAGGTCCTGCGCGGGGAACGCCGGAGCTTCGAAGACACTGCCCGGCGGGAGCGCTATTTTCTGAAGCGAGTGTCCGACCGCGGGCCGTGGCCCCATGCCGTCGAGCAGTACTGGGGCAACGGGCGCGACATCCCGTACCTGCACTCGGCCCAGTTCCGGCGCGGGTTCGTCTCCCATGTGACTTTGGCAGCCAAGAACTACCGCAACGCGATGCACGTCGCCCGGTTGCTGGAGCGCACGCCGTTGGAGGGGCTGGCCTTCGTCGGCTGCACGCCGGCCCAGTTCTCGGCCGTACTGCAAGACGTGGACCTGTCCCACCTGCGGACGCTGGAACTGATCTTTACCGACCCCGAAGTGGTTCGCCTGGCCGCCCGCTGCCCCGCGCTGGCGAAGTTGGAACGGCTGATCGTCCGGCACACGCACGGCACCGACGACGTCTGCCAAGCCTTGGCCGCCGGGCGGGAACTCGGCGGCCTGAAACACCTGCTCGCACGCTCCTGCCACGTCACGGACCGGGGCATGGAGGAACTGGCCGCACTCTCTTACGTGCCCAACCTGCAAAGCGTCGGCTTTCCTGACTGCACCGGCCTGACCTCGCGCGGCTTGCAGTCGCTGGCCGAGCGGGCGACGTGGGACACCCTTCACTCAATCCTCGTCAGCGGCCGGGAACTCGCCGCCCTCTCGTTCCTCACCCGCTGGCAAGACCGCGTCGTTTACGACGGCGACGACGGCGACTGGCCGGAGTTGTACGACTTCCCCCTGCGGGCCGGCGAGTGACGCGCGGCTCTCGCCTCGCTTGTTTTCCCGTAACAATGCGAATATCCTCACTTCACCGCCGCCTTGTTGCCTCGCACTACCGGCGGTCGTTTCGCCCACGCCCTCGCGCCAGGTGGCCCATGACCCGTTTCGTCGGCGGCTTATTGATGATGGTCTTTTCTGGCCTGTGGATCGTGGCGATGCTCGCCTTCATTGTCTCGACATGGGCCGGCGACGGGTCCAAGGGCCGATACCTGCCGGGCGTCATTCCCTTCTTGATGTTCGGCTGGGGCCTGCGATTGTTCCGCGCCGGCCAGGAAGAGGTGGAAATCGAGCGGAGCCAACGCGAGCGCCGGCAGCGGAAGGCGTTCAAGTCGTCCGCCAAGCCCAAGGTGCGGCCCGCCCGGAAAAAGTGGGATGACGACGAGGACGAGGACGACCGCCCGCGCCGCCCCAAGTCCCGCGCCCGCGAGGACGAGGGGGATGTCGTGGACGACCGCCGCTCCCGCCGACGCCGCGACGAGGACGACGAGGAAGAAGACCGCCCCCGCCGCCGGCCGCGCCGTGATGACGACGACTGACGGCCGGCGCCGGCGGTTCAACCGGCGGTGGCATTCCTGTGGGAGTCACGCATGACGTGGGGCATTTTTCGCTGTGTCGCCGGCGTGGCGCTGGTCGCCCTCGGCGTCCCGCTGGCCGTTCTCTTGTTCGCCGTGGTCTGCACCCCGACGAATGCGGGACCGGACGGCGTGCCGTGGTTCCGGGCCTTCGTGTTCCTCATGCTCGCGTTGCCAATTGTCATGGTCTGGGGCGGCGTCTGGATGTACCGCGCCGGCCTCGGCATCGCGGAAGCCCAACGCGAGGCGCGGTACCGCCGGAACAAGGAATGGCAAAAGGCCGCCGCCAAGGCAAAGGTCCGCCGCCCGAAAAAACATTGGCAGGACGACGACGAGGACGCCCCGCCGCCCCGCCCACGGGCCGGGGATAGTTGGTCCCGCCGTAACCGCAAACGCGGTGACTGACGAGTTTCCCTGCCGCCGACGAACCCGACCCGCTAAAATCACCTCCGTCCGGCGGGGCCTTAGCTCAACGGTTAGAGCAGGGGACTCATAATCCCTTGGTGAAAAACCCGAGGCCCTTGTTTTGCAGGGAGTTACGACGAGTCGAGACAGCCGACCTACCAAAGACCTACCACAAATCACCGTCCGAGCGATTCCAGGGTCGCGGACGACGGTGCCGGTGCGGTAGGATGACTCCCTTCGGGGCCTTAGCTCAACGGTCAGAGCAGGCGACTCATAATCGCTTGGTTCCGGGTTCAAATCCCGGAGGCCCCATTTTCTCGTCGCTGCCCTGATCATCTCGGCAGCACTTGCCTTGGGTCCTGCGGAATGCCCATCGTACGTCTGGTTCTTGTCAGCCGTTTCGATCAGACCGTGCCCACACACCCGAATGGGCCGCTCTGAACCTACAGGGCGGATGCGTGTCAAGTCTCGAAGCCGTTCATTCACGGGGCGTCCCAATGGAAGTCGGGCTAACTGAAAGCGTGACGTCTGTTCTCGCCGACTACGACAACCGTAGCGGCCCCTTTGACATGCATGACCTCTCTGGAGCGGTGAACTCACGCGTCGCGGCATGGAGGGATTCGAAGTGTGAGATTCCGGCAGAAGTGCTGGCCGACCAAATCGCCCTGGAGGTCCTCCCCGACTACGGACGCAAAGAGTCTGGGTGGGGAACCTATCACGGCCCCGTCATGGAGTTCGCAAATGGGGCGACGGTACCGGACTTCAGTTCGTTCACGGCCGATTATGTGACCGTTTGGGTACGGCGGTGTCGGGATCTCAAACACCCGTTGTTGAAGGCTCGGTTCGCCGACGTCGCTTGGGACCTTTACCGGAAAATCCCCCAAGCCGTCTGCCCCCACGACGTGCCAAGGGTCATGGTTGACGCCGTGCTGACGGGCGTTGCCGATGGGCTTTATCCGAATGAGATCGACTGCATACGGGATTTGCGACGGGCACTCATTGTGGCCGTCAGCTTGAGGGATGATTCCCGGACCACGGCGGTACGGAGTTCGATTCTGGATTACGAAGAGCGAGTGGCGGTCGATGCGTTGCCCGGGCTATGGGGTTTCGGGTTTGATCTCCTGCTGGATGACAAACGGAAGCCCGGGACGACGCCCGAGGAGGAAACGCGGATCATCACCGCACTCGAATCGCGTCTCGCTCGACTTTCAGGACACGATGACCCAGCCGTACTCGACCCGCACCATGTCGAAGGAGCGGCGTTACGGCTGGCCGGACATTACCGCAGGGTGAATCGGATGGAAGACGTCCGCCGAGTCCTGGGTTTGTACGCCCAATCGTACTTGAAGAAGGTGGATGGAACCGACCACCCCGCCGGTTCGGCTTGGCTGGAACAGGTACACGACACCTTGCTGAAGTTCAACCTACACGATGAGGCCAAGGCGATCCTCCCTCATTACTGCGATGCCGCACAAAGGATGAGACGCCAAATGCCCTATCACCAAGAGTCAATCACCATCGACGGAAATGAGGTCGAGCAGTACCTGCTCGAAATGACGGGCGGCGAGTGGGAAGTTGTGTTTACCAGGCTAATCGGCCGGTATCTGCCGCGTCGGGAGATCGAGATGGGCAGACTCCGTGAGGCGATGAAAGACCGGACCATCTTAGACTTGTTCCCCCCGACCCTGGTCGGCGACGACGGTCGAACTTTGGCCCGGGTCGGCACACTGGACGAAGATCCGGAGGGCCATTTGGTCCTCCAGTACTCCCGGAGCATGGGATTCGCGGCGACGTTTCTGCGACTCGTTGTAGACAGGCTTGTCGAGACTCGTCACCTCTCTGTCCGTGAGATTGCCGACTACGTGTACCAGTCCCCTGTTCTTGACCAGAGCAAGCGGGCCATCGTCGAGGCGGCGTTGACGGCCTTCCTCGCGAAGAACTGGCTCGTCGCGATTCACTTGTTGGTGCCCCAGATTGAAGACACCATTCGCCGCTTGGTTGGGTTGACCGGCGGGCCGACGATGAAGAAAAAGAGGGAGAAGCACGACGGAATGCAACTCCGGAATCTGGACGAACTTTTACGGGATGAGCGTGTTCTTCGCATCCTCGGCGAAGATGAAGCGTTCTACCTGCGTGTTCTCCTCACAGATCAGCGGGGCTGGAATCTGCGGAATGAGGTGTGCCACGGCATTACACAGCTCGACGGGTTCAATTCCGCCACCGCGGACCGGCTGCTCCATGCCCTGCTGTTACTGGGTTCCCTACGCCTAAAGGAAAAGGCCGGCACGACTGAAGGGCCGGTGAGTGAACCAGAATCGGAACACCGGGAGACCAACACGGCGGTCACTGCGGAAGAGATCTAATAGATCTTTCCGGCCAGGTGGGGAGCGTCGAACCATTACCCGTGGCCGGCTCCTTCGCTTTAATCGTCCACTCGTTCATCAGGTTCGCTGACTTCCTTCCGCAGCACGTTCGGCACCGGCATGTCGGCGATCGCGTCTTCCAACTGACTGGTCGGGTTGATGTAAGACTTCTGGGTCGTCTGGTAGCTCTTGTGCCGCATGAGCCGCTGGAGCACTTCGGGCTTGAGTCGCGGGGCGTTGACCGTGGCGAAGGCCCGCCGGAAGTCGTGGAACCCGTAAACGTGACAAGCCGGGGTGTGCTTGTGCTCATCAGGGCAGTCCAGGTGAATGCCGACCTTCTGTTGAATGCGGCCAAATTCCACCCAAAGGGTTCGCGGGTCGTGTGGCCAGCGGAGCGGAAACCGATCCTCGCTTTCCAGCACCTTCAGGTGATCGAGCATGACCGGGTGCAAGGGGATGACCTCGTCCCGCTTCCCCTTGTTGTCCGCCGCCATGTCCCGTCGTTCCGCCAGGCGGCGAAGTAGTCGTACACCGTGCTCTTGGCCGGGAAGTCGTGCGGCAGCAGTTCCCATTGGATGCCGCCCCGGTTCAAGTACAGTATGGCGTTGACCACTTCCCGCAGGTCCGTCGTGCGAGGCCGGCCCCCGCGCTTCGCCGGCGGCAACTGCGGCTCCAACAAGCCCCATTGGGCGTCCGTCAAGTCGGTCGAATACGGCTTCCGAAGTCCCGGGTCCATCGCGGCGTCCTTGTCGAGTGCCCTATGCCGCAAGTATCTTATGAGTCAAGGCTTGCACGGAAAACCACTTTCCGGACAGTCTCTGGTTCTGTTGACGAATCCTTGAGGATCATCATAGGATACCATCCGTCCTCCAGCCACGGAAGGTATTATGCGCCGCGTCCTGACCAACCCCCTCTGGCACGAACTGGAGCCGCGCGTCGCCGCCGCCAAGCGGTCGAAGGCCGGGGCGCCGGCCGACCTGTCCGACCGCGAGTTCCTGGAGGCCGTCCTGCACCGGGCGCGGACGGGCCTGCCGTGGCGCGACTTGCCGGCGGAGTTCGGGGACTGGAACGCCGTGTACCAGCGGGCCAAGCGGTGGCGCAAGGCCGGCGTGTGGGACCGCCTGTTCGCCGGCCTGCCG
>JAYTTY010000078.1:0-10797 GCA_043744795.1 Zavarzinella sp. | reverse complement strand
ACGAAGACAAACACCGCCCGTGGGCCGAGTCGGCGGCTCCGTTGGAGTCCCGGCTTCAGCCGGTCTTCGGCGGATGACCGGGCGACACGGGCGGCGGCCATTCGACGGGTGACGTTCCGAAGACCGGCTGAACGCGGGACTCCGACAAGACCGCCTGGCGGCGGCTTCATTAAACTCCGAGGCGGACGACAAGGATATGGCGGAACCGTTGCAAGTGGCCGTGCTGGGCGGCGGGACCGTCGGCGGCGGGGTGGCGAAGATTCTCCTCGGCCAGTCCGACCGCATTACGGCCCGGGCCGGCCGCCCCATCCACATCAAACACGTCGTCGTGCGGGACGCGGCCAAGGCGCGCCCGGCCGTCCCGGCAAACCTAATTTCGACGGACTGGAAGGCGGCCGTCCACGACCCGGCGGTCCACGTCGTCGTGGAACTCATGGGCGGGACGACGACCGCCAAAACGGCCGTGCTGGAAGCCCTCGCGGCCGGCAAGCACGTCGTCACCGCCAACAAGGCGCTGTTGGCCGAGCACGGCACGGAGATTTTCGAGCAGGCCCGCCGCCACGAGCGCGTGGTCGCCTTCGAGGCCAGCGTCGCCGGCGGCATCCCGGTCATCGGGGCCATCTCCCAGAGCCTGACCGCCAACCAGATCACCGCCCTGCAAGGCATCCTGAACGGGACGAGCAACTTCATCCTGACCGCGATGGCCGACAAGGGGATGACCTACGCCGCCGCCCTCAAGGAGGCCCAGGACCGCGGCTACGCCGAGGCCGACCCGACCTTGGACGTGGACGGCAGCGACGCCGCCCACAAGCTCGCCATCCTCGCCCAACTCGCCTTCGGCGTGACCGCGAAGTTAAGCGACATCGAACGCCAAGGCATCGACGGCCTGAACGCGATGGACCTGCGCTTCGCCCACGAACTCGGCTACACCGTCAAACTGCTGGCCGAGGCGTGGCTCGACGGCAACGAAGTAGCCCTCCACGTCGCCCCGGTGCTGCTGCGGCGCACGGACATGCTGGCCCAAGTCCGCGGGGCGAACAACGCCGTCCTGATTAAAGGGGACGCCGTCGGCGAGGTGCTGTTCCAAGGCCCCGGCGCCGGCGAACTGCCGACCGCCAGCAGCGTCGTCGCCGACCTGATCGACATTGCCGTCGGCCGCGCCCAGCGCACGTTTGCCGCCGGCAAACTCTGGGCCGGCTCCCCGCAAGGCTACACCCTGCGCCCGTCCGAAGGCGTGCGCTCGCGGTTTTACCTGCGTGTATTGGTCGCCGATAAGCCCGGCGTCCTCGCCGACGTGGCCCGCGTCTTGGCCGACGAGCAGATCAGCATCGCCACCGTGATCCAGCACGAGTCCCAAGAAGACCGCCAAGGCGACGAAGTCCCGCTGGTGATTATGACCCACTACGCCGAGACCGGCCGCTTCCGCGCCGCGATGGCCAAGCTGAACAAGCTGGCCGGCGTCGTGGAGCCGGGGGTGAGCTATTCGGTGGACGACTGAGGAGAGGAGAAGAGCTTCTCGCAAAGTTCGCAAAGAGGCAAAGCTCGCAAAGAGCCGTAGAAATAAGTGATATTTCTCCCGGCCAAGAGTTTCATCAATTCATTTCGCTGACTCTTTGCGAGCTTTGCCTCTTTGCGAACTTTGCGAGAAACTCTTCTCTTCCGATTTCACGAACGATGCGCCTCATCCCCGTCCTCGACATTCTCAACGGCCACGTCGTCCGCGGCGTCGGCGGCCGCCGGCATGAGTACCGGCCGATTCAAAGCGTCCTCACTACGTCCACGAACCCCGACGACGTTGCGGCCGCCCTCATCGACGCCTTCGCCCCCCAAGAAATCTACGTCGCCGACTTGGACGCGATCCAAGGGTCTTGCCACCCTGTCACCTTGCCACCTTGCCGCCGTGTCACGACGTGGCAAGACGCCGGCGTCCGCTCTGCCGACGACGCGATGCGGGTCGCCGAAACCGGCGCCGTGGTCGTCGCCGGGTTGGAGACGGTCGAATCGCCAAGCGTGTTGCAAGAGATTTTGGAAGCGGTGACGCCCGAGCGGGTCGTCTTCTCACTCGACTTGAAGGCCGGCGCCCCGCTACGGACATGGCCGGGGTTCGCGGGCCCGTTGGCCATCGCCACGGAAGCGATCCGCTTGGGCGTCGGCCGGCTCATTGTGTTGGACTTGGCCCGCGTCGGCGAAGGCCGCGGCACGGGGACGGACGACGTGTGCCGACGGTTGGCGGGCGAGTTCCCCGCCGTGGATTTGATCGCCGGCGGCGGGGTGTCGTCCGCGGAAGACATTCGCCGATTGGCCGGCGCGGGTGTCAACGGCGTCTTAGTCGCGTCGGCGCTGCACGACGGCCGGATTCGGCCGGGAATGACGTGGTGACGCTACTCACGGCGCCGGCGGCTTGGTGTCGTCCGTGTCTTCTTCGAGGGCGTCCGCGGCGGCGACGGCGTCAATGACGTCCTTGGCTTCCTGCGGGCCGCCGGCGAGGCGGACGAGCCGGCGGACGCCGGCGACCAAGGCGTGGTGAACGTCCCAATCGGCGGCCGCCTGGCTGAGTTTCACCGGGTCGTATTTCCGTTTCGCCATGACTTTTCCGATCTTGTGTTGCGCACCCCGTTGCCCATTGACGATACGGGGTAAATGGCGCGCGGTCAACGGAACATCGGCCCTTCTCGCCCGGAATCCGGCGGCCGGTTCACCCCACGTGCGTGGGGGGCATCTTGGTTGAGCGGCGGCCGTGGCGGCACGGGAATCAACCTCCGACACGGCGGGGGCGGGAGTCGCCGAACGAACACGTTCGGCAGCGGCGGGTGAGCAGGCATTGCCCATTCACTTCGGCCTCTTCAGGTAGTAATCTCGCCGGGTGAAGGCGACGGTATTGGTCGTCTCCGCGTTCGTGGTCCGGGAAGCGGAGACGTACGGCTGCCCGCCCGTGACCAAGTACACCGCCCACCCATCTTCGACGAGCTTGCGAAGGTGCGGAGGGAACGGATCGCCGAACTCGTTGATGAGCGCCGTATACTCCCACGCGGTTGCCTTGACCGCAACGGGCGCCGGGGCGGGCGGGTTCGAGCCGCCGCACCCGATGATGAGGAGCAAACCGCCGCCGAATAGGGGCGAAAAACCGGCAGTCGCATACGTCTCCTCCCCCGCCAAACGGCCGTGTTGAGTTGCCGGGGCCGGGGGATGGCCGCCGACCGCTTCGGCTTGGGCGTATCGTCCCCGCTGGTCGCCGTCGTGTCAACGAGAATGCGAGGGGAGTCGTCACTCGGTGATTGGCGTCACGGCCTCGGAATCACCTGCCCGTACAGCCGCTCGGCCTCGGCGCGGGGGATGCCCTCATTCGTCAACAGGTCGATTTGCTCGGCGGCGAAGGCGGGCCAGTCGCGGTCGCGCACGAAGCGCATGGAGCCGTCCCCGAACCCCACTTCGCGGCCGCGGCTGGCGAACACGCGAACGGGAAAGCCGGCGTGGTCGCCGCCGCGAGTCGCCTTCTTGTCAAACAGGACGGCCACGTCGCCTCGCGTCTTGGCGGTCAGGCCGCGCACGTACACGCGGCCGCATTGATCCTCGGGCAACCCGCGGCCGGCGGCCTTCGCCTCCCGGAACGGGGCCGTGTCGTAGCCCGGCCCGGTGAGGAATTGCCAGTCGTCTTCGCCCATGAGCAATAGGGCGTCCCCGTACCCGCCGGGGTGGTCCGGGTAGCGGTCGTCGTGGTCATTGGCGTAGTTGATCAGCGCCAACGTACCGATCTTCATGCAGTGCCGGTGGGACGGGAAATACGCGTTGATCAGGAAGCAGGCGAGGGCCGCCGCCGGCAGGGACAGGACGGCGGCCCCGGTCAGCCAACGGCGGATGTTGCGGCGGCGCACTCGTCACCCTCCGGTTCATTCACGCCATCACGCCCACGCGGAGCGGCGGCCGGTCGCCGCGCAGGGCGGTGACGGCTTCCAAGCCCACGGCCAAGGCGGCGATGAAGTGGGCCAGCCACGCGAGCCGCAGCCACGTCGTGGTTTGCACCTGCAAGGCGGCCGCGTCCGCGGAGGCTTTCATCTCCCAGCGCTGCATCTTCTCCGGGGTGTTGGCGGCCGCCTTGGTCTCCGCGTGGTCGGCCTCCGTGAGGTCCCGGATCGCCCGCTCGATGCCGAAGCCGTTCGCCCATTGCACCGAGAGGAGCAACAGGGTGAACACGGCGAACACGGCCACCAGCGCCGGGCGGTACGGCCACAACTTCTGGGCGACGCCGGGCAGCTTGATCTTTAACCCCGCGATGACCGGGCCGGCCCACGCGACGGCGACGCCGGCGAGCAGCAGCGGGAAGTAGAACAGCAGCCACCAGTTCGACTTGATCTTCTCCTGAATCTTGCCTTCCAACTTCATCTCGTCCTGGGCCACCGAGTCGCTGGTGAAGCCGGCGAACAAGGCCCCCCACGCGGTCTGCGTGTACGCGGGGTAGCCGGCCGGGTACGCCCCGGCCCAGCGGAAGCCCGTCAGGAGCAGCGCGACCGTGAGGGCGACGGCCGGCACCCACGCCAACACCTCGGGCCGCAGCGTGAGGCCGCGGAACGTCCCCGGCCCGGTCGGCACGCCCGGGAGGCGCGGCAAGACGTCGAACGACGGGGCCGACGACATCGGCGTGATGTCCACCGCCTGCGTCCGCAACGGCGCCCCTTGCAGGGCCGGCGTGACGGCTGGGGCCGGCGGGTCGGCGGCCAACGGGATGTACGGCTGCGGCGCTTGGAACGCTTGGCTGCACTTGGGGCAGTTGACGGCCTTCCCGGCTTGGTCGTCCGGCAGCGTGAGGACTTGTTGGCAGAACGGGCACAAGAGACGCATGACACTCCTTCGCCTCGGACAATAACAGTTTGCCGCCGCCAGCGGTCGCGGCCGAGTCCCGCTTTCGGGCGGTTTTGGGCGAACGGCCGCACCACACGGGCAAGGGTTTTGTTTTCGTTGGAGTCCCGGCTTCAGCCGGTCTGCGAGGCGGCTCCATCAATGGGTGTCCGGCGCGTCGGGCGATCCGCCCAAGACCGGCTGAAGCCGGGACTCCAACGAAAGCCGAAGACCTGCCGCTGACCTCGTTGTGACGACCGTTCGCCCAAAACTGCCCGAAGGCGGGACTCGGACGCGCCCGCCTCCCGGCGGTTATTCAATGGGCCGCGCTAAGCCTAGCGTATGGCCGGCGCCCTCCCCCGTCACTTTTCCGGCCGGTCTTCCAAGAACGGTTTCAGCCACGCCTCGATCAGGGCCGGGCGGACGTGCAGCGTGGTGGAGAAGACTTTCAGCTTGGCCGGGCCGGCGAAGCCGGGCTTGGCGTCCGAGAGGGCCGTGCCGATGCGGTCGAGGCGGGCGTCGTCCGTGCCCGTCGCCTTGAAGTGGGCGCCCAGCGCCTTCTGGAACTCGAACGCCCGGCCGGCCTCGGACTCGTCGGCCAGCGTGTACAGGTGCATGCCGGCGCGCTCCTCGAAGCCGAGGCCGGCGACGAAGAAGCGCAGGTCCGCCGCCGCCTCGGAGAGTTCGGCCAGTGGCCCGCGGAGGCCGAAGACAGCCGTCACGGCGGCCGGTTGGCGGTAGATGTTCTTGAGGCCGGCTTCGACGGTCGGGTCGGCGAACTTGGTCTTCTTGGCGCCGTCCCGCTTCTCGAGCGCTTCCGCCAAGCGGTCCCGGCTCGGGCTGACGATCACGGACGTGCCGACCGCCGCCGCGTAGGCGCCCGGGTCGCCGCCCTTGGCGGCCGGCGCGAAGTGCGCGATCTCGATCTCCGTGTCCGGCAGCGTCTCCGTCTTCGCGCCGGGGAACTTTTTCAGCAACTCGGCGAAGCGCTCGGCGCTCACGCCCCGGCCTTGCAGGATCACCACCGGCTCCTTGGCCGGGTCGCCCGGCAGCGCCACGATGACGCGCTCCACGAGTTGGAACACGTCGATCCCGGCGAAGAACTTGAGCGGGGCCAGCTTCGCCTTCAGCGGCTCCAGCAAAAACTGCCGGGCGGCGGCCGTGTAGGCGATGTTCTTCACCTCGACCACCAGCACGATGGCCGCGTCGTCCGGGATGTACTTTTCGAGGACGTCGATGTAGTCGGCCGGCTTCGGCTCCTCCTTGGGCTTCGGCTCTTCCTTGGGCCGCGGCTCCTCCTTCGGCCTGGTGTCGGTTGAGACGGCCGTCGCCGGCTCGGTCGGCTTGGGCCTGTTGAACACCGCGCGCAGGACGAAGAAGGCGACCACCGCCAGCACGGCCGCCCCGACGACGATCGCGATGACGACCGGCAGGAATCGGCTCTTCCGTTTCGGGCCGGCCTTCGCCTCCTCGGCGGCGGGGCGGGCCGGCCCCTTGGCCTCCCGGTGGGCGGCCGGCGTTAGGGCCGTGTCTTCCTCTTCGAAGTTGAACGGCGACTCGCCGCGGAAGGTCTCGATGCTCGCCGTCGGGTCGGCGGCATCGGCCGAGACGGCGAGGGTCGGCGTGAAGGCGGTTTGCCCCTTGCCCGCGCACCACGGCTCCAGGGCGTTCGCCAGCGCCGCCCCGGACTGGAAGCGCTGCTCCGGCTTCTTGGCCAGCAGGCACTGGATGATGGACGCCACCTCCGGCGGCAGGTCCAGGCGCAACAACTGGATGGGCCGCGGCGGGTCCAACTGGTGCTGGAGCAGCTTTTCCAGCGGGTTCCCCTTGGGGAACACCACTTCGCCGGTCAGCAGGTAGAAGAACGTGCAGCCCAGGGCGTACAGGTCGGACCGCGAATCGACGGTGCTGGAGTTCTTCGCCTGCTCCGGGGACATGTAGTCCGGCGTGCCGACGACCGTGCCCGTGCGGGTCAGCTCCGTGGAGAGGTCTTCCCCGGGCTGGTCCTCGCCCGTCGTGCGGGCCAGGCCCATGTCGAGGATTTTGACCACGTTCCGCGGGCCGTACTGCGCCTTGTCGCTGACGGCCACGAGCAGGTTGCTCGGCTTGATGTCCCGGTGGACGAACGACAGGTCGTGGGCGTGCTGCAGGCCGAGGGCCGCCTGCCGGACGTACGAGCACGCCACCGCCACGGGCAGCGGCCCGTGGTCCTTCACCAGGCGGCCGAGGTCGGCGCCCTCGATGTTCTCCATCGCCAGGAAGTGCCGGTCCCCGTCCTGGTCGGCGTCGAACACGCGGACAATGTTCGGGTGGGACAGGGCGGCGGCGGCCTTCACTTCCCGCCGGAACCGCTTGAGCGCCGTCTCGTTCTTGAGCAGCGAACTGCGGACGACTTTGAGGGCCACGAGGCGGCCGAGGTTCTGCTGCACGGCCTTGTAGACGCGGCCCATGCCGCCTTCGCCGAGCTTGTCCAGCACCGTGTAGTGGCCGATGACGAGTTCGCCCGTCTTGCCGGCGAGGATCTTCTTGGCCTGGTAGACGGTGAGCCACCGCAACTTGATGAGGTGCCGGGCGAGGTCTTGGGGGTCCGGGAAATCGACGGCGTGGCGGGCGGCCAGTTCCGCGTACTGGTCCGGCTTCAGGATCGGGCTGCCCCGCAGCGCGTCGAGCAGCGCCGCGACGGTGTCAATCGCCATGAAAACGGTCCAAGGTCCGTGAGTCCAGCGCGGGCGGGGCGGTCACGGGTATCATAGGTCTAAAACAGGCCGGCATCCGTACAGAACCGGACGAGGTTCGCGGGAATTTCATTTCCACCGAGAGGCCGAGGCCAGTCTGTAGGATATCGGCCTCTCACCGCCGATGTGAAGGGCCGGCCATGCGCTTGGGAAAAGACGTTGTCGCCAAGTGGATTCTCGAACGGGCCGGCCGCCCGCTGTTGCAGTTCGTCGGCCTGCCCCCGGTGGAGTCGCTCCGGCCGGTCCCGCCGGAGACGGCAGTCCCGCGCCGCATCCCGGACGGCCTGTACCAAGTGCAGTTTGCCGGCCAGCCGGCGGAGACGCCGTTCCTCATCGAGATCGAGAACACCCCGGCCCCGGACGCGGACCGGCAGATGCGGGACGCCATCATGGCGGTGGCCTTGGCCAACCGCCAAATCCCGGACGCCCTGCTGATCCTGCTCCAGCCGCGGGGCAACGCGGACGTGGCCGGCGAAGTCCGGCTGGCGTCGGCCGCCGACACCGTCCGCGGGTTGATCCAGTGGCGCGTGGTGAAACTGTGGGAAGTGGACGCCGAAACCCTGTTCGCCCTCGGCGACCCGGCCTTGGCCCCTTTTATCACGCTCGCCCGCACCACGCAGCCGCCGGAAGAGTTCCTGAAGCGGTGCCGCGAGTTCATTGACGCCAGAACGCCCCCCGACCGCTTGGCGGAGGTGCTGGCCGTGACAACAATCATGGCCGGCGTCCACTACAATGAGCGCAGACTGCTCGACTTTTTCATGACGGAGGACACGATGATTACCAGTCCCGTATTGGATCGGTTGGCGCTTCGGATCGAAAATAACACGCAGTGCCGCAACATTATGGATTTTCTGACGGACCGATTCGGCGACGCCGCCCAACAGGTCGCCGGCCGGGTGACGGTAATCGCGGATTCGGAAATCTTGAGAGAACTCGTCAAGTGGTCGGCCATGTGCCCCGACCTCGCCGCCTTCGAGCAACGGCTGTGACTCCCAGCCCCGCGAACACGGCCAACCCCACCCATCTAATGGAACCCGGCTCGTAGACCACTGTTCCGTTGAACATGATGAACGCGAAGAAGCCGTGCCGGGCCACTTCCTTCCACGTCGCCCGTCCGGCATAGGCCGTCGGCGCCGCCCACCAATACGCGGCGTCCGCAACCCACATCAGCGTAAACAGGTACGAGACGTAGAGGCCCGGCCCGAAGCCGGCGGTTGCTTCCACATGGGCGACGGCGTCGGCGTGCGACCAGCCGTGGAAGCGGTCGAAGGCGACGGCGACGTGGAACACGAACGCCGCGCCCGCCACCGTCCACCAGGCGCGCGTGGTAGGCGTGCGGCCGGTCCAGATTCGGCCCGCCACGGCGACGGCCCAGAGGGCGAACATCACGCGGGCCGTCCAGCGCACTTCAAAGTCGACCGGGTCGGCGGCGGGCAGCCATCGCGACGCCGCGAACACGGCGGCCGTCGCCACGACGGCGAGGGCGGCGGGAAACGCGAGTGGGCGGCGGGGAACGGTTGCCATAGACCACCCACGGTATCCTCTCCCGATCCCATTGGCCAGCCCCCGGACCCCGTGTTGAGTCAACCACCCGCCATGCCCCGCCGCACCCGGATTGTCGCCACCCTCGGGCCGAGCACCGACACCCCCGAAACCCTGCGGGCGATCCTGCGCGCCGGCGTGGACGTGGCCCGCGTCAACTTCTCGCACGGCACCGCCCAGGAACACCTCGACCGCATCGCCCGCTTGCGGGCCGCCGCCGCCGAGTTGGGGAAGAACGTCGCCGTCCTCGCCGATCTGCCGGGGCCGAAACTCCGCGTCCGGCTCAAAGAACCCCGCGACCTCACGATCGGCGACGAGGTCGTCTTCAGCGTCTCCGACACGCCGACCAACGCGACGGACCTGACAATCACCGAGCCGGAGATGCTCGCGGACGTGAAGCCGGGCCACCGCCTGCTGCTGGACGACGGCCGCCTGCAACTCGTCGCCGACCGCACCGAGAACGGCCGCCTCTTCGCCAAAGTGACGGTGGGCGGGACGTTGATGCCCAACAAGGGCGTGAACCTGCCGGACTCGCCGCTGACCACGCCGGCCATCACTGACCGCGACCGCGCCGCCATCGCCGTCGCCGCCCAAGGCCAAGTCGATTGGCTGGCCCTGTCGTTCGCCCGCACCCCGGAAGCCGCCGGCGAACTGCGGGCCGAGGCGGCCAAGCACGGCTTGAACGTCCCGGTGCTGGCGAAGATCGAGCGCCCCGAAGCGGTTGAGGCGGCGGCGGCGATCATCGCGGCCTTCGACGGCATCATGGTGGCCCGCGGCGACCTGGGCGTGGAGATTCCGCTCGAGCGCGTGCCGACCGTGCAGAAGCGGCTGATCGCCTTGGCCCGCGCCGCCGGCAAGCCGGTCATCACGGCGACGGACATGCTCGACTCCATGCGGCAAAACCCGCGGCCGACGCGCGCGGAAGCCGGGGACGTGGCCAACGCCATCTACGACGGGACGGACGCCGTCATGCTCTCCGGCGAGACGGCCGTCGGCCTGTACCCGGTAGACGCCGTCGAGTGCATGAGCCGCATCGCCCTGGAGGCCGAGTCGCACCTGCTGGAACTCGGCCACGGCGGCCTTGAGCTTCAGCCGGCCGAGCGCACCATCGACGACCACACGACGCACATGGTCGTGGACCTGGCCGCCCTCGTCGGGGCCGACGCCATCATCACGCCGACGCTCTCCGGCCGCACGGCCCGGCTGTTGGCTCGGCACCGGCCGAAGACGGCGGTCATCGCCCCGGCCCCGGACGCGGCCGTCCTGCGGCAAATGGCCGTCGTGTGGGGCCTGCAACCCGTGCTGATGGACCACTGTTGCCAGACCGGCGACGACCGCCTCGGCGGGGCCGTGCAAGCGGCCTTCGACCACGGGGCCGTCGCCGCCGGGCAACTGGTGATCGTCCTCGCCGGCCACCCGGTCGAGGGGGGCGACCGGCTGCCGACCGTCCGCGTGCTGCGCGTCGGCCCGGACGGCCGGGCCTGCGAACCGTGACGGCCGTTGTTTAGGCCTTGTTTTCGTTGGAGTCCCGGCTTCAGCCGGTCTTCGGCAGAGACGTTCTGACACGGGCGGCTGTCATTGGCAGGTAGGCCTTGTTTTCGTTGGAGTCCCGGCTTCAGCCGGTCTTCAACAGAGACGTTCTGACACGGGCGACTGTCATTGGCAGGTAGGCCTTGTTTTCGTTGGA
>JAYTTY010000077.1:0-2776 GCA_043744795.1 Zavarzinella sp. | reverse complement strand
GCAAGTTGAAGTCGTGCGCGCCGACGACACGCGGCGCGACCTTGGAATTCAGGCGGCTTCAGAGATGTGACCCGAGTTTAGCCGGACAGTTGTGATTTCGGATATCATCTGCGTTCATCGGATTGATCTGCGGATCGTTGTTTTCCGCTTCTCGGTCTTTTCTCTGTGTCCTCTGTGTCCTCTGTGGTGAAGTTCTTCTCTTCTGCCTTTATCCGTGTTTCGTCCGTGTTCGATCCGTGGCTAAAAATGCTTTCTCTGATCGCACGACTTCCGTTCAAAACCCTCACCTCACCGGCTCGATGGCGAACGAGATCGGGTCGGCGATCACCGTCCCGGCCCGCGGCAACACGGCTTCGCGGTCGAACTTCTCGCCCTCGATTCTCAACTCGCCGTCCCACTTGGCGAGGAGTTGGTCCTTGTGCCGGACGAGGTACAGTGGCCGGTCGAGTTCGGGGATTTGGACGTGCGACTTCTCGCCCGGCCCCAGTACGAGCATGTCGGCCATGAGCAGAACGCCGTCCACGGCCATCGGGAGCCGGCGCGCCCCGGTGAGCATGAGTCGCGCCGACAAGGCGCCGGGGACAGGCTGGTCGAAGCAGAGATGGCACGACGAGCCGAAGGCGATGCAGTCGCCGCCTTGCAGGACGGCCTTCTCGGCCGAATGGCCGTTGAGCGTAACGGCCTTGCTGGCCTCGATCATGTAGCACTCGGCGTCGCGCGACAGCATGGCGTGGATGCGGGACACGTCCGCGAAGATCGGCACGTCGATGGGGGCGTCCCCGGTCGCCTGCCCGATGGAGATGCGCGGCGCCGTGCAGACCAAGTAGGCGCCGACGCCGTCGATCCACAGGAAGAACCGCTTGGGCAACCCCGGCAAGTCCGGCGGGGGCGCCTTCGGGACCATGACGGTGGTTTCGGAGAGTTTCGGCGTCGGCTTCACCACGTCGGGTTGGAGCATTTGCCACGCCCGGTTGCGGGCCTGTTGGGCCTCGCGGTGCCGCGGGGCGACTTGCAGCACTTCGTCCGCGTTGCGCAGGATTTCCCGCCAGTCCCCGGCGGCCGTGCTTTCCTGAAGTTGCGCCCACGTCACGCGGAAGCGGTCCTCGCGGTGGTTCACCGCCTCCTCGTAGCGGTCGAGGCCCATCGTGCGGCTGCCGAGTCTGGGCCGTACCCGGTCGAGCGTCGGGCGGGCTTGCGGGAACTCCCCCTTGTCCGCGAAGGCGATGGCGGCCTGCCAATCGCGGGCGGCCTCTTCGAGCGTGGGGACGGCGGGGCTGGTGGCCGACCGCTCGCGGAAGCGGCCGATGGCTTCCAAGGTTTGCAACGGCTTGCCGGCCTCCAGCATCGCCCGCAGTTCGGAGACGGCGTGGCTTAAAAGTGTTTCACGCAGCTTGGCGACGCCGGGGTCGGTCGCGGAACTCAGGGAGGCGGCCAAGCCCAAGTCTTTCCACGCGGCCTCCACGTCGTCGTTCCGCAAGGCGCGCTCGGCCCGCTCGACGTACCCGCGGACCACGTCCCCGCGCAACGACCACACGCGGCGGTCGCCCGACGCGACCAGCGTGTCGAGCAGCCGGTGCGCGTCTTCGGGGCGGCCGTGCTTGAGGGCCTCCCGCGCCTGGTACTTCGTCATCCACGCCGGTTCACGCATGGAACCTACGCTCCTGACTGGGGCGACGGACACCGTGTCCATTGAATCGCCTCCCGGCCGAAACACAAGACGGCCGAACGGATTGACTGATTGGGTCAACCCGCCGGCCGTCCGAGATTGGGAGTCACGTCACTGTCGGGGGAAAATTACTTCCGGCTGACTTCTTCGACCTTCTTCACGTCCTTGCCGCCGTCCAATTCGGCCATGATCTCGTCCACCGTCTTGTTCTCGGCCGAGGTCGGGTCGATCTTCTTGCTCAGGTTCAGCTTCTCGCGCTGAATCTCGATCCTCTTCTTCAACTTGGCGAGCGACTCCTTCACTTCGGCCATGCGCGAGCCGTCGTCCTGGTACTTGCTCTGCGTCTGCTCGATCTTGGCCTGCTTGATGTCCGCTTCCATTTCCACGACGGCGGCGTCGAGGTTGGCCTTCTGCGTCACCAACTCTTGCAGGTGCTGCTCGGCCAGCGTCCGGGTGCGTTCCCGCACGCTCAACATCAGTTCCTTGGCCTTGAGTTCCTGCTCTTGGCTCTTGAACTGGCGCACTTGGAACTGGAGCAGTTCCTTGGCCTTGCCGAAAATCACGTTCTGGCCGTCCCACTTGACCTGCTTGCCCTCGGAGGCGTCGGTCATCATTTTGTGCCGCACGTCGAGGGACTGGCGGGCCGCCGTCAGGTTGACGCGCCGCTCTTCGACTTCCATGCGCAGGAGCTTGGCTTCGACGTTCTCTTCGGCCAGCGACCCCTTGGCCTTGTCGATGTCCTTGGAGAGCTTGCCGACTTCGGACTTGATCCGGCGAATTTCTTCGTCCGGGGAAATCTTCGACTCGATGGCCGCGTCGGCCCGTTCAACCAGCGAGCAGGCGTAGCTGCCCAACTTGGTCTGGGTGAGGACGGTGGCGGTGAGCAACCCCGCCGCGCTGACGAAAATCAATTTCTTAAACATCGGTGCCTTCTCCCGGCAGGGGTGATTGTGTTCGCAGCGAATGAGTTTCGGGCTGCGGGATAAGGGGAGATTCGCCGGATGTGCGTGGACATTTAGAAAGAAACAAAAGATTAGCCGCCAAGACGCCAAGGCCGCCAAGAAAACCATTTTGGATGGGTCTTCTTGGCGGCCTTGGCGTCTTGGCGGC
>JAYTTY010000076.1:0-10837 GCA_043744795.1 Zavarzinella sp. | reverse complement strand
CTTGTTTGAAGAAGACACGTCGGGCTGACGCCTCGACGCTCGCCGTTGACAAACGTGAAGCGGTTGATCGATGGAAGACCGCGCTCCGCTGCGGAAACCCTCCGCGTCGCGGCTAAACGGGTTTCGACTGTGGTATTGAGACAATCCCCATGCCGACCGAAATCAAACTCCCGCGCCTCGACTGGAACATGGAGCACGGCACCTTCCTCGGCTGGCTGAAAAAGCCGGGCGACGCCGTGGCCGCCGGCGACGCCCTGTTCACCCTCGAGGGGGACAAGGCCACGCAGGTGATCGAAGCGCTCGACGGCGGCGTGCTGAACATCCCCGCGGACGCGCCGAAGGAGGGCGACCGCGTCCCCGTCGGCACGGTCCTCGGCTACCTGTTGGCCGTCGGGGACACGGCCCCTTCATTAACGCCATCATCGGCGCCGACACCGACAGCCGAAGCGTCGGCTCCGGTCCCCGCCAGTCCGTCCGTGCGGCGGTTGGCCCGCGAAATGGGCGTGGCCCTCGACTGCGTTCAAGGCACCGGGGCCACGGGGCGGATCACCGCGGACGACGTGAAAGCGTTCAAGCAACCCGCTTCCAAAGAACTCGTCAGCACCCCGCGCGCACGAATCGCCGCGGCCATGTTGGGCGTGGATTGGAAGGCGATTAAAGGCACCGGGCGAAACGGCCGCGTCCGCGAGCGGGACATTCGCGGGCGCACGTCGGTGGCGGCGACGGGTTCCAGCAAGGTGCGTAAGGTCATCGCGGAGCGGATGCTGCACAGCCTGCGCACGACGGCCCCGGTCACGCTGCACACCACGGCCGACGCGACGCAATTGCTCAACGTGCGAAGCCAGTTCAAGGCGGCCGGCGGCGCTGTCCCGACGATCACGGACTTGCTCGTAAAACTGGCCGCCCGCGTGTTGCAACGACACCCCGTCATCAACGCCCGCTGGGAAGACGACCGCGTCGTTCCCAGCGCCGACGTTCACATCGGCATCGCCGTGGACACGCCGGCCGGCCTGCTCGTCCCCGTGGTGCGCGACGTGCTTCGGCTGAGCTTGAAGCAAGTCACGGCCAAGGCAAAGGAACTCGTTGAGAAAGCCCGCGCCGGCTCGCTGCCCGGCGACGCCATGCGCGGCGGGACGTTCACCGTCACGAACCTCGGGGCGTTCGGCATCGACGCCTTCACGCCGATCATCAACTGGCCCGAGTGCGCCATCCTCGGCGTCGGCCGCATTCAGAAAATTCCCGTCGTCGCGGACGGCCAAATCGTGGCGCGGGACACCGTCACCCTCAGCCTCACCTTCGACCACCGCATCGCGGACGGTGCCCCGGCCGCCCGGTTCCTGCAAGACGTGGTGCGCGAACTCGAAAACCCCGTCCCCGGCCTGATCGAGTCCGCGGAATGACGGCGTTCGACCTCACGCTGTCCGACCCGGCCGCCAACATCGCGCTGGATGAAGCGTTGCTGCTGCACGCCGAGGGGACGGACGCCTTCGAAGCCCTGCGATTCTGGGAGTGGCCGCATCATGCCGTCGTTCTCGGGGCCGGCGGTAGTGTCGCCATCGATCTGGACCGCGAAGCGTGTGAGCGGGACGGCGTCCCGATTCTGCGCCGCTCCAGCGGAGGCGGCACCGTCTTGCTCGGCCGCGGTTGCTTCTTATTCAGCCTGATCGTCAACCACCGCCGGGCCGCCGAACTGCGGGACGTGAACGCCTCGTACCGCTGGATCCTCGGCCGCGTGCGCGAGGCCCTTTCCACGTTCGCTGACGTGCAACACGCGGGCATCAGTGACTTGGCGATTGCGGGCGTCAAATTCTCCGGCAACGCCCAACAGCGAAAAGCCCGCACGGTCCTGCACCACGGCACCGTCCTGTACGACTTCGATCTCCCGGCCGTGGCCAAATACCTCAAGCCCCCGGAGCGCATGCCCGCCTACCGCGAAGGGCGATTGCATGAGGACTTCGTGCGCAACCTGCCCGGGAAGCGGGAAGAGATTGTGGCCCGCTTGACGGAAGTGTTCCAAGCGATGCCGGGAGAGGCGCCGCCGGAATCGTTGGCCCTCGTGCCGGGCTTAGTGGCCGAGAAATACGCCCAAGACGAGTGGACGTTGCGGCGGTAGGCAGTCAACTCTAACCGCCGTCAGGCGGCCTTCGTTGGAGTCCCGGCTTTCAGCCGGTCTTGGACCTCTCACCCAGAAGGGACCGGCGAACCGAGTCTTCGAGGGTTCGCCTTCAGGGGTGACGACTGTTCGCCCACCGGGCCGGACCGTCGAAGACTCCGGCCCTTTCACGCCTCGTGGGTGGCAGGTCCAAGACCGGCTGAAAGCCGGGACTCCAACGAAGGCCGAAAACCGGCGGGGATTGGATTCCGTTGGAGTCCCGGCTTTCAGCCGGTCTTGGACATCTCACCCGGAAGGGACCGGCGAACCGAGTCTTCGAGGGTTCGCCTTCGGGGGTGACAGTCGAAGCCCACCGGGCCGTCGAAGACTCCGGCCCTCACGGGCCTTGTGGGTGACCGTTCCAAGACCGCTTAAAAGCGGGACTCCAACGCGACCGCCAGACGGCGGTTGAACGAGCAGATCGGCACGTCCCCCTTGCCCGGCCGTCACTTCCCGAACAACTCCCGGAACGTCTTCATCGTCTGCTCGGCCGCCGCCAGTGAATTGGGGTAGGCGAACGCCTCGGCCGAGAAGTAACCATCGTAGCCCGTCTTTTTGACGGCCTCGGCGACGGGCCGGAAGTCCGTGTGCCCCAACCCGGCCGGGCGGCGGTTGGAGTCGGCGAAGTGGATGTGGCCGATATGCCGGCCGCCGGCGATGATCGCGTCGGCGAGGTTCGTCTCCTCGATGTTCATGTGGTACAGGTCGGCCAACAGCTTCACGTTCGTCGTCTTGAGCGTCTTCAAGAAGCTGACGCCGTCGGCCACGGTGCAGAACAGGTTGGTCTCGTAGCGGTTCAGCGGCTCGTACAAGAGCGGCACGCCGAATTTCGCGGCCTGTTCGCCCAAATCGGTCAATGCCTCAGCGAGATAGGCGAAGGCTGTCTCTCGGGTGACGCCGTCGCCCCAGCGGCCCTGCATCGATCCGATGATGGCGGGGGCCTTCAACGCCCCGGCGGCGGCGATCATTTGCGAGATGAAGCCGCGGGCTTTCGCGCGGACGGCTTCGTCGGCGTGCGTGAGCGTCAACTTGTGCCGCACCCACCCGCCGCCGGTGCCGACGGCGGCGACGGCCAAATGATACTTCGCCAAGGTCGGGGCCACGGTCGCGGCGGCAATCGCCTCCGGGCCGGGCGGGAAGATTTCCACGGCGTCGAACCCGAGGTCGGCCGCCTGTTTGGCGGCGTCTTCGAGGCCGTCCCAGAAGACGAATGGCCCGCCCTTGGCCTCGGGAACCAGACTCACCGTCACGCTGCTTTTCACCGGCATGGTCGCCCCCGTTCGTAATATGGGGCTTAATGTATCCGCCGGCCCCACCTCAATGAAACCGTTCCTCATGCTCCTTCGACGCGCGCACCTCTACGCCGGCTTGCTCATGCTGCCGTGGGTGCTGCTCTACGGCGTCACCGCCTTCCTGTTTAACCACCCGTCCGCGTTCAGTGACCAGCCGACGGCCACCTTCGACCGGGCCGCGTTGCGAGGCACGCCGATGGAACGCCCGCCCACGCCGCGGGAGACGGCCGAGCAAGTCGTCGCCGCGTTGCGGGAGCAAACGCCCGCCGCCGGCTACGCCCTCGCCGACCCGGACGGGGCGACGTTCACGCGGGAGTTCGCCTTCGCCACCGTGAAGACAGACGAGCTTGAAATCAGCGTGTTGTTGGAAGCGACCGGCGGCGGCGGGACGATCCGCGCCAAGCCCGTGACGCCGCCCAAACCGGCCGGGCCGCCGGCCCCGTTCGCCGTGGGCCGAGAACTGTTTGCCGCCCCGAAGCCGACGGGCGGTAACGGGCTGAAACTCCCCGACACGATGGCCGACCGGGTGAAGGCCGCCGTGCCGACGATCCTGGAGAAAGCGGGCTTTCCGACGGGGGAAGTGACGGTCACGTCCGTACCGGACGTGTCGTTCCGCATGACGGCCGGCGACCAGATTTGGCGCGTGACGTACGGCCCGATGGCCGGCAGTGTCAGCGGTAAGCTGGCCGACCAAGAGCCGCCGCCGGACCCCGTTTCCACTCGGCGATTTCTCACGCGATTGCACTCGGCCCACGGCTACCCGTTCGAGACGAATTCCCGGTGGGCGTGGGCCGTGATTGTCGATGTGATGGCCGTCATCATGCTGTTCTGGGGCTTCTCCGGCCTGTTCATGTGGTGGCAGGTGAAGGCGACGCGGCGCTGGGGGGCGGTGGTCTTACTGGTGAGTCTCGTCGGCGCCGTGCTGATGGGAATGGGGATGCGCGAGCAGATCGTCATTTCAGGAAGGTGATCGGTTTTCCGTAGTCGGCCCCTTCAGGGACCGGCTACGGAAAACATGACTCTCTGTGGGAGCTCGTCGTCTTCGGCGTGCGGCGGTCCGACGCCTAATCGTGCAGCAAGTCGCGGATTTGCCGGTCCACGGCGACGGGGTCGAAGCGGCCGTCGTAGCGTTCCACCAGCCGGCCCTGTTGGTCGAACAGGTAGAACAGCGGCACGCTGTTGGTCTTGAACTTGCCGGCCCACAGGGCGACCGGGTCTTTGAGATGCACGTTGCGCGTCTCGGCCCGGTACTGCCCGAGGAACTGCTTGGCGTTGGCCACGGCCTCCGTGTCCCCCGCCGGGTCCACGCTGACAGTGATGACGGACAGCCCCGCGTTGCCGTACTTCTTTTGCAGTTCGACCACGCGGGGGATCTTCTCCCGGCACGGCCCGCAGAACATGCCCCACACGTCCACGAGGACGACCCGCCCCTTGAGGGCGTTCACCTCGGCCACCAGTTCCTTGTAGCTCACGTCGTCGATTTGAACCGCCCCCGGCGGGGCCGCCGTCGTGGCGTGCGCGCAGCCGAGGACCAGACCCACCATGAGAAGATGCCGCATCCGTGCGACCTTTCTTGTTCGGGGGAGAACCGTCCGCACGATGGTACCCGAGAGGGCGGGATTGTGGAAAGGGCAAGTGCCGGCGTGTGTCCGCGAAATCAGCTACACTGACGGGGGATAGATGATTGAGGAGAGGGACATGACCCGGACACTGGAAGAAGTGCAAGCCAATCTGCCAGCCCTGCTGAACAGCCTCCGCACCGGCGACGTGTTGACGATTCTCGATCACGGGCAACCTGTCGCTGAAGTGAAGACACCGCCGAAACCCGGCTGGCCCTGCACGGCGGGGAGCGCCAGGGGGAAGATTTGGATGTCCCCCGACTTTGACGCGCCCCTGGAGGAATTTGAGGGGGCCTCGGAATGAATCTGTTGCTGGACACACACGCCTTTCTCTGGTTTCTGGCGGACGACCCTCGGCTGGTTTCTGCGGCCAAGCGGCTCATTGAAGACCCGTCTCAACGGAAGTTCGTCAGCGTGGCCAGTTGTTGGGAAATTGCGATCAAAGTCGGCAAGAAGAGGCTGGACTTGGGCGAGCCGGCGACAACATTCCTGCCAAAGCATCTGGCGATCAACGGCTTTTCACTCCTCGATATCGAACTCCCGCACGTTACTTTTGTGGAAACCCTTCCGCATCATCATAAAGACCCCTTTGACCGACTGCTCGTCGCACAATCGTCAATCGCGGGGATTCCAATTGTCAGCGCAGATGTCGCCCTCGACGCCTACGGCGTCGCGCGACTTTGGGATTAACAGGGCCGCCATCGATGGCCTTACCCGGCCGCCCGCCATAACCTCACGCTCAACGGGCCGTTGGTTCCCGCGGAGGTTTGCGATGCGCTGGGCTGCCTTGATTTGCGTGATGATTCCGCTTTCTGCCGGGGCCGCCGGCAAAAGCCGGGCGTGGGCCGTCGATGACGTGCTGCTCAACGAGACGGCCAGTCAGATCGATGTCTCGCCGGACGGGCGGTACGCCGTTTGGGTGAAGACGGTCATGGACGAGGACAAGGGGGAGGCCGTCGCCAACCTCGTCCGCACGGACTTGCGGACGCAAGTGGATGTCCCCCTCACCCGCGGCAAGGACCGCTGTTCGGCGCCGCAGTTCTCGCCGGACGGCAAACACATCGCTTTCCTCTCGGACCGGGCCTCCCCCTTGAAGAAGGAGAAGAGCCGCCGCGCCGGCCCGCGGTCCCGTAAGGACACCGAAGATGACGCGAAGACGCAAGTGTGGCTGCTGGACGTGGGCGGCGGCGAGCCGTGGGCGCTGACGGAGTTCGCGCGGGACGTGCAGGCGTTCGACTGGGCCGGGCCGGGGCACGTCGTCTTCCTCGCCCAAGAGGAGAAGACGCGGCACGAGAACAAAATTAAAGAGAAGAAGGACACGTCGAACGTCGTGGAAGACGAGGCCCACGAGCCGCCGGCCCGGCTGTTCCGCGTGGACCTGACCGGCAAGACGATTGACCGCGTCACGGACAACGCGGACCGCATCGAGTGGTTCGCCGTCTCGCCGGACGGTAAGCGGGCTGTCACGCACCACCAGCGGACCCTGCGCAACGCCTTCGACGGCCGGACCCCGCAGACCACGGAGTTGTACGACTTGGAGACGGGGGCGCACGAGCGCATTTTCGCCGACAAGATGTTCGATCTGGCGGCCGTCCGCTGGCGGCCGGACGGCGACGGGTTCTTGGCCGTCAACCACTCGGGCAACGCCATCGCCGGAGAAGGGCCGTTCGTCGCGGAGGTGTTCGAGTTCACCCTCAAGTCGAAGGAAGTCAAAAAGGTCGATCTCGGCTGGGACCGCGGCTTGGCCCAGCAGGACATGAACGGCGACGCCGAGGGCCTGATCGTGACGCGGGACGGCTTCCTCGCCCTGCTCACGGACGGCGTCACGAACAAGGTCGCCAAGTTCACGCGCGCGGACGGCGGCTGGAAGAAGGAGATGCTGACGGGCGACCACGTCAAACACACGTTCGGCCTCGCGGCGAGCCAAGACGGCAAGACGGTGGTGTACGCCCACGCGACCTCGTCCGAGCCGGCTCATTGGCATGTGGCCACGATCGAGGGGACGAGCGTCAAAGACGCGAAGGCCGTCGTGAGGTTGGAAGACCGCTACGCGGACAAGACCTTCGCCAAGACGGAGGCGATCCGCTGGAAGGGGGCGAAAGACGACGAAGTCGAGGGGATGCTGTTCTACCCGCACGGGTACGAGGCGGGCAAGAAGTACCCCGCCGTCGTGATGATCCACGGCGGGCCGCACTACGCGGACGCGGACGACTGGCAGGACGACTGGGCGTACCCGGCCAACCTGTTCTGCCAGCGCGGGGCGTTCGTCTTCAAGCCGAACTATCACGGCAGCAGCAACTACGGCCTGCCGTTCGCCGCCTCCATCGCCGACGGCAAATACTACGACCTCGAAGTGCCGGACATCGAAAAGGGCGTCGATCACCTGATCGCCAAGGGCTTGGTTGACGCGGATAAGCTCGGCGTCATGGGCTGGTCGAACGGCTCCATCCTGACCATTGCCCTCACGACGAGTACCACGCGCTACAAGGCGGCCAGCGCCGGGGCCGGGGACGTGGACTGGGTGAGCGACTGGGGCAACTGCAAGTTCGGCGAGGCGTTCGACCGCTACTACATCGGCAAGAACCCGCTGACCGACCCGAAGCGCTTTCAGGATAAGTCGCCGTTCTACAAGCTGGACAAGGTCCGCACGCCCACGCTGATCTTCTTCGGCGAGAACGACCGCACCGTGCCGGCCCAGCAGGGGTGGATGCACTACCGCGGCCTGCAACAGGCCGGCAAGACGGACGTGCGCTTCATCCTCTTCCCCGGCGAAGAGCACGGCCCGAAGAAACTCGCCCACCGCCGCCGCAAGGTGACGGAGGAACTGGCGTGGTTCGACAAGCACCTGTTCAAGACGGCCGCCGAGAAGCCGGAGGCGATCCGCGAGGAGTCGCCGCTGGCCCGCCTGCTGGAATCCGCCAAGGCCCCGAGCGACCGCGGGCGGTACGGCCTGATGTCCAACAGCAAGTTGATCCCCGAGACGGTGACTCATCACGGCCTTTCCGTCGGCCGTTTCGAGGTCACGCAGGCGCAATTCGGTCAGTTTGACGCGAAGGCGGCCGCCGAGCCGGGGCGGGAGAATTACCCGGCCCACGGCCTCACTTTGGACAAGGCCAAAGCCTACTGCGAGTGGCTGACGAAACTCACCGGCGACGCTTACCGCCTGCCGACGGAAGAAGAGGGGGAAGACCTGTACGGCGAGACGGACGGCGAAAACACGCTCGACTACTGGGCCGGCTACGCCGTCAACCCGGAAGACGCCAAGAAGCTGGCCGAGGCGATGAAGGGGCTGCCCGGCCCGGCCCCGCTGTTGCGGGAAGTCGGCCGCTTCGGCAAGACGGAAGATCGCCCGACGCCCGCCGACTTGGGCGGCAACGTTGCCGAGTGGGTGACGACCAAGGACGGCGGCAAGCTGATGGGCGGCAGCGCCGACCAGCCGGCCGACGCCAAACAACGCCACCGCACGCCGGGGGAGGCGTACTGGGGATTCCGCGTGGTGAAGGTGTTGCAGCCGAAGAAGTGAGACCCGCCGCGTCGCGGCCGGCGCAGACTCCGTTTGCCCCGCCGGTTGTGACGCGGTAAATTGGAAAGGGAAGGGCGTCCCGTCTAATGGTTAATCACCCGGCGTCGGCCGCCCAAAAGACTGTACCCATGACGAACAACGCGCCGAGTCCCCAAATCGCCAGCGGCGGGGAAATGGGCCGCCGCATCAGCCAATTCGATTGGTCGGCCACGCCCCTCGGCCGCATGGCGGACTGGCCGACGAGCCTGCGGACCGCCGTGCGCATCATGCTCTGTTCCCGCCTGCCCATGTTCGTGTGGTGGGGCCGCGGCCTGACCGCCTTCCACAACGACGCCGCGATTCCCCTGTTGGGCCACCGGAACTCGGCCGCCCTCGGCCGCCCGGCCGAGGACGTGTGGGCCGACCTGTGGGGTGTCATCGGCCCGCAGGCGAACGCCGCGCTCGACCACGGCCGGGCGACGGCGAGCGAGAATCTACGGCTCACGGCGAACACGACTTCTACCGTCTGGTACAGCCCGGCCCCGGACGACGCCGGGTTCGTGGCCGGCGTCGTCGTCATCTGCACGGAAGCGGTCGCCCCGCGGAGTCAACACGCCCCGCCCGCCGACGCGGAGATGCAAGCCAAATTGGCCTTGGCCTTGGCCAAAGTCGGGACGTGGCAATTGGACCCGGTGACGGCCGCGGTGACGGCCGACGCGCGGTGCCGGGAGATCATGGGGTTCGACCCGACGGACGAATTGACGCTGGACGACAGCATCCTGCGCGTCCACCCGGACGACTGGCCCCGCGTGGACCGGGCGATGACCGCCGCCCTCTTGCCGGACGGCGACGGGGCGTTCGCCCAGGAATGCCGGCTGGTCCACCGGGACGGGACGGCCCATTGGGCGGCGGTGCGCGGGCAAACGGTGTTCGACGAGACGACGACTCCTCGCACGCCGTTGCGGCTGACGGGCGTGCTGCTGGACATCAGCGAGCGCCGGCGGGCGGAGGCCGACTTGCGGGAGGCCGACCGCCGCAAGGACGTGTTCCTCGGCACGCTGGCCCACGAACTGCGCAACCCGCTGGCCCCGATGCGCAACGCCCTGCAAGTGCTGCGGCTCACCGGCGGGGCGCAGCACGCGGCCGTCCAAGCCCGCGAGATGATGGAGCGGCAACTGGCCCACATGGTGCGGCTGGTGGACGACCTGCTCGACGTGTCCCGCATCAGCCGGGGGAAACTCCAACTCCGGCCCGGGCGCGCCTGCCTGCAAGACATGGTCCACGCGGCGGCCGAGACGGCCCGACCCAACTTGGAGGCGGCCGGCGTTCACCTTCAGTTGCTCCTGCCGCGCGACCCCGTGTGGCTGGCGGTCGATGCCGGGCGCGTGGCCCAGATCTTTTCCAACTTGCTGACCAACGCCGCCAAGTTCACGAACCGGCACGGCCATGTGAAAGTGACGGCCGAGCGGGACGGGGCCGCCGCCGTCGTCCGCGTCCGGGACACGGGCGTCGGCCTCTCCGAGAAGTCTCTGCGGCACATCTTCGAGCTGTTTTCCCAGGCCGACCAGTCCCTCGAAAAGACGCAGGGGGGCCTGGGCGTCGGCCTCGCGCTGGCGCGCGGGCTGGCCGAGATGCACGGCGGCACCGTCTCGGCCGCCAGTGAGGGGGAGGGCCGCGGCAGCGAGTTTACCGTGCGCCTGCCCTTGAGCAGGGGCGAGGGGACAGGGGCGAGGGGCGAGGAAAATCCGATCTCATCCTCGCCCCTCGCCCCTGTCCCCTCGCCCCTGAAAGTGCTGGTGGTGGACGACAACGTGGACGCCGCCGCCAGTTTGGAGATGCTGCTGCGCCTGCTCGGGTGCGAGGCGGTGACGGCCAACGACGGACTGGAAGGCGTCTGCCTGGCCGGCTCGTACCGGCCGGACATCGTGATGATGGACATCGGCATGCCGAAGTTGAACGGCTACGACGCCTGCCGGCGCATCCGCGGCGAGCCGTGGGGCAAAGACTTGCGGATCGTGGCCCTGACCGGCTGGGGCACGGAGGAAGACCAGCGCAAAGCCGCCGAGGCCGGCTTCGACCGCCACTTCACCAAGCCCGTCAGCCCGCAGGATTTGGAGAGCTTGCTGGCCGAAACGCCGGCGGCGGAAATCCACCAGTAGCACGGACCCCCCGTTTTGTGAGCCGCGACGCGGAGGCTTTGCGGAGAGGAGCGCGTTTTGCGGCCGTGGCCCGGGTCTGTCGCCGTTGACTTTTGGCGACTTCCGCCGAACGC
>JAYTTY010000075.1:0-10867 GCA_043744795.1 Zavarzinella sp. | reverse complement strand
CATCGGAGAGGGGTTGGGGGTGAGGTGGATTTCAAGACTTCAACCACTCCCGGCGAATTGAGTTGCACCCCGGTCGTTGTGAAAACTTATGGTTGCATCTTGGGGCAAAACGCAGCAATATACCGTCATACCGCCTTTCCCAATTCGGAGCCACTGTCATGCCGCGCCTGTCTTCAACCAACCGCCGCGACTTCTTGCGGACCAGCATCGCGGGTGGTGCCATACTCGCCATTCCGCCGAGTCTCTACCGGGCGACGTTCGCCGCCGATGTGCCGCCGAGTGAGAAAGTTCGCATCGGGTTCATCGGCGTCGGCGGGCAGGGCGTGGCGAACATGAAAGGGTTGATGAAGCTGCCGACCGCTTCCGTGGTGGCGGTGTGTGACGTTGATACGAAGCATTTGAAAGCGGCATCCGGTGATGTCGAAAAGACGACCGGGAAAGTACCGGTCAGTTTTAGCGACCACCGCAAGTTGCTCGAATCGAAAGACATTGATGCGGTCCTGATCGCCACGCCGGACCACTGGCACACGCCGGCCGCCATTCTGGCGATGGAGGCGGGCAAGCACGTCTACGTCGAGAAGCCGTGCTCGCACAACATCCGCGAGGGCCGGCTGCTCGTCGAGGCCGCGGCGCGGACCGGCAAACTGCTGCAAGTCGGGACTCAGAGTCGCAGCGCCCCGTTCCTTCAGGAGGCGATGGCGAAGCTGCACGCCGGCGAGATCGGCGAGATTCTCGCGGCCAAGTCGTGGAACAGCCAACTCCGCCGCAGCATCGGCAAGACGAAGCCGACCGCCCCCCCGTCCACGCTGGACTACGCCCTCTGGCAAGGCCCGGCCCCGGAGACGCCGTACCGGGCCAACATGCTGCCCGGCATCTGGCGCTGGTGGTACGACTTCGGCTGCGGGGACATCGGCAACGACGGCGTCCACGACATCGACGTGGCCCTGTGGGGCCTGAACGCGACGACGCACCCGACCCGCGTCGCCTGCCTCGGCGGCAAGTTATTTTTCGACGACGATCAACAGTTCCCCGACACGCAGTACGCCGTCTTTGAGTACGCCGCCCACGGCAAGAACCCGGCCCGGCAATTCATTTTCGAGCAGCGCATCTGGTCCCCCTACGTGCAGGAGGGGTACGAGAACGGGACGGCGTACTACGGCACCAAGGGCATGATGATCGTCGGCCACTCCGACGGCTGGAAGCTGTACGGCCCCAAAAACAAATTGATCGCGGAGAAGACCGGCTCGCCGGAATTGACCCCGCACCACACCAACTTCTTCGAGTGCACCCGCGGCACCCAGAAGCAGCTCAACGCCCCGGCGACGGCCGGGCACTTGGCGGCCGCCATCGTCCACTTGGCGAACATCGCCGCCCGCGTCGGCAAGACGTTGACGTTCGACCCGGCGACGGAGCAAATCACCAACGATGCCGCGGCGAACGCCTTGGTCAAGCGCCAATACCGGGCCGGCCACTGGGCCGTGCCGAAGGGGGTGTAAGACTAAGTATTTGGCGGCAGTATCCCGTTGTGCCTAAAATCTGTTGGGACCAACGGAGACTGCCCCCATGACATGGTTAACCGCCATCCCGGTGTACAACGAGGCCAAGACCGTTTCGGCGGTGCTGGCCGAGGTGCGCCGGTATGCGTCCGACATCGTGGTCATCGACGACGGCTCCCGCGACGGGACGGCCGACTTGCTGAAGACAGAGTCCGGGGTGACGGTTTTGACCCACCCGCTAAACCGCGGCTACGGGGCCGCGCTCAAGACCGCCTTCGACTACGCCAGGGTGAACGATTACGACGTGCTGGTGACGATGGACTGCGATGGCCAACACGAGCCGGCCCGCATCCCGGTGCTGCTGGAAGCCATGCACGGCGTCAACATCGTGTCCGGCAGCCGGTACTTCCGGGACTTCCGGCAGGACACGCCGGCCCCGACGGACCGCCGCTTCATCAACGCCACGATTACTAAAGAACTCAACGACCGCTTCGGCCTCAACATTACTGACGCCTTCTGCGGCTTCAAAGCCTACGACCGCCGGGCGATTGAACTCCTTACCGCCACTGAGCCGAGCTGGGGCATGCCGCTGGAACTTTGGGTGGAAACCGCCCGCCTCGGCCTGACCGTCCGTGAAATCGGCGTCCCGCGGCTGTACATCGACCCGAACCGCTCCTTCGGCGGCGTGATGGACAAGCCCGACGAGCGCCTGCGTTACTACCGCGGCGTGATCGACCGCACGGCCGCCCGCTACCCCGCTCAAGTCGCCGCGTGTCATCGGCATAGCGAGTGTTGGGAGTGGAGCGTTTGACCAAGCACTTCAAGGCCCCCGAAGCCGACGGCGGCTTGCTCGCGGAACCGCCCTTCCCTAACTACGAGCGAATGGTCTCCGAAAACCGGCGCCGCTTGGCTCTTCTCGCGGGAGAAGTCGGCTCGTTGTCGTGGGCCGATTTTCGCGCGCAGGCCCGGGCCGAATTACTTGGTGAATCGTCGTCGCCGGATCAGCCGTTACTGATGGCGGGGCACCAGCCGGAACTGTTCCACCCCGGCGTGTGGGCGAAGAATTTCGTCTTGGCCGGACAAGCCAAACGACTCGGGGCCAATGCCGTCAACCTGATCGTGGATAATGACACGTTCAAGCAGCGCGTACTCTCTCTGCCGATGGTGTCCACGAACCCGCAAAATGTGGGACTGGAGTCCATCCCGTTCGACGTGTCAGTGCCGGAGCTTCCTTACGAGGAGGCGTTCCCGCGGGATTGGGCCGCCCTCGAATCGTGGCCGGACAAGTTGCGGCCGGTCACGGACACATGGAACTTTCAGCCGATGGTCTTCGCCGCGTGGCCGCGCATCGTCGGCTGCCTCAAGACCGGCGTGTCCTACACGCGGGCGTTCGTCTCGGCCCGGCAATACTGGGAACGCAAATGGGGCGGCGGGACGCCGGAATTGGCCGTGAGCCAAGTGTCGGCCCATCGCTCCTTCGGCCTGTTCGCTCGACGCTTGATGGCCGACGCGGAGCCGTTCGCCGCTGCGTACAACGCCGCCATCGGCGATTACCGCCGCCAAAATGGCATCAAGAGCAAGAACCACCCGGCCCCGGAACTCCAGCGCTCGGGTGACTTGACCGAATCCCCCTTCTGGATTTGGCGAACCGACGACCCCGTCCGGCATCGCGTATTCGTGCGTCGCCGCCCGGACGCCTTGGAAATCTGGGCCGGGCCGAACCAGTTGGCGGTGAAACTGCCCGGCACGACCGCGTGTTGCGGGGCGATTTCCGCCGCCGGTTGGAAACTTCGCCCGCGGGCCCTGACGCTCACGCTTTACAGCCGCCTCGCCCTCGCCGACCTGTTCATCCACGGCATCGGCGGCGGCAAGTACGACGAGGTGACGGACGAGATCATTCGCCGGTACTTCCGCATTGAGCCGCCGGAATACGCCGTCGTCAGCGCGACCGTCCGCCTGCCCTTCGCCCGCTTCGCGGCCGACGAAGAAGCCTTGCGGTCACAACAACGGCAGATCCGCAACCTGACGTGGAACCCGCAATACTACGACGAGGCCCGGCGCGCCGACCCGTCGGCGGTGACGGCCAAGTGGGAAGTCGCCAAAGACGAACCGCGGGGCAAGAACGAACGCCGGGCGTGGTTCCGGACGTTGTCCGCCTTGACCACGCGCCTCCGCCCCGCGACCGCCGCCAAAGCCGCCGGCGCCGCCGAGAAACTGGCGGACATCAGCCGGGAGCTCGACGCCAACCGCACGCTGGCCCGCCGGGACTTCTCGTGGGTGTTCTACCCGGAGGCGTTGCTCGAACGGACCTTCCGGCCGTTGGCGGGCTGACCCGCCGCTGGCGGCCACTTGCACTTCCCCGTAAAATATATTCACCTGCCCCCGACACCTCCCCGAGGCGATCCATGACCCGATTCCGCTTGGGCGTTGCCCTGTTGCTGCTCGCCGCCCCGTTGCTCCACGCCGACGACCCGCTTGAGAAAATGAAGGCGGACCTGTTCTACCTCGCCGGGGACGAGTGCGAAGGCCGCGGCCTGCGGACTGAGGGGCTGAACAAGGCCGCCGACCGCGTCGCCGCCACGTTCAAGGCGGCCGGGTTGAAGTCCGGCGTCGCGGACGAGACATATTTCCAACCATTCGTCGTCAAGGAGTCCTACTTGACGGAGGGGGCGCAGAAAGTGGCGTTCACCGGCCCGGCCGACGCCAAGGTGGAACTGGCCCTCGACAAGCAGTTCTGCGTCACGGGCATCACTGGCAAGGGCAAGGCCGGCGGCGCCGTCGTGTTCGCCGGCTTCGGCGTCTCGGCCGGCACGAAGTATGACGACTACGCCGGGATGGACGTGGCCGGCAAAGTGGTCGTCATCCTCCGGCAGGCCCCCAAGGCCAAAGTCGGGGACAAGCCGCTGTTCACTGACGAAGAATTCCAAAAGTACGCCCCGCTGGTCGCCAAGATGGCCGAGGTGACGAAGCGCAAGGCGGCGGCCGTCCTCTTCGTCAACGACGCGGACAAGGCCGGCAAGGACGACCCGCTGATGGGCTACGCTTACGCCCAGGACGCCGGCAGCGTCGGTGAGGTTCCGGCGTTCCACGTCAAGCGGGAGGTCGTCGACCAACTGTTGAAGCCTGCCGGCAAAACGCTGAAAGCCCTGGAAGAAGCGATCGTCAAAGACGCCAAGCCGCAGAGTTTCGCGGTCGACGGTTGGACGGCCACCGTCGAGGCGAGCGTCGGCATCAAAGAACTGAAGGTGAAGAACGTCGTCGGCGTGCTGGAGGGGGCCGGCCCGCTGGCGACCGAGACCGTCGTGATCGGCGCCCATTACGACCACCTCGGCCGCGGCGAGACCGGCACCCGCAACGCGGGCAGCACGGAGATTCACTACGGCGCCGACGACAACGCTTCGGGGACGACGGGCCTGATGGAACTCGCCCGCCGCTTCGGGGCGGTCAAAGACCGGCAGGGCCGCCGGCTCGTCTTCCTCGCCTTCTCCGGCGAGGAGCGCGGCCTGCTCGGCTCCCTGCACTACACGAAGAACCCGTTGTTCCCGCTCAAGGACACGGTGGCCATGCTCAACATGGACATGATCGGCCGCGTCCGCCCGGACAAGGACACCAAGCAGGACAACATCCTCGTCGGCGGCGTCGGCTCGGCCAAGTCCTTTGACCAGATTCTGGACGAGAGCAACAAGGCCCTAAACTTCAAGTTCGACAAGTCGCAGAGCGGCACCGGCCCGAGCGACCACACGTCGTTCTACCTGGCCGGCGTGCCGGTCTACTTCTTCTTCAGCAAGGACCACCCCGAGTACCACACCCCGAAGGACAAGCCGGAGACGGTCAACCTCGCCGGCATCAAGAAGGTGGCCGACTTGGTGGAAGTCATGGCCACTCGCATCAGCACGGAGCCGAAGCGGCCCGAGTACGTGGCCGGCAAGGGCGGGTCAATGTCCGGCGGCAGCGGCGGCGGCCCGAAGATCGGCGTCATGCCCGGCTACGACGAGACCGACACCCGCGGCATGGCCATCGAGGGCGTCGTCCCCGGCGGCCCGGCCGAAAAGGGGGGCATGAAGAAAGGCGACCGGATTACCGCCATCGCCGGCAAGCCTGTCAAGAACGTCCAGGACTACATGAAGGTCATGGGCGGGGCGAAGCGCGGCGAGCCGCTGGAGTTCGACGTGCTGCGGGAAGAGAAGCCGGTGAAGTTGAAGGTAGTCCCGCAGTAAGTGGGCGAAAGCCCATGGACGGCCGTCCATGGGCTTTCCGGGTTGTCACTTCTTCAGCGACACGCACACGATTTCTTGCTCGTTCCGCACGAAGATGCAGCCGTCCGCGAAGGCGGGGTGCGTCCACACGACGGTGCGGCGGAATGCGGTCGTGTTCGGCTCGATGATCTTCGCCCGGCTGATTTCCTCGTAGCCCTTGGGGCTGAGGTTGGCGAAAATCAGGTCGCCGTTCTCCGTGAACAGGACGAAGCGGTCGCCGTTCTTGACGATGAACGCGGTCGCGGCCTTGTTCGCCTTGTCGTTAAACGGAACCAGGGACTCCCACACGCGCTTGGCGGTCTTCGCTTCCACGCAGCGGAGTTCGCCAGTCATGTCTACGCCGTAAAGGTAGCCCCCCTCGAAGAACGGCGTCATGCTGACTGGGAACATGGCGTTCGACTTCTTGGCCCGCCACAGTTCCTTGGCCGTCGGCGCGTCCTTGCCGAGTTCGAGCATCACGGCGTTGCCGGCCCCCTCGCCGGCGGCGAAGAGCAAGTTGCCGTCCATCTTGGGGGTCATGATGGACATGCGGTACGCCGCCTCCAATTTGACGACCCAATTCCGTTTGCCGGTCGCGGGGTCGAGGGAGTTGATCGACGTACCGTGCCAGACGATCAGTTGCCGCACGCCGCCGGCCTCGATGATCGTCGGCGGACTGTAGCCCTGCTCCTCGGCGGTCAAAGCCTTCCAAAGCTCCTTGCCAGTGTCCTTGTCGAAGGCCACCACGCACGACCCGTCGCCGCCGACGACCGTGTAAACGGCCTGCCCGTCCACCAGCGGGTGGCTGCAATAGCCCCACAGGGCGGTCTTGGCGCCGTAGTCAGCCTTGAAGTCTTTCTTCCAGACCACGGCCCCGGTCTTGGCGTCGAGGCAGGCGAAGTTGCCTTCGGTGCCCAAGAAGTACACTTTGCCGCCGGACACGGTCGGGGTGGCGCGCGGCCCGATCGGGTACGACACCGTGTACTTGCACTCGTACTCGTACTTCCACACGGGCTTGCCGGTCTTGGCGTCGAGGCAGTGCAACCGTTCGATGCCCGTGAAGTTGGTGCGGTCGAAGACTTCCTCCTTCACGTTGCCGGCGGTCAGGTAGTCCGAGACGTACACCAAGCCGCCGGCCACTGCCGGGCCGGCGAAGCCGCCGGCAATCGGCGTCTTCCACAGCGGCTTCACGCCGTCGGCCGGGAACTTCTCGATCAGGCCGGTTTCCCGCCAGACGCCGTCGCGCTTGGGGCCGAGCCATTGCGGCCAGTCGTCGGCAACGGCCGGCGCGGCCGCGCACGCCAGAAGAGTCATCGCCAGTAGTCGGGTCATCGCCGTCTCCTTATTCCGTGGCCAACGAAACGCAGACCAACTCGCGGACGCCAAGCCACTCAACCCCGGTCGATCATCGCCATCCCGCCGGGGGCATAGCGATCTCCGCTGACCGGCGGCAGGTCATTGTTGAGGAAGCGGCGGTCCTCGTCCGTGAGTTTGATGTCGGCGGCCGCGGCGTTCTCGCGCAGGTATTTGCGGCGCTTGGTCCCCGGGATCGGCACGATGTCCGGCCCGCGGTCGAGCAGCCACGCCAGCGCGAGTTGGCCGGCGGTCCAGCCCCGCTTGGCGGCGTAAGCCTTGATCGCTTCGGCCCGCTTCATGTTGGCCGCGTAGTGTTCCTCATGGAACCGCGGCATGTTGCGGCGGTTGTCGTTGTCCTGCGTGTACTCGGCGGCAGTCTTTACTTGGCCGGTGATGAACCCCCGGCCGAGCGGACTGTACGGCACGAAGCCGATGCCGAGTTCGCGGCACGTCGGCAGCACCTCGGCCTCCACTTCCGGCTCGAACAGGGAGTATTCCGACTGCAACGCCGAGATGGGATGGACCGTCATCGCCCGCCGCAGCGTGGCCGGCCCGGCTTCCGACAGGCCGAGGTAGCGGACCTTGCCGGCCCTCACGTACTCGGCCATCACGCCGACGACTTCTTCGATGGGGACGTTGGGGTCCACGCGGTGCTGGTACAGCAGGTCAATGTGGTCGGTCCCGAGGCGTTTCAGCGACCCGTCCACGACCTCGCGGATGTGTCCCGGCCGGCTGTCGGCCCCGACGGTCATGCCGGCCTGGTTGAACACGAAGCCGAACTTGGTGGCGATAACGACTTTGTCCCGCCGGTCCCGCAGGGCGTTGCCGACGAGAATTTCATTCGTGAACGGGCCGTACACTTCGGCCGTGTCGAAGAAGGTGATCCCCAAGTCGATGGCCTCGTGGATCGTGGCGACCGACTCCGCGTCGTCGCGGTCGGCGCCAGTTCCGTAGGCCCACGACATGCCCATGCAGCCGAGGCCGAGGGCGGAGACGGTCAAGCCTTGCGTGCCGAGTTGACGCTGTCGCACGGTTCGCTCCTTACAGTCTTCTGAAATATCGGAACGGGCGAGCGCGCCGTCGCATTTCGCCCCGCGAAAAGATTGCCCTTTCTCCCGCGGGCGACAGGCCGCGCGGGCAGGAACATCGTTGCTTTTCGCTCCGCGAAAAGTTTGGCCGGTCCCCCGCGGAGTACCGGCCCCGGGCGGGAAGCCTGACTTTTCGCGGAGCGAAAAGCGACGATGTTCCGCGGCCACCGCCCGTCCGCTTTCGCGCCTTTGCTTCCGGACGCTCCTTGATCAAATTCGCAGGACGACATCATCGGCATTGAACCGCACCTTCGGGGCCAGGGCGTTCTTGTCGTCCGCGGCCCGGTAGCCGACGGGGCAACAGACGACGCTGTGGTAGCCGAGCGGGGTCAGCCCCAGAATTTCGTCGTACTTCGCCGGCTCGAAGCCTTCCATCGGGCAGGTGTCGATGCCCATGACGGCGGCGACGGCCATCAGTTGCCCGAGGGCGATGTAGCACTGGTGCGCGGCCCACTTGTTGAGGTCGAACTTGGCCGGGACCAAGCTGCCGACCATCATCTTGCGGAAACCGCCGAGACTCTCCGGCGTCGTGTTGCGCACCTCCGCGGTTCGGCTCACGTGCCGGTCGATGTCGGCCTCGCTCAAGTCGGTGCGGGCCGCGATGACGACCATGTGGGAGCAGTCGGCCACCTGTTTCTGGCCCCACGACACGGGCACTAATCTTTCCTTGGTCGCTTGGTCGGTGACGACGACGAACTTCCACGGCTGCAGGCCGAAGCTGGACGGGGTCAGCACCATGCTATCTTCGACGTGGCGCCAGTCGGCGTCGGGGACGCGGCGGGCCGGGTCAAACTTCTTGACCGCGTACCGCCATTGCAAGCGGGAGAGGGCGTCGGCCGGGCTTAACATCGGGAACCCTCGCGGGGAAGAAGCGGTCCGAGAAGTGACTACCGTTTCGCCAGCGTTGTCTTACGGACGGGCCGGCAAACGAAAACGGGACCGGCTGTTCGCCGGTCCCGTCGAAGTTCTGAAAAAGTCGCCCGCTTACCGCTTGGAGAACTGGAAGCTGCGACGGGCGCCCTTGCGGCCGTACTTCTTGCGTTCCTTCATGCGGCTGTCGCGTGTCAGGAAGCCCGAGTCGCGGAGCTTCTTGTGCATCCCGCCCTCGGTCGTCTCGGCGACCGCTTCGCCGGCTTCCCCTTCGGCCGGGGCGGAAGGTTCGGGGCCGAACATGGTTTTCAGCGCGCGGGCGACGCCTTGCAGCGTGGCCCCGGCTTGGCCGGTGTGGCCGCCGCCGTTGACGTTCACGAACACGTCAAGGCGGGTCCGCATGTCGAGCAGGTTCAGCGGGCCGACGACGGCCCCTTGGTCTTGGACCACGGGGAAGAAGTCCGTCAACTCCCGCTCGTTGATCATGATCTTGCCGGAGCCTTCGCAGATCCGGACGCGGGCGACGGACGTCTTGCGGCGGCCGGTCCCGAGGTAAAACTTCTTCGCAGCGCTCATGCCTTCAAATTCCTCAAACCGCTTTCAAGCGGGGGGTGGGTCAGGAGAGTTTCAGTTCTTTGGGTTGCTGGGCCTGGTGCGGGTGGGACGACCCGGCGTAAATCTTCAACTTGCCCAGTTGCGCCCGGCCGAGCCGGCCGCGGGGCACCATCCGCTTGACGGCTTGGAAGAGGATCTCGGCCGGCTTGCGGTCCCGCAGTTCCTTGGCCGGGATGATCTTCTGCCCGCCGGGGTAGCGGCTGTAGGTTTGGTAGGTCTTTTGGTCCCACTTGTTGCCGGTGAACTTAATCTTTTCGACGTTCGTGACGACCACGAAGTCCCCGGAATCCGTGTGGGCCGTGTAGGTCGGCTTGTGCTTGCCGCGCAGCACGTTGGAGATCAAAACCGCGATTCGGCCCACGACCTGTTCGGTCGCGTCGATATAAAGCCATTCCGGCTCCGCGGTTTGGGGGTTAAGCATCGTGGTTTTGGTGGACATGCGATTTCCGGCCGTCTGGCTTGGTTCATCAAACAAATCATCTTAATTTTCGAGCGAATAGCGTCAAGTAGGGCGGCGAGTTTTTCCCCGCTCTTGGCTGGAACTTTCCGGAGGCGACCGATGACCCACGCGACCCCGAAACCGACCACCCCATTGGGACTGCCCACCGGGAGCATCCGCGGCCTGCTGGCGCTGCAAATCACGGTGATCTTCCTGCTGCTGCTATTGGTGCCGAAGGAGAACCAAGTCCCGATCCCGCTGAACATTTACTTCCTGCTGTCGATGGTCATGGTGTTCTTCGTCGCCCACGGGGCGTCGATTCCGGAGCGCGCCCACCCGTCGCCGTCCCCGCTGTGGCTGCCCGGCGGTACGCTCCGGGTTCTGATGTTGGGGTCGGCCGTCGCCGGTTTGGTTTACCTCGGTGTGAGCCACCCGGAACGGTTCGACCGCCTGACGCCGAACCCGGACCAGTTCGTCAACTGGAAGTATTACTTGGCCGCCACCGCCGGCGGGTTCGCCCTCGGGCACGTGATTAAAATCTTCCCCGTCCCGCACGGCTGGGGGTTCTACACGTTCCAGGCGTGGGCCGCCCTGATCGCCATGGCGAGCCTGCTGATCGAAACCATCCTGCAAGTCTTCGTGAAGCCGACGCTCGCCGAAATGCTGGACTTCGTGACGTGGCAGTGCGTCGTGACCGCCATCGTCGCGTTCTACTACGGGGTGCGCTCGTAAAGCGGTGCGAGTCGTCGATATGAGCCGAGCGGCGTC
>JAYTTY010000074.1:0-2785 GCA_043744795.1 Zavarzinella sp. | reverse complement strand
AGACGGTTTCCCGTCTCGGCCCGCCGCGTTCAGATTGTCCGGCCGTTTAGCGGCTGACCACCATCACCAGTCGGTTGTCGGCGTTCTTCACGTTGACCATGCTGTGGTAGACCGGCTTGCCGTCGGCCCCCGGCACGGTGAGCGTGTACTCGCCGGCCGGCAGTTCGACCATGAAGCGGCCGTTGAAGTCCGTTTGGGCTTTCACTGCTTTGCCGGCCTCGGCGGTGAAGGTCAGCGTCGCGTTGGGTCGCGGGGTGATGCGGTCGTCGCGGACGACACTTCCTTGGAGTCGGCCGCTGTCGTTGTTGAAGCTGGCCACGCGGTCCGGCCGGAACTTCTGGGAGGTCGTGCTCGGCTTCGTGGCCGACTCCGGGATGCCGGCCGGGGGGATGCGCCGGGGCGGTTCGCCGCTCTGCACGCCGGCGGGGCCGGCCGGGTTTTCAGTGACGCCGGCCGCCGGGGCGGTGCCGGGCACGCCGCAGTTGCCGCCGGGGCAATTGCCGCCGCCGCACGGGTCGCAGGCCGCTTGGCACATCACCGGCTCCATGTAGTAGGACCGGCGGTACTCCGTGACCGGGACCATTCGGCAACGCTGCACATAGCTTTGCACCGCGTTGCACTTGGACTTCAGCGAGTACGACGTGACCGGCGTCGCCACGTTTTGCGCGCACCCGGTGCAGGGGTCGTAATAGCTGGTGTACCGCATCTTCGTACACGGCTCCCAGTAGTAGGAGGTCTTGTAGGTGGTGACGGGGTCGTAAAAAGTCTCGGTCTTGTACGAGGTCACGGGCTGGTAATAGCACCGCTGCACGTACGAGACTTGCGGGGCGCAGGCCGGGGCTTGCGGGGCGAAGAAACTGCTGCTCGACGTGTTTCCGCCGCAGCATGTCGTCTGGAAGACGTTGTTCCAAGCGGCCGAGGCGTCGCCCGCCCCACAGGCAATGAAGCCGAGGGCCAGCGCGGCCGCCATCAAAGAGGTGCGTTTCATGGGTGAAGCTCCAATGGTGTCAATCGGCGGGCGGGCCGGGGGCGCCGGCACAACTCGCACCCCAAGCGTAAACCGGGAAATCGGCAAAGAGAAGAGAACCCGCCCCCGATCGCCCGCTCGTTACCGGGACGCGCCGTCATAGGCGTTAAAGTCGGCGTATCTTACCAGCAGATTGGGCCATTCGGCTTGCCGCTCGATTCCCACCCCGCTCGAAGTGGTTTTCCCCGGCCGGTTGGCTAGGATGAAAAAGAGGCCCGCCGCGATCACTCGACCCTCCGGAATCTCCCCGCTTTATGTCCAGCACCGCCCCCTCCAATCGCACGCAGCCGGTGAACTCCCTCCCGTCCGGCAAGGGGGTTCTCGACTGGGTGAAACCCTTCCTCACGACCTCCGTGGGCATGAAGGTCACGACGGCGATCACCGGGACGGTCCTGACCCTGTTCGTCATCGGCCACTTGATCGGCAACTTGAAACTGTTCGCCGGCCAGGACGCCCTCAACGGCTACGCCCACTTCCTGCAAAGTCTTGGCGTGTGGTTGTGGGTGGCCCGGGGCGGCTTGTTGGTCGCCCTCGGCCTGCACATGACCTTGGCTCTTTACCTGAAGAAGAAAGCCTTCGCCGCCCGGCCGGTTGGTTACGCGCACCCGAACACGGTCGTGGCGTCCTATGCCTCACGGACGATGGCGTGGACCGGGGCGCTGATCTTTGTGTTCCTGCTGTTCCACTTGGCCCATTACACGTTCGGCCTCATCGGGACCGTGGACGCGAACAATTACCGCGACCCGAATAAGGTGGCCCACGTCCACGTCGGCTACCTCGACCTGATCGACGACAAGGGCCGGCACGACGTGTACTCGATGACCGTGGCCGGGTTCCACGAGCCTGTCATCGTCGTCCTGTACGTGCTCGCCCAACTGTTCCTGATGATCCACCTGTCGCACGGCATCGCCAGCGTGTTCCAGACGCTGGGCGTCAACACGCCGCGCGTGCAGCCGTTCGTCCGCCGGCTGTCGTGGGCGGTCGCCTTCCTGTTGGCGGCCGGCAACATCGCCTTGGTGACATCCGTCTCCATGGACTGGCTCGGCGACGACATCGTGCCAAGGACGAACGCCGGCCTCCCGCCGCCGCCGCCCCCGCCGCCGCCGGTGGTCGAGCAGGCCAGGGCCAAGCCGAAGAAGGCCGAGGGTGCGGCGGCGCCGAAAAATATCGAGAGCAAGGCGACCGCAGTCGTCCGCCCGATCCCCAAGGTGGTGATCCCGGTCCCGCCCAGGATCGTCACCGCGCCCACGCCCGGCACCGGCGCCGCGGCGACTCAAGGCGCCTCGACACCCGGCCCGGGAACGGGCGCGGGCGGGGCGGGGAGCGGCACCGGCGGCGGCGGCGCGGGGAGTGGCAGCGGCGGCGGGGGAGGCGGCGGAATGGCGGTGCGCCCGGCCTTGCTCCGCGGGATCACCAACCGCGACTACCCCGAAACGATCCAGCGCAACTGGCCGCGCGGCGGGCAAGTGTTCGTCCGCGTGCGAGTCGAAACCAACGGCCGCCCGAGCAAATGCGACGTCATGCGCAGCTTCGGCGATCCTGGCGTCGACCAATGGACCTGCAGCCTGGTGATGAACCGCGCCACCTTCCGCCCCGCGACCGACGCCAGCGGCCGCCCGGTGTCGGCGTGGTTCGGCTATGTCCAGTCCGATCAGGGCCGGTTCGAGCGCTGACGCTCTCGCCAAGGCAAGCGCGGCGGCGTAGGGGAGCCGCCGACCCTTCAGGAGCGAATGATGATCGAAGCCGAATTCTGGGACT
>JAYTTY010000073.1:0-2789 GCA_043744795.1 Zavarzinella sp. | reverse complement strand
CCCGAGGGGGCTGCGACGGATGCCAACAGCGACCCCCGCCTAAATTTCCCTCTGCCCCGGCCGGAAACCTACCCTTGTAAGGGGCCGGGGGGTTAGGTGGTTTTCTCGGCCGCAACCCATTCAACGCCCCCGTCCCGTCATCGACTTTTCCCCTCTATCCGGTAAAATAAACCACGTTGGCCGGCGTGACTCGCCTTGGCCATCCACAGGGGGTCGGCCGCCGATGAGCATCGACTTAGTTGAGCCGGGCAGTGACTACACCGCCGAGAACACGCAGGTCCTGCGGAACCGGGACCACATCCGCAAGCGGCCGGACAACTACATCCCTGACACCGGCACCCGCGGGCTGCACCACCTCGTCTACGAACTCGTGTACAACGCCGTGGACGAACACCTGGCCGGGTACTGCAAGACCATCGGCGTCACCATCCATCTGGACGGCTCGCTGTCCGTCAGCGACGACGGCCGCGGCATCCCCGTGGACATGCACCCGACGGAACTCAAGAGCAACCTCGAAGTCGTCATGACCATCGTGGGGGCCGGCGGCAAGTTCGACAATAAGGCGTACAAGTCCTCGGCCGGGCTGCACGGCATGGGGTCGAAGGCCGTCACGGCGCTCAGCGAGTTGACGCGCGCGGAAGTCCGCCGGCTGGGCAAGACATACATGATGGAGTTCGACCGCGGCGTCATCAGCGGCGCGCTGAAGGAGATCGGCCCGGCCGACCGCACGGGGACGCGCATCACCTTTTGGCCCGACACGGAAATCTTCAAGGACGCCACCTTCGAGTTCGACACGCTGGAGAACCGCCTGCGCGAACTGGCGTTCCTCAACCGCGGCTTGGCCATCAGCATCAAGGACGAACGGACGACGGACAAGGAGACCCACTTCAAGTACGAAGGCGGCGTCTCCGAGTACGTGGCGTGGCTGAACCGCAACGACACGGCCTTGCACCCGCCCATCCACATTATGAAGACCGTGGACTGGACGGACGGCGACGGCAAAAACGACCCGATCAAAGTCGAAGTGGCGGTGCAGTACATCAACGAAGACGAAGAGCGCGTCCGCTGTTACGCCAACAACCAGTTCAACCCGAATGGCGGCACGCACCAGACCGGCTTCCGCCGGGCGCTGACGCGCGTGGTGAACGCATACGCCGAGGGTCAAAAACTCTACAAGGACGACCTCAAACCCGAGGGGCGAGACTTCGGGGACGGCCTGACGGCCGTCGTGAACGTCACCCTGAGCAAGCCGCACTTCGAGGCCCAAACCAAAATCCGCCTCAATAACCCCGAAGTGGACGGGGCGGTGAACACGGCCGTCAGCGAAGTCCTGACCAAGTATCTGGAAGAGAACCCGAAGGAGGCGAAGCTGATCGTCAGCAAAGTCATCCTCTCGGCCGAAGTCCGGGCGGCGGAGGCCAAGGCCCGCGACGCCCTCAAGAAGCGCAAGGGCATCCTCAGCAGCGGCGGCCTGCCCGGCAAGCTGATGGACTGCACGACCCGCGACCGCGACATCAGCGAGCTGTTCCTCGTCGAAGGGGACTCCGCCGGCGGGTCGGCCGAGAGCGGCCGGGACCGGCACTATCAAGCCGTGCTGCCGCTGCGGGGGAAGGTGCTGAACGTCGAGAAGGCCCGGCTGGAAAAGCTGCTCCAGAACAAGGAAATCGCCAGCCTCATCGGGGCCATCGGCGTGGACATCGGCAACCCGGAAGACATCAGCAAGGTCCGCTACGGCAAGATCGTCATCCTGACCGACGCCGACGTGGACGGCCAGCACATCCGCACGCTGCTGCTGACGTTCTTCTTCCGGCAGATGCGCAAGCTGATCGAGGACGGGCACATCTACGTCGCCCGGCCGCCGCTGTACAAGGTGACGCAGAAGAAGAGCGTCCGCTTCGTGCAGACGGCCGACGAGATGACGACGGAACTCAACCGCCGCGGCCTGATCGACACGCGCCTGGAAACGGCCCGCCGCGTCTTCGAGGGCGACGACTTAACGGCCCTCATGGGCGTGATGGACCGCGTCGAACACTCGCTGGCCATCCTGGAGCGCCGCGGGGTGACGATCCCGGCGTTCATCCAGCACGCCAACGCGGCCGGCGAATTCCCGACGTGGCACGTCCGCCTCGGCGGCAAGGAGTCGTGGTTCCACAGTTCCGAGGAAGTGACCGCTTTCCGCGAGGCCGAGTCGGCGCGGCTCGGCCGGGACTTGGTCGTGGAAGACGCCGTCGCCGACGGCGGCAACGCGGCCCGCTTCGTGGCCGACGAGTTCCACGAGGTCCGGGCCATCAACCGGGCGCTGGGCAAACTGACCGAGTTCGGCTTCGCCGCCGCCGACCTGATCCCCGCCCCGCGCATCGCCGGCCGCGAGCCGCCCGTGCGGTACACGCTGATCCACGACGACTCGCGCCACCAACTCTCGCACCTGCGGGAACTGGTGTCGGACATCCGCGGCTTCGGCGAGCGCGGCCTGACGATCACCCGCTTCAAAGGCCTCGGCGAAATGGACCCGGACGAGTTGTGGGCCACCACGCTCGACCCGGAAGTCCGGCAACTCTTGCGGGTGACGCTGGTGGACGCCCTGACGGCCAACGACTTGTTCCGCACCCTGATGGGCGAAGAGGTGGAAGACCGCCGCAACTTCATCTTCGACAAGGGCATCAACGTGAAGGACGCCATCGACTACGGGTCGTGAGGCGCCGGGCTACCGTTTGGCCGCGACGCAACGCTTCGGAGTGGGGCGCGGGGCTGAACACACGCTTTCTTGGCGAGCGTCGAGGCGTAAGCCC
>JAYTTY010000072.1:0-10919 GCA_043744795.1 Zavarzinella sp. | reverse complement strand
CCTTGGCAAGGGGGGGCCGGGGGGGGTCTTCACCCGACCGCGACTGGCGCAGCAAGTTGGGCCGCAATCTAATTCCCGTCCCCAGTTTCGTACTTCCCCTCGGAAGCCGCTTACCATGCGGCCCGCCGGACTGTCCAGCCGGGTTTCCCCTTGCCCGAATCGCCGCCCGGCGGTATCGCGGCGATGGGGGAATCTGATGACCAAGGGAACACGCGCCATGGGCTGGAAACGCTGGCTCGGCCTCGCCGCGCCCGACGCGGCTCGGCGGCCGGTCCGGCTGCGCTTGGAGACGCTCGAACACCGCGACCCCGCGGCCGGCGTCTCCGCGACGCTGGCGGCCGGCACGCTCACGCTCACTGGCACGGCCGGGAACGACAAGGTTCTCATCACGGCCGAGGACGGCTTGCTGATCGTGACGGACAACAACGGCGTCGTCGGCAAGTACCGCACGGCGGCGGTGACGCAGATCAACGTCGCCACGGGGGCCGGCAACGACTTGGTGAAAATCTCCTCGCTCGTCACGCAGCGGGCGATGATCGACGGCGGGGCCGGCAAGAACACGTTGCAAGCCGGCGGCGGCCCGACGACGCTCCTCTCGGCCGGGGCGACCAGCAAAGTCGCCGGCGGGTACGACGTGAACACAATTAGCGTCACCGGGGCCGAGACGAAAGTGATCGGCGGCAACGGGCCGAACGTCGTTACCATCGCCGCCCCGGACGCGACGGCCCAGCGCCTTACGATTGGCGACTTGGTCGCCGCCACGGCCGGCACGACTTTGCAAGTGAACAACCCGCGGCCGGCGTTGGCGAACTTCAAGGAGGCGACCATTTCGGCGGGGGAAGTGGGCGCCGTCCTGCAACGGGCCGCCGCCGCTACGTCTTCGAACGATGCCATCATTGCCGTCGTGGACCGCAGCGGCCGTATCCTCGGTGTGCGCGTCGAAGGGGGCGTGGACCCGGCGGTGCGCAATGTGCCCGATACGCTGGTCTTTGCCGTGGACGGGGCTGTGGCCTTGGCCCGCACGGCCGCGTTCTTCTCCAGCACGCCGACGCCTCTGACCTCGCGCACCATCCGCGTGTTGAGCCAATCCACGATCACGCAGCGCGAGGTCGAGTCCAACCCGAACGTCACCAATGTCAACTCGACGCTGCGCGGCCCCGGCTATGTCGCCCCGGTCGGCGTCGGCGGCCACTTCCCGCCCGGCGTGCCCAACACGCCGGAGGTGGACCTGTTCGGCATCGAGCACTCGAACCGCGACGGCCGCCGCAGCCCGGGGGCCGACCGCGTCATCGGCACCGGGGACGACATTCCGCTCGCGCAGCGGTTCAACGTCAACCCGGCGTTCGTCCCGGCCGGCCGGCAGTTGGCGTTTCTCGATTCCTACGGCGTCGCCCGCAACCCCGCCCTCGCGGCCAACGGCCGCTTCCAAAACCGCGGCATCGCCACGCTGCCCGGCGGCGTCCCGATTTACCGGAACAACCAACTCATCGGCGGCATCGGCGTCTTCTTCCCCGGCAATACGGGGTACGCGACGGAGTCCAACTCGGCCCTCAGTTCCACGTTCGACCCTCGCAAGCCGGACCGCACGCTGGAAGCGGAACTCATTGCCGTGGCGGCCCTCGGCGGCAATGCCGGCGCGCGCCGGCCCGTGGGGACGCTCGGCGGCGTCGCCAAGCCCGCGGGGTTCGACATTCCCAACGGCCGCATTGATTTGGTGGGCATCACACTCGACAGCATCGGCCCGCACGGGGCCGACGGGATTCGGAAACTGTTCGACCTCGCCCCGGCCCTCGGCTTCAACACGGGGAACCCGAACAGCGGGGTCAATTTGCCGGTCAACCCCGCGGTACAAACCTTGATCGCCGGGACCGCCCCGCCGTCCGGCTGGCTGGTGACGCCGCATAACGGCAACGGCGTCACGGCCGCCGAGGTGACGGGCATCGTCAACCGCGGCATCGCCCAAGCCAACCGGACGCGGGCGGCCATCCGGCTGCCGATGAACAGTTCCACGCGCATGGTCTTCGCCGTCGCCGACCGGGACGGAGCCGTCGTCGGCCTCTACCGCATGCCGGACGCCACGGTCTTCTCCATCGACGTGGCGGTCGCCAAGGCCCGCAACGTGAACTACTACGCGGACCCGACGGAACTCAAGCCCATCGACCAGTTGCCGGGCGTGCCGGCCGGGGTGGCGTTCTCGAACCGCACGTTCCGCTACCTCGCGTTGCCGAGATACCCCAGCACGGTTGACGGCACGCCGCCGGGGCCGTTCTCCATCCTGCGGGACGGCGGCTCGAACAACTTCACCGGCTTGCAACAGGGCGCCCGCCTGCCCGCGTCGGCGTTCAAGAGCGTGTACGGGTACGACTCGTTCTTCCCCGGCACCAACTTCCGCGACACGACCGACACGGCCAACGCGAACGGCGTCATCTTCTTCCCCGGCAGCGCGCCGCTGTACGGGATCGGCCGCGGGCTGATCGGCGGGTTCGGCGTCTCCGGCGACGGCGTGGATCAGGACGACGTGGTGACGTTCACCGGGCAACAGGGCTTCGAGTCCCCGGCCGTCGTGTACGCCAACGACATTATCTACGCGGGGGTTCGTCTGCCGTACATGAAGTTCAACCGCAACCCGGAAGCCTTGTGATTACGCGACGATGTCGCGGATGACGTGGCCGTGAACGTCCGTCAGCCGCCGCGGAATGCCGTTGTGGTAGAACGTCAGCTTTTCGTGGTCGAGGCCGAGAAGGTGCAAGGCCGTGGCGTGCAGGTCGTAGCTGTACGTCGGGTGTTCGGCGGCCTTGAAGCCGAACTCGTCGCTGGTCCCGTAACTCGTCCCCCCCTTGATGCCGCCGCCCGCGAGCCAGACCGTGAAGGCCCCTGGGTTGTGGTCGCGGCCTTTCTGCTTGCCCTGCATGAACGGCTGGCGGCCGAACTCGCTGGTGCAAAACACCAGTGTTGAGTCGAGCAGGCCCTTCGCCTTCAAGTCCGTCAACAGAGCGGCGGCCCCGGTGTCGAGGACGCGGCCCCAGTAGCCGTGGTCGCGGACGATGTCTTCGTGCGAGTCCCAGTTGGGGCGAATCTTCTTGGAACTCGTGTTCTCCGCCCCGCAGAAAATCTGCACGAAGCGCACGCCGCGCTCGACGAACCGCCGGGCCAGCAGGCACTGCCGGCCGAACGGGCCGATGTCCTCGTCCTCGGTGGCGTACAAGCGGTGCGACTCTTTGGACTCCCGCGCCAAATCGACCGCCTCCGGCGCACTGAGTTGCAGCTTGGCGGCCAACTCGTAACTGGCGATGCGGGCTTCGAGAAGGCGGTCGCCCGCGTGTTTTTCCAAGTGCCCGCGGTTCAGCGTCTCCAAGAACGCGAGGCCGTCTTTCTCTTCGTCGCCCGGCTTCGGCGGGTTGGGGAACAGGTTGGCGACGGGGTTCTTCTCCTTCGCCGACTCGACAGTCGTCCCCTGGTGGACGGCGGGCAAGAACCCGGCCCCCCAATTGATGACCCCGCCTGGCGGCAAGCCGCGCACGTCCGGCAGCACGACGAACGCGGGGAGGTTGTCAGCCTCGCTGCCGAGGCCGTAAGTGACCCACGACCCCATGCTGGGGAAGCCCGGCCGGATGAAGCCGCTGTTCATCATGAACATGGCCGGCCCGTGCAGGGCCGACTTATTCTGCATGGAGTGGACGAAGGCCATCTCGTCGGCGTGCGTCGCCAACTTCGGGAACAGGTCGCTGATCTGCCGGCCGCAGTCGCCGTGTTGCCGGAACTTCCAAAAGCTCTTCGCGTAATTCCCGGCAATCCCGGCGAACGTCTGCTTGCCGAGGTCGGCGTCGAACGGCTTGCCGTCGGACTTTTCCAAGCCGGGCTTGTAGTCCCACGTATCGACGTGGCTCAGCCCGCCGGGGCAAAAAATCTGGATCACCGCCTTGGCCGTCGCCGCGTGATGCGGCTTCGGCTTACCGGCGTTTGGCGCGGCAAGTCCTTGGTCTTGCCACAAGAGCGCGGCCAACGCCGTCGCCGCGAAGCCATCGCCTGTGCGGGTGAGGAGTTGTCGGCGCGTCGGCAGTAACCAATCGGCCATGTCAGACCCCGTCAGTCGATGTAGACGAATTCGTTCGCGTTCAGCAAGTACCGGCAGAACGGCGCCAAGCCGCGCTTCTCGACCAGCTTCACCCCGGCGGCTAACTCGGCTTCCGTCGCGGGCCGGCCGAAGGCCAGCGTGAACGCGCGGACGACTTGGGCTTCCGCCTTGGCGGGGTGTTCGCGTTGTAGCCGGGCGGCGAAGTGGTCGGCCTGCCGCACCATGAAGTCGTGGTTGAGCATGGCCAGCGCTTGCAGGGCCGTCGTGGTCACGGTGCGGACCGGCGTCAAGTTCGCGGGGTTCGGGCAGTCGAGCGTGGTCATGAAGGTGTGCGGCGTCGTGCGGACCACGAAGCGGTAAATGCTGCGCCGCTGCAATTCCGGCTTGTCGGCCGTGACGTAGGTGTACACCGGGGCGTACTCCTCCTTGTAGTCGAAGTCGCGGTAGCCGGGGCCGTACATGTCGCGGTTCAGCTTGCCGGCGGTCATGAGCGCCGTGTCGCGGATCGACTCGGCGTCGAGCCGGCGGGCGTTTTGCCGCCACAACAGGCGGTTGCCGGCGTCCACGTCTTGCGCTTTGCGAAGGAGTTCCGGCGCTGGGATCGACGCTTGTCGATACGTGCCGCTCGTGCAAATCAGGCGGTGCATGGCCTTGAGCGACCATTTCTCTTGGAGCAACTTGCCCGCCAACCAATCGAGCAGTTCCGGGTGAGACGGCTTGCCGCCACCCAGGCCGAAGTCGCTCGGCGTCTCGACGAGTCCCGTACCGAAGTGGTGTTGCCACAGCCGGTTGACGATCACCCGCGGGGGGAGCGGGTTCGCGGGGTCGGCCAGCCAATTGGCGAGGGCAATCCGGCGTTGCGCGTCGGTCGTGGCGTTGTCGCCGAACTGGTGCGGCAAACTCAACGCGAGTTTGACCGTACCGGGGCCGACATCCTCTTTCGGCTGCTCCGGGTCGCCGCGGGACAGCAATTTGACCGGCGTGGGCATTTCCGCGTTGATCGCGTACACCTTGTCCGGGAGTGGAAGAGCGGCCAATTCTTTCTTCAAGGCGTCTCGGCGCTGTTCGAGCTTCACGATGTCCGCGGCGTTCGGTTCGCTGCCCTTGGGAAGTGTCGGCTGCAAGCGGGCGTGGACGAAACAAATCTGGTCGTGCGAAATGTCGTTGCCGCCGTCGGTGCTCAAGAGCGTCAGGAACCTTGCCTCCGCCGGCACGTCGATGTCGATTTCGAACAGCCCGTCGTCCCGGCCTATGTTGAGGCGTTCAACGGCCAATTCGCCGTCGAGGTAAACGTGGTAGCTGGCCCCCTTGCGAGGAGTCATGCCGAAGTAGCCGACCTGAGAGAGGAAGCGGACCTTTTCCGGCAGACCCGCCTTTCCCAGTCCCGCGAGGTCGAATGTGATGCCGGCGTTCGCGTGCAGGGAGAGCAGCGTGCCATCTTGCGAATAGTCGGCGTCGCCCAGTCGGGTCGAATGTTGCGAATTGATTGGCCCGTTGCGGATGGCGTCCCACGTCTTCCCGGTCGTCTTCGGCACTTTGCGGGCGACGAGGCCCGTGGAAGAGACCGTCACCTCACCGCTCTCGCCGCCGTTGGGAATCACGACGCCGTCCACGAATTTTACGCTCGATTTGACGAAGCGGTTCGCGGCGGCATTTTCAAGAATGCCCCGCTTCTCTGCTTGCGGCTTCCCCGTCGCAGGATCGATCCCGGAGTTCGCCTTGCCAGTCCCGAGACCGTCGCCCCCGCCAACGATGTCGGCCAACCGCCAGCTTTTGCCCCTCGCCTTGACGACCGCGGCGGAAGCTTCGGCGATCTTCGTTTCCAAGGCGCGCCGCTGTTCGGTCAGCCGTTGTTCCTCGGCGGGCGAGACGACGCGGTCGCCACGCTTGACGCCGGCGAAGACCGCCCAGAGGGCGTAATACTCGCGCTGTGAAATCGGGTCGAGCTTGTGGTCGTGGCACCGGGCGCAGTTGACGGTGACGGCGCACGTCGTCGCCATGACTTGCGTCACCATGTCGTCCAAGTCGTCGGCCCGGGCCGCCCGCTTGATCGTGGGGCTGGGCGTCTCGGCCTGGCCGACAAAGTCCCACGGGCCGGCGGCCAAGAAGCCCGTCGCGGTGACGGCCTCGCGGTCGGCCGGCCGCAGCACGTCCCCCGCGACTTGGTCGCGCAGGAATTGGTCATAGGGCATGTCGGCGTTCAGCGCCTTGATGACCCAGTCGCGGTAGCGCCAGGCGTTGTCCCGCCGCTGGTCGCGCTCGAAGCCGTGCGTGTCGGCGTAGTGGGCGACGTCCAGCCAATGCCGCGCCCACCGCTCGCCGTAGTGCGGCGACGCCAACACACGGTCCACGAGTTTTTCGTAGGCGAGCGGGTCGGCGTCCTTGACGAACTTTTCCACGTCCTCGGGCGCCGGCGGCAGCCCAAGCAGGTCGAATGAGAGCCGCCGGATCAGCGTGGCGCGGTCGGCCTCCGGCGAGGGGGCCAAGCCCTTGTCCCGCAGTTTCGCGCGGACGAATTGGTCGATCTCGTTGCGCGGCGTGCCGTAGCGCGGCGCGGCTTCGGTCCCGGGCGCGACGACCTGACGGATCGGCTGCCACGCCCAATGGGCGAGTCGACTATCGTTGGCCGCGGCGCGGTCTTCGGCCGTCTCGGGCCACTTCGCCCCCGCGTCGATCCAGCGCTTCAACGCGGTAATGTCGTCAATGCCCAGCCCCTTCCCCTTGGGGGGCATGCGCCGGGCGGGGTCGGCGTTCGTGACGCGCTGAATCAGCAAACTCTGGCCACTCTTACCCACGACAAAGCTCGGCCCGTGTTCGCCGCCGGCCGTGGCGAAGGCGGGCGCGTCCAGTCGCAAGCCCCCCTTTTGTTTCGCGGCCCCGTGGCACTCGACGCAATGTGTTTTGAGGATCGGGCGTATTTGCTTTTGGAAGTCGATCGCCTCGTCGGCAATCGCCGGACCGCCGACGCCCGCGATCACGGTCAAAGCGGAAATGAGCCAGCGAGTGTTCGACATGCGGCGCCCCGCCGGGTAGTGGGAGTAAAAGAGTCTCGAACGCAATACGAAGCGGGGGATGTCAATCCCCCGCTTCTTGGCTTTCTCCCACGTCCAACAAGTCCCACTGGCCGGTCGCTCTGCAATTTTGTTCAACGCCCGGCTGCCGTAACTCTTGAAGCTGCGCAGCAGCTTTTTCGGGTCGGGGTCGCCCGTCACGCAGACCCGTCGCCGTCCCGCACCCGGCTGACAAACCCGCTGTCGTCCCCCGGCGTCCACGTCCCGTATGTGGTCGAAGTCACGAGCCAATGGCGGTCCATGAGTTTCATGACAATACTCTTGGAAGTGGGCTGAGGCTTTTTTAAGCCGGAATCGGGGGATTGACATCCCCCGCTCGCCTGAAATTGAACACGCCACGTCGCCAGTTCCACCTTCGCCATTTGATTATCAGCCATTTCCCTTCCCCCGATCCCCGTCACGCTGTTATCCTGTTCTTTGACTCAAAGCCATCGTCCCGCGGTGTTGAACAACGAATGTGCCAGCCGCCTTTCTCCCCTGATGTCGTGGAGCGCCGTTGCCATGTCGATCCACGGCGGCCTCCTTTCGTTCGGCCTTCACTACGGCTTCAACGAGTCGGCCGACAAACTCATCAAGTGGGCCGAGACACATTTCACCGACCATAGCCGCGGCCTCCCGGCGGCACTGGCGAAGGCGAACGACCGGGCGTGGGAGGCTGTCGGTTTGGCCTTGGCCGGGGAGTCATTGTTTGGCTGGGTGAAGGACGTGTTCCGCAACGCCGACATGAAAGGCGTCCGTGACCAGATCAAACAATTCCTCGACGCGACTCCGACCGGCTTGGAAGCCGCCCACCCCGACGCCCGCGTGAAGGCTGCCGAAGAGTGGAGCCGTCTGCGCAAGGCCGGCCGCTTCGCCTTGGTCCGGATGCCGCCCGCCGAAGTCGCTCGTCGCGTCGGCCCGATGGCCCGCCACGGCGACCCGGCCCGGCTGACGGCCGACGCCCACCGGGCCGTGCGGGAAGAGGCCGACGCCCTCCGCGCCGACGCCCCGCATCTGGCCGATTTGTTGACCACCGTCCCGGCCGACGGCGCTCCCCTGTTGGCGTCCGCGTTCGCGTTCTTCTTCCGCCGCGAAGTGGAGACCAACCCCGAACTCGCCGCCGGGCTGACGTTCGACTATTTGCGGCAAATCAGCCTGAAGCAGGAGCAGGGGCTGGAGTTGTTGAACCTCCGCACGGAGGGGATCCTCGACCAGATCGACGTGCTGTTTGATGCGTTGGAAAAGTCGTTCGCCGCCCTCGGCGCGAAATTCGATGTCGGGTTCGCCGGCCTCGGGGATAAACTCGACCACCATACGGACATCCTGATTAGGATCGAACGGCGCTTGGCCGAGCCGCGCAAACAGGGCGTGAGCTACGAGACGGACGCCGAGCGCCAGTTCTTACGGCAGGCCCAAGCCGAGTTTCGGCGCAATCCCGGCCGAGTCGGCGAAGAGGCATGGGGCCATCTCGGCGACGCGATGAGCGCCGCCCAGATGCACGCGGACGCCGGGGAAGCCCACGCGACGGCCGCCGCGACAGCCAAGGCTGCCCACGACTCGGACGCCGAGGCCGCCAATCACTACAAGGCCTATCTCGACGCCTGCGCTGCCGGGGCGTGGGACCGGGCCGCGACCCAACTCTGGGCGGCCGTTAATCTCGACTCGGCGCGCTACACGCCATTCAACACACGCCGGTATCGGCCAGTACGCATCCTCGGCGGCGGAGCCTTCGGGACCGTCTTCCTTTGCCACGACCAACACAGTCCAAATCCGGTTACAAGGGAATTGCCGCTGGTCGCCGTCAAGACGCTGCGGGTGGAAATGCTCAGTCGCGACGTGACGAAAGTGTTGGCCGAAGCCAGTACCCTGAAGGCGCTCAAGCACCCGAACGTCATCGGCATCCTCGATCAAGACTTCGCGGACGCCGAGCGCACCCGCCCGTACCTCGTGCTCGAATACTTCCCCGGCGAGACGCTTGAGGCGTGGCTTCGCGACCGCGGCCCGCTGCCGTCCGCCGACGTGCTGGCCATCGCCGGGCGGGTGGCCACCGCCGTCCACGCCGCCCACACCGGGGCCAAGCCGGTGTTCCACCGCGACCTAAAGCCGGCGAATGTGATGGCGTTGAAAAACCCGGACGGGACGTGGGCCGTCAAGGTGATTGACTTCGGCTTGGCTGTAACCCACGGCGTCCTCGCCGCCAGTCAGAACGTCCCGGAGGCCCTTCGTTCAACGGCCGACAAGTCCGTGGCCGGCACGGTTAAGTACGCCCCGCCAGAGCAACTCGGGGAAATGCCCGGCGTGGACGTTGGCCCGTATTCGGATGTGTACGCCTTCGGTAAGACGTTCCTCGAACTGTTATTTGGCCACACCCAACCACAGGACGACGAGTGGGAGATAGTCCACGAGTCGATCCGCCAACCGGCCAAGAAGTTGTTTTCGGGCTGCGTCCGACACGACGTGATCGGAAAGTACGCGCGGCTCGCCGGCTTTGAACCAGTTTTGGCCGCCCTCGGGAAATTTGAGGCGTTGCAAGTCCGTCAGAAAGAACCAGCAGAGGTATTGAGCCGCACACAGGATGGATGCGCCAATTCACCCGCAATCAACGTGCGCGTCCCACAAGTTGCTTATAGCCCGGACTCCGCGGCCCATGGCGAGGCTCCGCAAACAATTCGCTCAACCGCAGACGGCCAGCCCACTGGCGGCCCAGCGACTCGGCAATGGTTCGCCGGCTTTCGGTTCCGTAGAGCTATTTTTCCAGCGGTCATGCTCGGGTGTTTGCTGATTCTGCTTGGACTGGCGTACGCCAAGAATTGGGGGTTCTTCGCCCGAAATGACGTACCCGAGGGTTCCCACTCTAACGAGTCCGCATCGAGAAAATCTTCGGATGATCGGCCGGTGGCGTCTGCCTCATCCGCCACAAACAAGAAAGAAGTCGCACCACCCCAAACACCCCTTCCGGCCGATCCGAAGCCGGGGGAGGAGCGGGCCTTCGAGATCGCGATGGGGGTGCGGATGATGTTCTGTTGGGTGCCGGGCGGGAAGACGATGCTCGGATCGCCAGCGGGGGAAAAGCACCGCCGTGATGACGAGCAGGAACATGCGTTCGAGACGAAGGGTTTTTGGTTGGGGAAGTACGAGGTGCAGCAGTCGGAGTGGGTGAGGGTGATGGGGGACACCCCGAGCAAGTTCAAGGGGCCGACCTTGCCAGTGGAGCAAGTGAGTTGGGAGGACTGCCAGAAGTTCATCGGGAAGTGCGGGGTGAAGGGTCTAAAGGTGAAGTTGCCACACGAGGACGATTGGGAGTATGCGTGCCGAGGGGGCAAAGGAAACAAGCAAGCGTTTTACTGGGGCGACGTGCTGAATGGTGACAAGGCGAACATCGACGGGAATTACCCTTACGGCACTAGTACCAAAGGCGATTATAAAAATAAAACAACTGAAGTTGGGAGTTACGAAAAGAGTGCCCCGCACCCGTGGGGACTGTGTGACATGAGTGGGAACGTCTATGAGTGGTGTGAAAATCGGAAAACTACTGGAGACTTCGGCCTAGTGATTCGGGGCGGGGGCTGGGTCAGCCACGCCTGGTTCTGCCGGTCGGCGATCCGTTTCAGGGACGACCCGACGGGCCGGTACGACAACCTCGGCTTCCGACTCGCCTTAGTTCCGTAGTTTCGTTGGTCAGGGTTCGAGATCAAGTGAGGAACAGGAGCGGAGCAGGGTAGGGAACCGACGGAGCGTAGGCGGATGCCGGAGCGGAGATTGGTTCCTTATTCGCAGCAAGCTACACATATTAG
>JAYTTY010000071.1:0-10959 GCA_043744795.1 Zavarzinella sp. | reverse complement strand
GTCGGGCTTACGCCTCGACGCTCGCCTATAAAATTGTCTATGCACCTCGATGACACCATTGTCGCCCTCGCGTCCGCCCCCGGCCCCGGCCAGCGGGCTGTGATTCGCCTCAGCGGCCCGGCCGCGTTTGACGTGGTCGCCGCCGTCGCCAATCAACCGCTTGCGGAACGCGGCATCGTCCCCGTCGGCCTCACGCTTCCCGACGTTCATTCCCCGCTCCCGGCCGACGTGTACGTGATGCCCGGCCCGCGCAGTTACACGGGGCAACACTGCGCGGAGATTCACACGATTTCCAGCCCGCCGCTGGTGGATTTGTTGATCGCCACGCTCTTGGACAACGGGGCGCGGGCGGCTCAACCCGGCGAGTTTACGATGCGGGCGTTCCTCGCCGGGAAGAAAGACCTGACGCAGGCCGAGGCGGTGTTGGCCGTCATCCACGCGGGGACGGACGACGAGTTGAAGTCCGCGCTCTCGCAGCTCGCCGGCGGCATGACGCACCCGCTGCAAGGCCTGCGGGAAGACTTGTTGAACCTCCTCGCCGACGTGGAGGCCGCCCTCGACTTCACGGACGAGCACATTGAATTCGTGGACGAGTCGCAGATTCTCCTGCGCGTCGGCGCGGGCATGGCCCACCTCTCCAACTTGAAGCGCCAACTCGACTCGCGGGCCGTCAGCGACCGCCCGTTCCGCGTCGCCCTCGTCGGCGAGCCGAACGCCGGTAAAAGCAGCCTTTTCAACGTCTTGGCCGGGAGCGCGGCGGCCATTGTCAGCCCCGTGGCCGGCACGACGCGAGACTACCTGACGCGAACCGTCACGCTGAAGGGCCTCAACATCGAGTTGATCGACACCGCCGGCTGGCAAAAGGCCGGAACGGTGATCGAACAACAGGCCCAAAAACTGGGCCGCGAGCAGACCCGCCAAGCCGACTTGGTGCTGTGGTGCGTCGAAGCGACCGCCTGGGCGGAACAACCCGAACCGATCAAGCCGCCGCCGGCGTTGCAGACGACACGCCCGCCGACCTTGGTGCTGACCAAAGCCGACCTCGCGCCAGTAAAGGGGGAAGCGTTCATCACCAGCGCCAAGACCGCCCTCGGCCTGCCGGAGTTGACCTCGCACCTCGGCCAACAAGCCCGCGAAGCCCGGACGGCAGCCGTGGCCCCGAGTTTGAGCCGCTGCAAACACCACGTCGAGCAGGCGTTGACGCACCTGCGCGCCTCCCACCATATTGTTCTGTTCAAGGAACCCGCCGAACTGTTGGCGCTCGAACTGCGATTGGCGTTGGATCAACTCGGCGAAATGGTCGGGGCCGTGTACACGGATGACCTGTTGGACCGCATCTTCTCACGGTTTTGCATCGGGAAGTGACCCATGAACACGTTCGACGACAAGCCGGAATTCACCGAGGACGAACTGCACGCGGAATTCGCCGCCCTGTTCCCGCACGGGTGGGCCGGGCCGGACGTGCTGGCCGAACTGGCCCCGGCCGGGTGGGCCGACTCGCCGCTGGCGGCGGTGTGCCACCCGTCCGCCGCGCAACTTTACGAGGAGCAGGTGCGGATGCGCCGCAACATGGCGACCTTCCCAGGCCGTAAGCCGGACGCCCCGCCGATGCCGCCGGAACCGACGTTGGACGAGGTCACGGCCGAATACGCCGACAGCCCGATTGAAGCGGAGCGGGAGTGTCAGGAACTGGTCGGCCGATGCCTTTGGGACGTGTTCTCCGACAACCATGAAGTCATCGCCGACGACGGCCGCTGGCTGCACTTGGGGTCGGGCCGGGGCAGCGGCGGGTTCCTGTCCAAAATCCTCAACGCCCAAGGCGGCCCGCCTCCGACGCCCAAGCCGGACTTGAGCGGGATGCTCGACGGCCTGTTCCCGCCGAGCGACGACCCGAACGTGAGAGCGTTCATGGCGGACATGCGCAAGGAAATGGTCGGCGACGGCGGCTACACCTACCTCGACTTCTACATGGGGTCGATCCACGTCTCCGACCGGGCCGACCTGACGCCGGTGTACGAAATGATCTTCCGCCGCCTCCGCACCCGCGGCCACGACTGGAAGTACCACTTCCCCCGCCTGTACGCGGTGGACTTCCGGCCGCTGAAAAAGCAACTGGACGAGCAAGCGCGAGAAGGCGAGCCAGAGTGGGCCGGCTACGACCCGGCCGCGGCGCTGGATGAGGAGCAGGAAGAGAACAAGCGAGATGAGGAACTGGCCGTGTTACGCGAGTCGCTAGACGACGCGCACCGGGAGGCCGTTGAGCAGTCCATCGACACGGAACCGCCCGCGGTGGTGCGGGCGTACACGGCGGTGTACGGGGAGTTCCCCGACGGCTGGCCGCCGGAGGCGTGAGGAGCGCGCGCATGAAAGAGCGGTGACGGAAAACCAGGCGGCATTCTTGTTGCAATCTCATCGGCTTGGTTGAAGTCTCCCCAAGCATGGCCATGCTTGGGCTTGTGATTGTCTTTTGCCCTCACTGGAAACACTTGAAAAACAACCTGCTTTTCAAATCACTCCCCCAAGCCCACGCATGGCCATGCGTGGGGAGACTTTAACCACAAGCCTGCGCATGACCAACAAAGCGACCGTCGGCTTCACTTGCTCTCGGCTTGCGGAACCAAGGCCAGCCTCCGCGCGATCTCCACAGCCCAGCCGGTAAATCGTCTTCCAGTCGAACGGCTCGTCGCGCTTGACGGCATCGTCCAGCGATTCGCCTTCCAGCAGTCCCATCGCCAGCCATGTTGTGCCGTCCGGCTCCTCGCTGGCGGCGTAGATGCTGGCGACTACAATCAAATGAACACGATGGGATGGTCGGCTCACCACCTTAACCGCGGTGCTGATTTCCTCTTGGGAGGCTTGCCCGTGCCTGAAACGCAATCGGCTCAATTCCGCTTGGGCGACACGGTAAAAATCCGCGGCTACGACGCGATGGTGGGCCGCGTCTACGAACTTCGCGGGCCGCTCGGCCCCAAAGGGACGCAGGTGTACCGCATCAAATTCCGCCGCAAACCGCGGCCGGAATACGTTGAAGTGTTCGCGACCCAAATGGAACTTGTCGCCTCGGCGAACTGACGGTCAACCGATGCGAGACGCATCCGTATTGTGCCGCGTGACTCGCTTGTCGGACGGATTACAGGCCGCCGATCCGCTGACCGTTCAGTCGGGGTTGGCGCGGTATTCTCATCTCCCGCCGGAGCCGTTCATGCACGCGGAACACAGCCTCTTCACCTCGCTGCACAAGTGGGCGCGCCAGCAGGACGAAAACTTTTGCACGGAAGGGCTGATTTACGTCCTCCGTCTCCTGCTCCAAGAGTCGCCACTTCATGCGGAAACTATCCTCTCATGGCTGACGGACGGGTTGATCGGCCCTGAATGCCGCACGGAGAGGGTGACGGTCACCGGGCAAGTTTCCGGCGACGAGGGCCGGCCCGACATCGAAATCTCAACGGCGAGCAAAACGGCGTGGGTCGAAGCGAAGGTCGATTCCGCGGTCGGCCCGACACAACTCGAACGTTACCGCCGTATGCTGGCCCGGAAGCCGGGCGAAAAGAAGCTAATTCTCTTGAGCCGTGGGGCGGACGAATTGGCCGAGGCGAATCGCCCCGACCGAACCCGAACGTGGATCGGCTTGAGCGACCAACTCGATCGCGTCTTGTTTCAACTGGAGTCTTTCCACGCGAATGTCGCCTTTATCCTCCGAGACTACCTCTCATTCCTTGGCCCGAAGCAAATGAAACTCAACGCCGTATCGCGCTCGGCCAGCCACAGCATTACGGATGTCGGCACGATTTTTTCACAAATCAAACTGGCGTGTGCGGCAGCCCGGCTCCAATGGAAGTGGAACAATTCTGACGCCAAGAGCTATCTCGGATACCTGTTGTCCGACGGAGCGGAATGTGTCGGTTGGGTCGGCTTCAATCTCACCGATCCGCAATGGCTTTTTTACACGACGGACGGCGCCCACCGACGCGGGGAGATAGACACTACTGTCGCCCAAAGTTACGTCAGTCCGGGAATGGAGTGGGACGGCAAAAATTGGATGCATTCAATCGACTTACAGACGGACGAAGCCTACCTTGCCGTCATCGCGGACGAACAGGTTGAGTATCTGCGCAGGCGATTGATCGAAGAATCCGTGGAGGCTTACCGCTCAATGCTCAAAGCAGTCAGCGGTTAAACGCAACCGCGTGTGTCATCTTGCAGCCCGACAAGGTCGCGAGCCGGCGGCGGCTACGTTGAGTGTGCGTGAAAGGGACGGGGCCAACACATGCGAGAGCTTCTACGAGGGTGCGAGGCCGGCCCTATTCAATCATCCCACCCCGGCACCGGAATTCCTTCGGCCGGGGTGTCCACGGCCGCTTGGCCGAACGCTCCCTCAGACCATTTGATGACGCGCCGCGTCACCTCGGCGGCCAGGCGGCTGTTCGGGTTGGGGGCTTCGCCGCCCATCGGCAGGCCCATGTCCACGCCGAGGTACTTCTGAATAATCAGCGCGGCGGCCAAGGCGATCTCGCGGTTCGGCTGTTGGGCGGCGTCCCGCAGGACTTCCACGGCCCGGGTGTCTTCGCGTTGACTCAGCATGGCGCCGGCGGCGATCACGCGCAGCATCGTCGGCTGGCCGGAGCCGAGCAGTTTGACGGCCACTTCCGGGGCCAAGTGGTCGGTGTTCTTCAGGCGGTGGGCGATCTCGACGCGGATGGCGGCCGTCACCTTCGGGTCTTGCACGAGGGCGACCATGCGCTCGATGGCTTCCGCGGAGCCGTCTTCCTCGACGGCCTTCTTGCAGTGCCGCAACAGCGTTTGCGTCGCCCGCTTGCCGACGGCCCCGGCCTCGCCGGCCCACATCAGCAAATCGTTCACGGCCGTCGCCGGCAGGGTGCCGCTGCACGGCAGCGGGCCGTCTTTCGCCGCGTGCGGTTGGCTGAGGGCCTCGCGGACGTGGCCGCGCAACTCCGGCCAGCGGGTGCGGGCGTCCCACAATAAGGCGATGCCGGCGGCCCGGCGGACTTCCGCGGAGGCGTCCGAGAGGAACGGCACGAGGCACGTCAGGTGGCGGCCTTTGGTCACGCAGGCGAGCGCCAACACCGCGGCCGCCCGCACCAGCGGCTCGTCCGTGAAGTTCGCCCGGTGAATGACGACGTCGGCCTGTTCCTTCCGCCACGACGGCTGGAATTCCAAGGCCGTCAGCACGACGGCTTGGACTTTCGGGTTGGGGTGGCTTAGGAAGGCGAGCGCGGGGGCGGGGTTCTCACGCAAAGTTTCTCGCAGGGCGCGGATGCGGGGGTGTTCCCGCAGGTCGTCGTGGCGGTCGGGCCAGTCTTCCCGGCGGGTCACGTCATTGAGCAAGAACTTGGCCCGGCGAATGTTCCCGCCGGTGGCCGTCAGTTCGCGGCACATGAAAATGCACACGGGCGTCAGCAGGCACAGGGCCAACGCCGAGTGGCACCACGGGTCCGAGAGGTCCGGGCCGATGAAGCGCAGGGCGGTGTAGGCGATGAGGTAGAAAAGCAACAGGAACCGACTGCCCAACACGCGCGACGCGCCCCATTGCACCAAAACGACGAAGGCGCTGACGGCCACCGCACACCCCAAGCCGATCAGGACGGCGGGCAATGGCGACGGATGCACCCACAGGACGGAAGACACCAGCAACACGGCCGGGAATAGCAGCACGAACACCAAACTCAGCCGGCGGAACGGCGAGAGGCGACGAGGGGCCGATCCCGAGCGAGTGAACCAAGTCATGGGCATCCCGGAAAGGTCACACACCAAACATTGACGCGCGGCGAGTCAGCAACGGTAGATCGCGGACGGCGCACGGTCAAAGGTTCCGACAATCTTCGCCCCGGGCGCGAAATCTCTCCCCGCCGAACAATAATCTGGGCAAGCCTGTTCGACCCGTCCGGCCGTCCCGAGAATGAACCGCAATACGATCCGGAGCACGCGCGCGATGGTTGATGTCACACTGGCCGACTTGGCGAAGATGTTCGACCACTCCCTGCTCCAGCCAACCCTGACCGACGCGGACTTGGAAAATGGCTGTCAACTCGCCGCGGAAGTCGGTGCCGCGTCCGTCTGCATCAAGCCTTATGCGGTGGCGAAGGCAGTCGCGTGGCTGAAAGGCTCCGGCGTGCTGGTCGGCACGGTCATCGGCTTCCCGCAGGGCGGGAACCTCACGAAGATCAAAGTGGCCGAGGCCGAGGCGGCGATGGCGGACGGGGCCGTCGAACTCGACATGGTCGTGAACATCGGCAAAGTCCTCTCCAAAGACTACGGGTTCGTCCGCGAGGACATCGCCGCCGTCGTGGAGGCCGCCCACCGCGGCGGGGCGAAGGTCAAAGTCATCTTTGAGAACTGTTTTCTGCAAGACGAGCACAAGATTGAACTGTGCAAGATTTGCGGCGAATTACAGGTCGATTGGGTGAAAACCTCGACCGGCTACGGCGACGGCGGGGCCACCGACCACGATCTGACGCTCATGCGGAAGCACTCCCCCGCCCACGTGCAGGTCAAGGCGGCCGGCGGCGTGCGGACCTACGACCGCCTCTTGGCCGTCCGGGCCTTGGGCGTCACCCGCGTCGGGGCCACGGCCACCAAGGCCATTCTGGACGAGTGCCGGCAGAAATTAGGTCAGTGACCGGATGTGAGCCTGATGAAACTGCGACATCCGAAACTGATCGCCGGGGCGGCCCGCGCCGTCACGCTCGCCCTGCGGGGCGTGATGCAGACGTCGAGCGTCGCCCTCCGCCCGCTGGCCGATTACGTCAGCAACGACCGGCCCGCATTGATCGGGGACGCCCGGCACATTTACGCCTTCTGGCACGAACATCTTTTGGCGATGGGGTACGCCTTTGCGTGGCCGGACATTTCCGTGATGATCGGCAACCACGCGGACGGCGAGCTGATCGCCCACGTCGTTCAACAATTCGACGCCGGGGTCGTCCGCGGGTCTACGTCGCGGGGCGGGGCGCGGGCGCTCCTCCACATGATCCGACACGGCACTCGCCACTTGGCGATCACGCCGGACGGCCCACGCGGGCCGCGGCGGGAATGCCAAAAGGGGGTGGCGTTCCTGGCGTCCGCGACTGGGATGCCCGTCGTCCCGGTCGGCCTCGGCTACCGACGCGCCTGGCGGGCCGGCAGTTGGGACCGGATGGCGGTGCCGATGCCGTTCGGCCGCGTCCGCGTCGTGACCGGTCCGCCGATCGTCGTCCCGCCCGGCCTGCGGTCCGCGGACTTGGAGACGCACCGCCGAGACCTGGAACGGATGCTCAATCTGACGTGTGACATCGCGGAGCACTGGGCCGAGACCGGCGAGTTCGACCCGTTGGGCTACACGCCGCCGGCCGGGTGGGCGCCGGCTGGCCGGCGGCAGTTCGCCTCGACCCGGCAGAAGCCGTATTCTCCCTCCACATGATTCAACTCTTTAATGACGACGACCGCCTCGGGTGGATGCGCACCCGATTGGCGTTCGCGTGGCTGATCGTGGCCGCGCTGGCGTACCAGCGCGGCCAACAGGCGTGGGACAACTTCGAGGACCAAAACCGGCCCGACGGCAACTACGGGCACATGCAGATCGACTTCGGCGGCCAGTACATGCTCGGCCGCGTCCTCGTCGAAGGCCACGGGCCGGACCTGTACACGCGCGAGCGGCACTTGGAAATCGCCCGGCAACGCTTCCCGCGCGAGAGCGAAGCGCCGGGCCAAGAAACGGCGGACGCCGAGAAGTTGGTCGAGTGGTTCCCCGCCACGGAAGACAAGGTCGTCTCCGGGCCGCTGTACCCGCCCATCCACGCCTTCGTGATGGCCCCCGTCGCCGCCATCGACAGCCCACAAGTCGCGTATCGCGTGTGGCAGGCGGCCATGCTGCTCGGGTTGATCGCGGGCGGGTGGGCGGCCCGCGTGATTTCGCGGGGGGCGATCTGGTGGCCGGTCGGCGCGGCCATGCTCATCGGCTTCTCGGGCGCGCGGTCCGGGCTGGACCTCGGGCAGAACTGCGCCCTGACGGTGACGCTGATCTTGGCCGGGTGGGCGCTGCGCACCCGCGGCCGGCCGGTGTTGGCGGGCGTCGTCTGGGGGCTGCTCGCGTTCAAGCCGGTGTGGGCGATGAGCTTCTTCGGCGCCCTTGTCTTCCTGCGACAGTGGCGGATGCTCGCCGCGATGGGGGCCACCGGGTTGGGCCTGATCGCCGCGACGTTGCCCGTCGTCGGCGTGGAGTGCTGGAAGAACTGGCTGGCGGTCGGGAAGGTGGCGTCCGCGATTTACCTGACGGATTCCAACTGGATTCACCTGAGTCGGGACGTTTTCGGCATCCCGCGGCGCTTCATGCTGACGTTCATCGACGGCGGGGGCCAAGCCACGGATGACCGCCCCGCGGTCGCTTACGTCGGGTGGGCGATCTGGGGAGTCATCGCCGGCGTGACGGCCTTCGTGGCGTGGCGGCGCCGCTTGGCCACGCATCTGCACGGCCCCGGCCCCGCGCTGGCCTTTTTCGCGGCGTGGCTCTGCACGTATCGCTTCATGTATTACGACTCGCTGATTGCCGCCGCCGGCGTGGTGGTACTGCTCGCCCAACCGGGCCGGTTCCTGCGCTGGTCGTCGTGGCCGATCGCCTCGTGGGGGTTGGCGCTGGCGGCGGCGCCTTTCGTGATCGAAAACCTGTTGGTTCCGCAGGGTGTGCAAGTGACGCTCCACTTCCCGCGGCGGCCCGAAGACTACAGCGACGTCACCGCCGCCGTCAACGACCGTTACCCGTGGGACACGGTCGCCGTGTTCGCCCTGTGGGCGTGGTGCGTCCGCACCGTCTGGTTCCGCTGGGACGACGAGTTCGTCTGAAAGCCCCCTCACTTCCGTCGCTTCCCCGTTCTTCCCGGTCCCGCCAACCCGAACGCGCCCCCCCGCTTCGGCGCGCCGCCGCCGGTTCCGCAAGATCGGATTCGAGCGGTTTTACCGGCCTTGCCGAAGACAAGGGCGTTGACGGTTGTTCGCCCTTGGGAGGCCGGCCATGCCCCGTCGGTGCTGGATCGCGTTACTCGGCCTCGCGCCGCTCTGCACCGGGTGCTTCGCCTTCCGGACGCTGCCGCCCGAACTGGAGCGGCCCCTGTGGCGGCCGGCGGACGAGATCCCGCCGGAGCAGAAGAACTGCGTCTACACGTTCGTGTTCGGCACGCTCGACGTGTTCGACCACGGCAACCCGGCCAGCCTGCGGGACCACCTCACGCACCTCGGGTTCGTGAAGACGTACTACGGGCAGTCGCCGCACCTCAGCTATTTCGCCGCGAAACTCCGCGAGATCGCCGCCGCCTGCCCGCAGGCCCGCTTCGCGGTCATCGGCTACGACGCCGGGGCGGCCGCGGCGGCCGACCTCGCGGCCGAGGCCCGGATGGCCGGTGTTTCTGTCGATCTGCTGGTGTTCGTGGAACCGCACTCCCTGCCCGGCGGGTGCGACGAGAGTCTGGCGGCCCACGTCGTCACGATCCACGGGGACGGCGATTTGTTCGGCGTCGCCCCGGCTTGCGGGGAAGTGGTGCCCATCGAAAACACCCACCGCTCGGCCGTCCCGAACCACTGCGTCACCATCGAGGTGCTGGAACGGGAGTTGACCCTCATTGCCATGGGCGTGGCCATTCCCCCGCGGGTCGATCCCCCGAAAGTGCCGTTGGTGGATCCGTTCCCCGCCCCGCGGAAAACGGCCCGGCGCGTCCTCCCCCTGCCGGCCGAATGGCGATTCTTGGAGCCGTACGGCAGTCCCAAGACAATCGCCCAGCCGGCGGAATCACTCCCCACTCCCGCAACGGAAGGTCTTCCTTCGCCGAGAGTTGTGGAACAGGACGCACTGCGAAAATTCGGCCGGTAGACGAGAGTTTCAGAGATCTCAAATATTTCTGGACATTATTTCAACTTTATTCTTGCATCGTTTAGTGCGTTGCGTTAGCATTCTTCCTTACACAAGTGCCCAACTTGTGATTCACTGATGGGCAGAGAGAATTTTCGGATTCGAGACTGAGTGGGCGACGGTTTCGGATTCAATCTCTCTGCCCTTTTTTTGCCAAATTTTCATAATTATTGTTTGATAATCATATTGTATTTGCCTCGCTTTCATGCGGGCGAAACTCCTTGCCAGAATGAAGTCGTCGGAGGGCGAAAACGTAAGATGGATCGTTTCCATGAGGGGAACGGGGATGGCTGAAACGGAGTTGCCGGAAGAAGATCCGGTCGTCAGCGCAATTGGCGAACACGTTACGAAACACGTCGGCCCGGTGGCCAATGTCTTCCAAGAGCGGGCGTGGGAAGGCGTGCAAATCGACTTGCTGATCGTCCCGCCGACGGCGGACCGGGACTTCCTCACCCTCGTCACCTGCGGCATGAGCGAACGGCCAATGCGGGTGCCGTTGGAGAATCCCGAGGACTTGGGACTGGTCCCCGAATTGCGGTACGCGGAGTTACTGCTGTGCCTCCCAGCCGACTGGCCGTTCTCGCCGGAGGCGTTCCAGGACGAAGAAAACTACTGGCCCGTGCGCTGGCTCAAGAAAATCGCCCGACTGCCGCACATGACAGGCGGCTGGCTCGGCCTCGGGCACACCGTGCCGAACGGCGACCCGCCGCAGCCGTTGGCGGGCAACACCGGCCTCGCCGGGTGGATGGTCGATCAACCGCTGCTATTCCCTGTCGACCTCCAGAAACTGCGGCTCACCGACCGCGTCATCAACTTTTACGGCCTCGTGCCGCTCTACCCCGAGGAGATGGCGCTCAAACTCAAGCAAGGCAGCGGCCACCTCAGCAAGCGCCTCGACGCCGCCAAGGTGACGGAACTCCTCGACATCGAACGGCTGAACACGGCCCGGTGAGCGGTTGGAGTAAGGTGGGACCGGCGTCCCGCCCAATGGCACTTGAGTTCTACCCCGGCGTAGCGCCTCCGGCCGGCTTGCGTTTCGGGAACTTCGACTTCGGCCGGCCGAG
>JAYTTY010000070.1:0-10968 GCA_043744795.1 Zavarzinella sp. | reverse complement strand
TTCCGTCGCCCCTCCGGGGCTGAGAACCAGATACAAGGTTTTAGCCCCGGAGGGGCGACGGAATGTAGCCCGTGGGTGAGGCTCGGCGAACCCCGGGATGTTTTTTGCCCGAACCCATTTCTCACTCCCCCGCGTCCCGCCCCCGTTTCAACTCGCGCAGCTTGGCGATCAGCCCCGCGCTCGTCGGGTCGGCCGTCACCGCGGCCGGGTAGTCGTGGTCGGCCAGCCACTGCCCCAACCGTTGGCTGTTCGCCACCAGCGTGATTTGCCCGCGGCGGAAGCGGCCGCGGATCGTCTCGTCGCACAGGGCCAGGAACGCCTTGGCGATGTTCGGGCTGGTCAGGCTGACGGCGTGGATTTCGCCGCGCCGCAGCCGGTCGAAAATGTCGCGGCGCTCGCCGACCACGGGCGTCTGCCGGTAAACTTCGGCCGTCGACACGGTCGCCACTTCCGCCAACAGTTCCCGGAGCGTTTCCCGCCCTTCGGCGGCTTGGGCCAGCAGCACGGATTGCCCGCGGACGCGCTCGCGCAGTTCGGCGGCCAGCGCCTCGGCGTTCATCCCCTCGGCGGGGACGACGTCCGCGAACAGGTGGAACTCCGCGAGCGCCTCGGCCGTCGCCGGGCCGATGACGGCGATCTTCGCCGCGCCCAACACGCGGGCGTCCTTCTGCAATTCCTTGAGCCGGCGGAAGAAGAACGCGACGCCGTTGGCGCTGGTGAACACGACCCACTGATGCCGGCCCGCTTCCAATTCCGCGACGGCGGCATCGACGCCCGCCCAGTCGGCCGGGGCCTCGGCCTCGATGACCGGCAGCGAGTACGGGACGGCCCCTTCCAGTTCCAACTGCCGGGCGAGCGGCTTGGCCTGCTTCGCCGGCCGCGTGATTAACACGCGCAAGCCCAACAGCGGCCGGGCCTCGAACCACGACACGGCCGGCTTGAGTTCGGCCACCTTCCCGATGATGACCAGCGACGGGCTGGTGACGCCGGACAGGCGAATCCGCTCCTCGATGGTGTCCAGCGTCCCGGTGACGACTTGTTGTTCGCCCGAGGAAGCGCGGTGAACCAGCGCGACGGCCGTGTCGGCCGGCTTCCCTTGGCCGATGAGTTCCTTGGCGATCATCCCGAGGCGGGCGACGGCCATGTAGACGGCCAGCGTGCCGGGGAACTTGGCGAGGGCGGCCCAGTCGAGGCGGGTGTTGGTTTTGCCGGGGTGCTCGTGCCCGGTGATGATGGCGATGGCGCTGGCGTGGGCGCGGTGCGTGAGCGGGATTTCGGCGTAGGCCCCCGCCGCGAAGGCGGCCGTCACGCCCGGGACGATCTCGTAGGGGATGCCGGCCGCCCGCAGGCCGACGGCCTCCTCGCCGCCGCGGCCGAAGATCAGCGGGTCGCCCCCCTTGAGGTGGACGACGACGCGGCCCTTCTGGGCTTCTTCAATCAGGCGTTGGTGGATGTGCGGCCAGCGGGCCGGGTGTTCGCCGGGCAGTTCGTCCACGCACAGGCATTCCGCGTGGGCGGGGGCGTAGTCCAAGACGCGCGGGGACGTGAGGTAGTCGTACAGGATGAAGTCGGCCTGTTGCAGGCACTCGACCGCCCGGAGGGTGAGCAGCCCCGGATCGCCCGGCCCGGCCCCGACCAGATACACCTTCGCCCGTGAAGACAACTCGCTCATCGGAGTCATCTTAGCAGGTGAAAGGCGAGGAAGCCCCCCATGCCGAACCCGTATAGCCGCGACGCGACGCTTCGGAGTGGAGCGCGGACACCCCGGGTGAAAGCGCCGAACAAGCAACGGTGAGCGGCGCGGCGTCAGCCCGACGTGTCTTGCTTGGGAAGACACGTCGGGCTGACGCCGCGCCGCTCACCGTTGACAAACGGGAAGTGATTCGGTGCGTGCGGGCCGCGCTCCGCTGCGCAAAGCCTCCGCGTCGCGGCTAAACGGGGGTTTTGAACCCGGCTTCAGTTCTCCTCGTACTGCGCCGCCACCCGGTTCGGGGCGTCCTCGTCCTCGTCGTCGGCCAAATTGTCGTCGAGGCGGAAGTTCATCAGGTAGGCGTCTTCCCCGGAGTCTTCGTAGTAGGCCCGCAGCACCTTCGAGGCGCTGAACGCCTGGGAGCGGAAAAACTGCTGGGCCGTCAGGTTCGACTCGCGGACGGCCAGCGTGATCTTCGTCCGGCGGTGGCTGGACAGCTTGCCGACGAGCTTCATGGCCATCTGCGTCCCGATGGCGCGGCGGCGGTGGGCCGGGTCCACGGCGAAGTTGAGGACGTGCAGCTTCGACTTGTGCAGTTCATAGATCATGAACCCGACCACGCGGTCGTCGTGCTCGGCCACCATGCCGATGCAGTTCCGCTGGCGCAGGCAGCGGAGGAAGTCGTCCTCCGACCAGGCGTGCTCGAAACTGGTGCGTTCGATTTCCAGGACTTCGGCCATGTCGCGCCGGATCATCCAGCGGATGTGGACTCGAAGCCGATCCTTGACGGGCAAGCGAACCGTATTCGTCATCGTCGGACTCCTCCCAACTGAACGGCGCCCAATCCTTGGGACGGCCCTTTTGAGGCCCATCGCGCCGCCCGTTCCCCCGTAATGGACTGCCACATCGCTCGGTTCGTCCGCCGGCCCCGGTTCCACCGGCCCCCGCGGAGGACGAATCATACCAACACACTCCGCCGCGCTCAATAGCAAGGCGGGCCCCAATCCGAACCCACGTATCGACCCGACGAAACCCCGTTTAGCCGCGACGCGACGCTTCGGAGTGGAGCGCGGCCTGACACCCGATAAACGCTCGCCCACGCCGCCGGCGATTCCAGCCGGCAAGTCCGCGCTCCACTCCGAAGCGTCGCGTCGCGGCTAAACGGTCGCTGGCGGTGAAGTCAGTTCGAGTAAAACACCGTCGATTCTTCCTTCACCACCGGCTGCTTGAGCTGGTCGCACGACAGTTGCACCTTGCAGCGCAGGTCGCCGGCCGTCGTGCCCTTGGCCTTGAGCCGCAGCACCACGTCGGCCTTCACGGCCAGCCGCGGGACGGCCTCGAACGTCACCGTCTGCCCGGCGGAGGCGTGCTTCACCGGCCCCGTCACCGACGTGATTTGCAAGCCTTCGCTGAACGCGGCGGCCAGCCGGATGTTCGTCAGCGGGCACGTCCCCTGGTTGAACACGCGGATCTCGTAGGTCACTTCCTTGTTCACTTCGGCCGGGTTGTCGAGGTTGGCCACCTCGAACGTCACCGCCGGCACGCCGTCCACCTGCACGACGGCCTCGCTCTCGGCCTTCAGCTTCGTCCCGGCCGACTGGGCCAGCGTCCGCACGGCCAGCTTGCCGGCCACGGCCGCCCGCACCTTGAGGGTCACGGTCTTCTTGCCGCCGGCCGCCTGCGGGCCGAGGTTCCACGTCACCGTCCGCGTGCCCGGCTCGTAGTTGCCGGCGTCGCTGGCCGACACGAACTCCAACCCCTCGGGGAAGGAGGCCGCCGCCTGCACGCCCGGCGTCGTCGAATTGCCGGGGTTGGTCACTTCCAGCGTGAACGTCGGCTCCCCGCGGACCATCGCCTTGCCGGGGCTGACGAGCCGCAGTTCCAGCATCGGCTGCTGCACCATCGTGTTGCACTTCGTCACGCTCGGCGGGCAGTTGTCCCCGGCCACCGTCAGTTCGCAAACCTGCATCCCCGGCTTGACGGCCTTCGTGAACAGTTGCACCGACCGCGTCTCCCCGGCCGCCAGGCTCGGCAGTTCGGCCTCGACGGCCGTGCCCGTCTGCTGGGCGGCGTGCTGCAAGCCCACGGGAAGGAGGATGTGAATCTTAACTTTGCTGGCGTTGCCCGTCCCCTCGTTCTTCACTTGGATGGTGAACGGGGCCGGCTCGCCGAACAGCACGGCCTCCGGGCCGGTGATGCTCGCGGCCAACTTGGGCCGGGTGATCTTGATGACGTTGTTCGTCGCCGCGGTGAAGCTGACTTTAGGCGACGTTTTGAAGTCGTCGTTCCCGACCGGCTTCACGTTCACCTTCATGCGCTTCTCGCCGTTCGGGGCGAGGTCGCCGACCGTCCAGCGCAACGTGTTCAGGGACACGTCGGCCAGCGGCTCCCCGCCGAGGTAGCGCGTGCCGGCCGGGAGTTCCTCCTCGACGCGGACGGCCGAGACGGGCGTGGTCCCGTTGTTCTTCACCACGATCTCGTAACTGGTGTCCTTGCCGAGGCCGGCGGCGTCGGGCGTGACCGTCTCGACGCTGACGGCCGGCGTGACGCGGTTGCCCGGCAGGCCCGCGGCCGGGAACAGCGGCGTGAGGCCGGTCGGCGACTCGGGCGCCGGCGACGGGGCCACGGGCTTGAGTTCAAAGGACGGAAGCTCCGGCGCCTTCTCCGGCTTCGGGGCCGGCTTGGGTTCCGGCGGCTTCGGCGGGGCGACCGGCTCGGGCAGTTTGATCGGGGCCGGGGCCGGCAAGGCGACCGGGGCCGGCAGGGTAACGGGCTTCGGCGCCGTGTCGAGGCCGGGCTTCGGCGGCACGGGCGGCTTGAGTTCCGGCGGCGGCGGCAGATCGATGATGGGCGACCCCGGCTGCGGCGGCAACGGCGGGTCGAGGTCGCCGATCAACAAGTCGGCCGGCTTGGCCGGGACGCCGACCGCGCTCGGCCGGGCCGGCGCGTCTTTGCTGAAGGTGATCGGCTGGAGAACCGGGCCGGGCTGGGCCGTCACGCTGACGAGACTAATCCCCAGCACGGCGATCACGCCCGCGGCCGCGGTGGCCAGGTGAAGTCGTCGCATGGTCCCCATCCCCCTTCGTCCTTGAAGCAAAACCCCGGCCGGCCACTTCCCCCCGGAAGCGGTCAACCGTCCCCCAACAGTCACTCAACCGGCGGCGGGTATTTCACCGCGTTCTTGGCCATCTTGCGGGCGACCGCGTCGCTGACGTCGATGCCCGAATGCACGCCGAACAGCATCACCAGGTTGCACACGTCCGCCAACTCGTCCGCGATGGCCTCCCGCGTTTGCGGGGATTGGCACACGGCGTACGACTCCTCGGGCGTGAGCCACCGGAAGAGGTCGCACAGCTCGCCGACTTCGCTGGCGATGGCCATGCAAAGGTTCTTCGGCGAGTGGTACGGCTCCCAGTGGCGCTCGGCCGCGAAGGCGCGGATCGCGTCCTTCAACGACTCCACCGTGGCGGTCGCGTCTGGCATTCGGCCCAACTATATCTTGGTTCGCCCCGCCGAGACCCCCGCGCCAGTTTCCCCCAGGCGCGGGCATTCCGTCGAGACTCGCGGGGCTTATAACCGGGGACGAAGATTTGTCAACCCGAATGCGGGGCGTGATTTGGCAGGGTTGAAGGCTCCCCACGCATTGCCATGCGTGGGCTTGGGCAGTCTTCTTACTTCACTTGAAGCGCTCGAAAAACAAGCCGCCCCACAAAATCACCCCCCAAACCAGCGCTGACACCCCCCAAGCGACCGGCGGGTTCATTTGCCCTCGGGAAGTTGAACCAAGGCATCGCGGTGGATCAGCTTCTTGGCATGGGCGGCGTGCAGGCCGAGGGCAACTTCGCGGCCCAGCCGGTAAATCGCCTTCCAGCGCCCGCAAACGGGCGGGGGCGGCGTCAGCCGATGAGGGGCGGCGATCAGGCACGGCCAGTCCCCGCCCGCTCATTCGCCGGCGACCAGGTCGTCCCAACCGTTGGCGTCGAGCAGGCGGTCCGTCAGCCGTTCGAGGCGGTCGGCAGCAAGTCTTCCCAACGGGAGATGACCAACAGGCGCTCCATGTATTGATCGAGTTCAGCCGGATCGGCCACGGCCGTCAGTGATGCGGTCACGGCCGCCGGCGGCGGCCCGAACCGCACCGTCCCAAGTCTCAAGAGCGAGCCGCGTTTGCCCAACACCAACCCTTGTTCCCGCCCCTCTTGGAGCGTGGCCTGATAGGTAGAGGACGCTTCCATCAACATGTTCAACCTCCGGTAGATGGCCTTGATGACGTGGGGAGCGTACCGCATCCCGCACAAAAAGTAGGAGGCGCCGATCAGCCGCCGGACCGTCGCGTCGTCCGCCCCGCCTGCCCGCAGACGGTCACGGACGTGGGCGACGGTCCCTTCCACGTCCCCGCTCGCCTCGTCCGTCAGGACGGCCAGCGGGGCGAGCGCCGGGCCGGCGGCCAGCCAATAGTCCGCCGGCCGCTCCCACACCCGCTCGACATGATACCGGAATTCGGTAATCACCGCGCCGGTCACGCCGACGCGTCGGAACAGCCCCGTCTGGTCGCTCGCCTGGGCCTTCGGCCTCAACAGGACCAGCACCGTCTCCGCGGGCAAGTCGTGCCGGTGGGCGATGAGCGTATTATACCGCAACAACTCGGCGGGGATACCCAAGCGCGGGTTGGCCTCCAGTTCCAGGTGCAGCAGGTACGGCCGCGGCCCGTCAATGCGGAACACTTTGTCCGCCTGCACCGTGGTCGCCAGGTCGGTGTCCACGGGCGTGCTCGGCCCCGGCGGCCGGCCGGCGATGCGGGCGAAGCAGTCGGCCCACTGGTCGGCCCGCACGTCGATCAGGTCGTTCAGCGTCGCGTCGAACGGCTTGCTCACGGGTCCAGCCCCATCAGCCGGGCCTTCGCAGGGTCGTTCTTCCAGTTGAACTTCTTGGCGAACGCCTCTGGCGTGAACGTCTGCTGGCTGCCGTCATCCAACATGGCCACGTACACGATCTGCGACTCGACATCTTTCGAGCCGCGGTAGTGGCCGTCCGGGCCGACGCAGAGCCAGTGGTCCCCCGTGACGGCCGGCCACAGCGTGCCGAGGCGGCGGTCGCCGCGCGTGTCGAAGGCGCGCAGGCCGGCCGCCGATTCCGAGCCGATGAAGCGGCGGGCGTCCGGGCGCCACTGCGGCAGCATGCCGAGCGACTGGCCGAGCAGGCGGCGGCGGCCGTCGCGGCCGCGCAGGAACGTCCACCCGTAATGCTCCCGGGCCAACAGACTGTCGCCGTCCGGGGCCGCCGCGATGCCGGCGACCGCGTTGCCGTTGCTGAAGTTCTCCGGCGCCCCGTACCGGCCGGTGGCCGTGTCGAGCAGGGCGGCGTGGGTGTCGCTCGTCACCCACAGGCCGCGGCCGTCGGCGGCCCAGGCGAGAGAGGTCCACGGCGTCGCGATGCCGGACACCGGGGCGGCGGGGAACTTGCCGAACGAGCCGAGCGGCTTGCCGTCGGCCGCGTCCCACAGGCGCACCACCTTGTCGGTCGCGGCGGTGGCGACCCGCTTGCCGTCCGGCGCCCACTTGAAGGTCCGCGCCCACCAGTCCGTCCCCAGCGTGGCCGGGTGTTCCAGGGTAAACGCCTTCTTGCCATCCCGCACGTCCCAGGCGATGACGCGCTTGTCGAACGCGCCGGCCAGGCGTGTCCCGGCCGGGTCGGGCCGCCAGTTGAACGTGTGCCCCGGCACGTCCAGCTCGACGGCTTCCCCCGCCGCGTGGACGACGGTCACTTGCGTGCCGCCGTCGGAGTAGGCGCGCCACCGGCCATCCGGCGCGACGGCGACGGGAGAGCCTTTCGGGTTCTTGGGGTCCGGCAACAGGTCGCCCGTCTCGGCGTCGAATTCGAGAACCTTGGCGCCGAGCGCGCTGTAGGCGGTCACCCGCTTGCCGTCGGCAAAGAGCAGCACCTCGCCGGCGCTCAGGCCCCGGCGGTCGGCGGCCCGCCGCGCCGTCTTCCCGGTCGCCGCGTCGACGAACAGCAGCGGCCCCGTCCCGATCTTCGTCGCCAACTCGGCCCCGTCGGGCGACCACGCGACGGCGAAGGCGTCGTTCCCCACGCCGTTGCGCCACACGGACTTGCCCTCGGCGGCGTCGATCACCTCCAGCGTGTCAACGCCTTGCGCGGCGACCGCCAGCAGGCGACTATCCTTGTGCCACGCGACGGCGTGCGGGGTGTGGGCGCCCGTCGGGACCGTCCGGCGGTGCGCCCGCGTCGCGGCGTCCCACACGCGCACGCGGCCGTCCGCCGACCCGACCGCCAACCACTTCCCGTCCGGCGACCACGCCACGGCCGGCGCTTGGCCCGGCTTCCCGTCGGCCCAGTCGGGGACGGGCAGTTCGCCGACGTGATTCCCGGTCGCCGCGTCCCACACGTTCAGCGCCCCCTGCTCGCTCGCGGTGGCGAAGCTCTTGCCGTCCGGGGCCCACGCCACGGACGTTACGTTGCCCGCCGCCTTTTTCGTCCCGACGGCCGCGCCCGTATCGACGTCGATCACTTGAACGCCGTTGCCGTAGCCGCAGACGGCCACGCGCCGGCCGGTCGGCGCGAACGCCACAACCCGCCCCCACGTCGGCAGCGGCGCGGCCAGGCGGCACGCCCCGGTCGCCGTGTCCCATACCCGGAACTCGCTCCCGCTGCCGAGGCCCGACAGCGAGTCGCACGAGGCCAGCAGCGCGCCGTCGGCCGAGAAGGAGACGGAGGTCACGGACCCCGCGTGCCCGAGCAGGACGCGCGTCAACATCCCGGCCCGGTCCCAGAGGCGGACCGTGCCATCTTGTTGGCCCGCGGTGGCGATCAGGTCCCCCTTGGGACTCCACGCGACCGCCCGCGCGAAGTCGGCGTGCCCGGCGAGTTCCACGGACCAACTCCGCACGCCGGCGACCGCCGCCGGCCGGCTGACCGCCGCGTGCCGCGAGAGCGGCCCGCCTTTGGCGACCAAGACGGGTTTCGCCGCGATCGCGTTCGGCACGGGGATCGCCACCAGTTCCTTCGTCGTCTGCCGCAGGACGCGGAAGCCGACGGTGGGGCGGGGGGTGCGGTTCTCCGGCCACCACACTTGCACGTCGGCATTCGGCGGCCCCGAACTCGCGTGGCCCCGCACCGTGGCCCCGCCGGCGACGGGATCAACCGCATCGGCCGCGTCGGCCCGGCCGCCCGCGACGCACGCCTCCCAGACGTTCCCGAGCGTGTCGGACAGCCCGAACGGGTTCGGCCGCTTGCCGCCGACCGCGTGCGGCGCGCCGCCGGCCGCCTCGCCCAGCCACGCGAGCGCGGCCGTCTCCTCGGCGGGCCGCGCGGGGCCGGCGACGCCGCCGCGCGCGGCCGACTCCCACTCCGCCTCCGTGGGCAGCCGGCAGACCGCGTCATCCTGCTTCCCGAGCCAGGCGCAGAAGGCGCGCATGTCGTCGTCGGCCAAGTGCGTGACCGGCTGCGCGGGCAGGACGGCGAAGCCGGGCGCCTTCCACGTGCCCTCCCCCGGCACGGCCCGCCGCTCGGAATCCGTCTTGTACCCGGCGGCGTCGGCAAACTGCCGGAACTGGGCGACGGTGACTTCGGTCACCCCCAAGTAGAACGGCTTGGTAATGCGGAAGGCGACCGCCGGCCCGCCTCGGATTTCGGATGGCGTCACGGGCAGGTTCGTCTCGAACTCCCCCGGCGGGATCAGCCGGAACTTCATCCCCAATTTGTTCTCGACCTCGACGGGCTGCTTGAGGTACTTGGCCCACGCATCCTGATAGTCCTTCGCCTCGGCCGCGGCAAACGGGACGACGGCCGGCGGCGGGGCGTCTTTCGGCAAGGCCCACGCGGCGACGGCCGGCGAGCCGTCAAACTTGCCGGGCCAGTTCGCCAAGGCGGGGTAATGAGTCGCCTTGCCGACGACGCCGACGGTCAGGGCGACATCCGGCCGCTTGAGCCGCAGCGCCGCCAAGCCTTGCGGCGTGTGGGCCGGCGGGCACCGGACGACGATTTCCTTCAACTCCTTGGCCTCGGCGAGGGCCGCCAGCGCTTCGTCCGTCGGGGCGTAAGCGGCGCCGCCTTGCACGATTAAGCGTTGCAGCGCGGGCAGGGCGGCGACGGCCTTGTACCCGCGCGGGCCGACGCCGCCGCCGGTGTTCCAGGCGAACAAGTCGAGCGTCGTGAGCTTCGGGCCGAGGGGGGCGAGGCGAATCAAGTCGTCGTCCGTGACGCGCATGTCGAGGCGCAGCGACTCGAAGAAGGGAAGCCCGGCGAGGACTTGCACGCCGTCGGCCGTCAGGTGTTCCGGGTTGCAGGTGAGGTGGCGCAGGTATTTCAGCTTCGCCAACGGGGCCAGCGCCGTCGCCCGCAGGTTGTGGGCGAGGCCGAGGGCGCGGAGTTCCGGGCAGTCCCGGACGAGGGCGGCCAAGTCCGCGTCATCGACCGTGTCGATCGGGAGGGACAGGTCCCGCAGGCGCGGGCAGTTCTTCAGCTTGGCCAGCGACGCCGCGGCCAGCGGCCTGCTCACGGCCGAGGTCAGGGTGAGCGTTTCGAGGGCGGGGCACTTTTCGGCGAGCCGGACGGCCGCCTCTTGGATCGTCGTGCCTTCCACATTGAGGTGGTGGAGTGCTGACAGGGCCGGCAGCGCGTCGAGCGCCTTGTCCGTCAGCCGGGGGCAGCGCACCAGCGTCAGCCGGTCCAAGTGCGCGCACCCCGCCAGCGCGGCCACGTCGGCGTCCGTCGCGTCCGCGTCCGTCCAATCGACGGAATAAACCGTAAACGAGTCCTCGGGCAGCGGGTCCGTCATCACCTCGGGCAATTGAGTTTTGGCGTTCCACAGCGTCACGGTCCCCTTTTTCAGGGCGAGCAGTTTCGTCGCCGCTCGGCGCTCGGCGTTGAAGTCGATCTTGCCGGCCGGCACTCCGATCTTCGGCCCTTCCTGGTACGGCGGCACGGGGGGGACGACGGCCGGCGGCCTCCCCTTGTTCTCGATCACCACGACCTTGCCCGCGTCCTGGCCTTTCCCCTCGGGCGCCGCGCCGTTCTTGGTCGTCCTCTTCATGACGACGACTACGGCCCCGCCCGCCATCAACAGGGCCATCGGCACGGCGACCAGCAGCACCCTGTTCTTCCGTTTCGGCGCGCCAAGAGCGCGGGCGACGGGCGGGTTTTGTTTTGGCGAGCCATGAGCGTGAGCGCTGACAGTTCATCACATCTTTGTCATTGACAAGTGGTATCGGATGAGGGGGTGGAGTCGGGCCCAGCCGCGCCAGAGCGTGATCCAGCCCGGG
>JAYTTY010000069.1:0-11022 GCA_043744795.1 Zavarzinella sp. | reverse complement strand
GGCCAGTTCGGCGGCGGCGGCCAGTTCGGCGGCGGCGGCCAGTTCGGCGGCGGCGGCCAGTTCGGCGGCGGCGGCCAGTTCGGCGGCGGCGGCCAGTTCGGCGGCGGCGGCAAGGGCTTCGGCTTCGCCGGTGGCTACGGCGTGTGAGACGCCGACGCCGGATTCCAATGATCTCCGCCGGGCGGCTCGTTCACCGAGCCGCCCGGCTTTTTTTGTCGCTTGGCGCCGGGCACGGGCAACGGGGTCGCCGGCCCCGCACCGCCGCGCATCGTGATACACAAGTCGCCAGCCGCCCAATCAACGGCCGGTTTTTCGGCCTGACGGGCCGATTATTGGCCGCCAGTCCCGTTGAGGGCTGGACGGCCGCCAGCCGTCTCGCGTCAGACCCGGACGGTCCTTCAGCCCGAAATCAAATGGGGTTCCGTGTCCCAGCCCTTTCGGGCTGGGCGATGGTAAACGGCCCGTCAGGCCGAAAGACGGCCGATGTGTATTTGGCGAGGTGCAGCGTCGCGTGAGCATACTTCGACTCGGGCAGATTGGCGCTCAGTCGCTAGCCCAAGTCACTCCGATTGCCATGAATTCGCCGAATGGGTCGCGCGCAATGGCAGACAATTTGGCAGACCTTCACAATTGGCCCGCATTTCAGCCGCCATCCGCCGAATTCTCCACGGACACGCCTTGTCACTTGCCGCTCGCCGCGATCAGGCCGCCCAACTCGCCGCCGGGGGTCATGTACCACAATCGGGGGCTTAAACCTTCGCCCAAGCTCTTGGCGTCGAAGCCCGGGTTCGCGGTGCGAATGCCCAACAACTCTTTCAGCAGACTTGGCGGGCGGTCGTAGGTGACGACTTTGTACTCGGTCACGCCGGCCGACGCGGCGACGGCGGCGACGGCGTCTTCCAGTTGGCCCTCGGCATCGACGAGTTTGAGCCTCAGCGCTTCGGAAGCCGTGTAGGTGCCGCCGTCGGCGCGGACGCGCGTCACTTCCACGGGCGGGCCGTCGATGGGGTTGCCCTTGTGGTCGCGCTTGGGGACCGTCTTGCGGCTCACGACTTCGTTGCGCAGCATATCGGGCGTGAGGCCGGGGCGGCCCTTGGACACCACGTCCAGGAATTGCGCGTAGGCTTGGTCCACCATGTCCTGCCACGGCTGGCGCTCGGCCGGGGTCATCTCGTGGAACGGCGACCCGCTCCCCTTGATGCCGCCGGCCTTGATGAGTTCCATCTTGAGGCCGTACTTGTCCCCGAACTCGGCGACGTTCGGGAACGATGCGTACACGCCAATGGACCCGGTGATCGTCCCCTTCTCCGCGAACACCTTCTCGGCCGGCATGGCGATGTAATACCCGCCCGACGCGGCGATGGCGCCCATCGACGCCACCAATTTCTTCGCCTTGTACTCCGGGTGCCGCGGGTGCGTGCCGGCCACCAATCGCGTCAACTCGCGGTGAATGTCCTCACTGGCCCCGATGGTCCCGCCGGGGCTGTCGATCTTCAGCACGACGGCCTTCACGTCGTCGTCCTTCCCCGCCGCCTCAATCTGCCGCAGGATGAAGCCGTCCAGCCCCTCGACCAGCGGCCCCTCGGCCCGGATGACGGCGATCTTGTTCTTCTCCCGCTTCTTGCCGTACAAGTGCCGTTCGGGCGGCGCGCTGTCTTCCTCCTTGGCCGATGAGAACGGCCACGGCCATGTGAGGACGCCGCACAGGGCGACGTTGAGAAACACCGACCCGAGCAGGAACAGCGTGAGCAGACACCCGAACCGCCGGGACCGGGAAACGGGCTGAGCTTCGTTGGGCATGGCAGGAACTCCATAAAGACAATTTTTGCCGCCAAGACGCCAAGGACGCCAAGAAGACCAAGACAAGATAAGCATTTCTAAGAAAGGCTTCTCATGGTTTCTGTCTTCTTGGCGTCCTTGGCGTCTTGGCGGCTAATCCGGTTTTACTCGACCCATGTCCGGCCGGCGCAGGTGCGTCCCCGTCGCCGTTTGGAAGGCGTGGGCGACGGCCATTAATTCGGACTCGCCGTATAGACGGCCCGTGAAGGTGATGGCGGGCGGGGCGGCGCCGGCGGCGAGTTTCTTGCCGCTGTACGGCAGCACGGCCGTCGGGTGGCCGGTGTAGTTGGTCAGCGCCAGGTCGTCGCCGGCGACGTAGAGATCGACCTTCTCGAAGACCTTGGCCATCTCCTGAATCAACTGCGTGCGGACGCGGTTGGCCCGCACGTACTCGACGGCCGGGACGAATTGCCCGGCCCGGAACGTGTTCGGCCAACTGTTCAAGCCCTCAGTGATTCCCTGCCGCGTGATCTCGTCGAAGGCGGCGGCGCACTCCACGTCAAGAATGCTCATCAGCGAAAAACTGCGGGCGTCGGTCGGCAGTTCGATTTCCACCAACTCGACGCCGAGAGTCTTCAGCACGGCCAGTTCCGGGCGGTCCTTGCCCGTGGCGACGTAGCCGACTTTCAGCGATTTCAAGTCGCGCTTGGCCGGCCAGTCGAACGGCATGTCCACGCTGGCGGCGTCGGCCGGGTCGGCGCCGTGGATGGCGCCGAAGACGAGGGCGGCGTCTTCGATACTTCGCGTGATCGGGCCGAGTTTGTCCATCGTCCAGCACAGCGTCATGCACCCGGCCCGGCTGACGCGGCCGAACGTGGGCCGTAAGCCCGTCGCCCCGCAGCGCGTACACGGGGAGACGATGCTGCCGAGCGTCTCGCTGCCGATGGCGAAGCCGACCAGCCCGGCGGCGACGGCCGACGCGGACCCGGCCGACGACCCGCTGGAACCTTGCTTCACGTCCCACGGGTTGCGGGTCATGCCGCCGAACCACACGTCGTTCATCGCCAGCGCGCCGAGCGACAGCTTGGCGACCAGCACGGCCCCGGCCTCGTCGAGTTTCTTGGCGACGGCCGCCGTCGTGTCGAACTGCTGGTCTTGGAACGGCTTCGCCCCCCACGTCGTCTTGTAGCCGGGGTACGCGATGAGGTCTTTCGCCCCCCACGGGATGCCGTGCAGCGGGCCGCGGTCCTTGCCGGCCGCGAGTTCTTTGTCCGCGGCGGCGGCCTGCTTCAGCGCCAAGTCTTCCGTGAGCGTGACGACGCACTTCAGCGCCGGGTCATACTTCTTCAGGCGGGCGAGGTAGAGCTTCGTCAGTTCCACGGCCGTGAGTTGCTTCGTGCGCAGCAACCGGCCGAGGGCCGTCACCGGCAGGAAGGCGAGGTCTTCTTCGCCCGCCGGCTTCTTCACGTCGCCGGCCGGGGCCGTCACCGCGCCGCGCGGGTGCTTGCCGAACGGCGCCTGGCCGGCCGGCATGAACGTGAACGCGGGCGGGACGCTGTTGGCCAACGGCGTCTTCCGCAGCGTCTCATACCCGGCTTGCAACCCGCGGAGTGTGGAGACGAGTCGCTTGCGGTCGGCGTCCTTGAGCTTTAACCCGCTGACCCACTCGGCCTGCTTCACCATCTCCTCGGTGATCGGCTCGTCCTTGGCTTGGGCCACGACCGCCCGCTGGAACACGGCTGACGAGACGCCGCACGAGGCCATGACCGCGAACAACTGACGCCGCGACGGCTGGGGGGAGCGCACGGGGAACCTCGCCGGGGGAAGTGGGGTTGGCATCCGTTGTACGGAGCGGGTCGCCCGGAGGAAGGGAATGAGGCGACTTGGCGGGGCGCGCCCAGACATTGGCCCGAGACTCGGCCGCTTCTGAGTCCCATTCTTGCCGGGACCGGCTAAAATCGGGGGGACGTGGCGGCCGAGTCCTTTGAGTACCCCCTGATGTCCCTCCCCCCGGCCGAACTCTTGCCCGCCGTGCCGTTGGCGCCGGACGGGGCGGGCGCGGGGTGGCCGGCGAAGTGGCTGGTTCAAGCGCCGGCGTCGGAATTGCCCCGCCTCCTCGGCGAGTACCGGGCGCTGACCGGGGCGGACGTGCCGTTCCGGTGGCTGGACGGCGACGACCTGGCCGTGTTCGCGGGGGCGAATGCCCCGGGCGTCTGGCGGGACCGGCTGGCCGACGACGCGGCCCGCGATTCCCGCGTGCGCGTCTTCCGCGAGTGGGCGGCGGGCGTGTGGGTGGAAGTCGGCGTCGTCCCGGCGGCGCCGTTGCCGGCGTCGTTCCTCGCGCGGCCGTCGCATCAGCAAGTGTTGATCCGTTCCCCCGGCGAGCTGGTCGAATTCGGCGCCCTGCCCGCCGTGCCGGCCCCCCTCGCGCTGGGGCTTTCCGACGCCCGCGGGGCGGCCCCTTCCCCGCCCAAGTTCCACTTGGTGCCGCGATTAAGCGGCCGGCCCGCCGAGGGGCCGGCGCTGTGGGTCATCACGCGGGACGCGCTCGCCCAATTGTCGCAGCACTGCCGGACGGCCGGGGAGCAGACGCTGGCCGCGTTCGAGATCGCCGTCACCGCGATGGCCGGGGCGCCGGCCGTCCTGGTCCGCGGCACGGCGGCCGCCGACGAATTGCCGGTGTTCGTCGCGGCGGCGACGGCCTACGCCCCGTGGCAGCGGCGGTCGAACTTGTTCGTCCCGCTCGGGCGGCGGTTCCGCCCGCCGTTGCGGCGGGACATTCTGCTGAATGCGTTGGCCCTGCGGCCGGACCGGCTGTATTGGGCCGCGGAGCGCGAGGGGGGTTGGCGGTTGGAGTCCGTCCCCGCGGCGGCGTTCCGGCCGCTGCCCGAGTGGGTGGAGTACCGGGCGCCGGCCGCCGTCGCGCACGGGTCATGGGAACAGCCCGCCGCTTGGGGGCCGGAAGCGTTCCGCGAGCGGGCCGAGCCGGACCGCCCGCGGCCGGACGCGGCCCCCGCCGACGTGCGAAAGGCAAAGGAAGAGAAGCGCAAGGGCCTGCTGTCGCGGGCCGTGAGTTGGCTGAAAACGCCCGGCAAGCGCGAGGCGAAGGAGCCGGAGAGTCCGGCGGCCGAGGCCGGCCCCACGACGTTGCGGCAAGTGGACCGCCTGCACCACGCCCGACCCGACGCGGCCGGCGGCGCGGCCGAGCGGTGCCAGCAGTTGGAGGCCGTGTTCTTGGGGCGGGTGGCGACGCCGGCCGGCGACCATGCCGCCGCGTGGGCCGAGTTGGCCGCCGCCTACGACGCGGCCGAAAAGCCCGCCGACGCGGCCCTGTGTTGGCTCAACGCCTTGTGGGGCGGGCGGGCCGCCCCGGCCGAGTGGGCGGCCGGCTGGCTGCGCGCCGCCGCGAAAGAGGCCCAGCGCGTGACGCCCATCACCGACCCGGCCGAGTGGCTGACGGGGCCGCCGACGGCCAACCGGGCGCGGGCGGTGGCCGCGTGGGCCGCGTGGGCGGCGCGACAATCGCCCCCGCCCGAGGGGTTGACCCATCGGGCGGCCGAGGTGCAAAACTACTTGCGCGCCCACGAGCACTGGCTGCCGGTGCGGGCCGCGTGGCTCGCGCAGGCGGCGCTGGCCACGTTCCACCGCGGGGACGTGCTGGCCTTGGCGCGCACGCGCGACCGGCTGGGCGAGCGGCTCATGGGGGCCGGCCTCTCGCTCGAACTGGACACGCCGCCGTTCCTGCGCTTCGGGGACGACGAGAGCCGCACCCGCCACCAAGAAGCCAGCAAGTGGCTGGAGGACCGCCGCCGGGCGATCCATGCGTGGGTCGCCAAGACGGCGGCCGACGCCCCGGCCGCGTTCTTGGAAGTCGGGCTGGAGGCCGAGCGCGTCAACACGGTCAAATATGTCGATTTGCTGATCGGTTGGGGGCTGACGCGCCTGTCGGAATCCCTGCGTGGAGAAGCCGTCGTCCGGCTGGCCGACGAGGGCTTCCCGCGGGACAACCCGGTCCACGGCCTGCTGCGGGCCGCGTTCGAGCGCCGGCTGCAAAACTTGCGCGACGGCCGGCCGGCCCGCGCCCCGCTGCCGCCGGGCTGGCACACGGCCCGCGAACAACTGCCGGCGATGGAGCGGTACTTCGTGGACAAGTTCTGCGAGCACTCGCGCGTCTTGCAGCCGGCGCCGCCGTCGTCCGCGTACCTGGAAGCCGTCTTCCAAAAGGCCCGTCAAACGGGGCCGGCGACGTTCGCCCTTAACCGGCTGACCGCAGTTGCGCTCAACGACCGGCTGCCCGACTTGTTGCGAAAAGAAGTGGCCCAGCGCGGCCCGGGGCCGGAACTCGCCCGCCTGACCAGCGCGGCGTTGCAACGGGTGACGGAGTTGCAACCGGCGGTGGCCGACGCCGTCTTCGGGCTAATCCCCACGGCCCTCGACGGCTCGCGTTCCGCCCCGGCCGAGTGGGCGGGACTCGTCGAGCACGGCTTGGCCGCCGCGTCCTACGCGGACCGGCCGGACCTCGCCAAGTTGTTCGTGCAGGAGTTGCTGTCCCCCGCCAACGCCGGCCCGGACTTGCCGGAAGCGCTGACGGCCCAGGCGTTCCGCAGCCTGCGCCGCATGGGGCTGAAGGCCGAGGCCGACCGCGTGTTGAAGCACTTGGCCGAGACCGCCACGCAGGGGATGAGTTACGCCAAGCTCCGCAAGACGCGCCCGGCCGAGTGGCCCGGCCTCCTGCGGACGCTGCTGCACGTCGCCGCCGGCTGGTACTACGCCGGCCGGGACGAGCCGGCCTTCGCCGTGCTGGAGGAGGCGAAGGCCGACCTGTTCGACCCGGAGACCGCCCCGGCCAACCGCACCAAGCTCGCGCTGGCCTATGTACAAACGCTCGGCCAGGCCCCCTTCCGCGTCGCCCTCGGCCGGCTGGACGAACTGTTCCAGCGCCTCGCCGGCCTGCACGTCCGCGGCACGGCCAACCGCTACTTCTGCCTGCCAGTGATTCAGATTGTGGAAGCGAGCGTCCGGGCCGTCGTCGCGGACGACTTGGCCGGCAGCGCCGGCGTCCGCGCGTGGCTGGACGCCGACGAAGTGGCCGTGAGAAGCCGCATCCGCGACGACTTGGCCGAGTCGCTCAAGACGCAGGGACTGGGGGAATGACAAAGCCCGAAGAACTGAACCACAGAGGACACAGAGAACACAGAGGAAAGGCAAATACCGAGAAGACATTCTTATAAATGCCGTTCCTCAGTTTTGGTTTTCCTCTGTGCTCTCTGTGTCCTCTGTGGTTAAGTTCTTCGGTCCTTCTCTTTAATTCGCGCTGAACTCCGGCGGGAAGACTTTGGCGATCTTGGCTTCCGCTTCGCCGTCGATCTCCGCGTCCGCCGGCTTGGCGGCGATCATTTCCAAGAAGGCGGCCAGCAGTTTGCGCGCCCGCGTCGGGACGCAGGCCGTCTCCAATAACTCTTGCTTGCGGCGCGGCGTCAACGGCAGGGCGAAGGCCAGCATGTCGCAGATGTTGCCTAATGGCAACTCGCCTTTGAACAAGTCGGCCACCTTCGCCCGCACCGTTTCGTCCTTGAAGCGGGGGGCCATTTTGTCGGACAGCAGCGCCCGCAGGCGCATCAGCTCGGCCACGTCGTCCGGCACCTCGTCGGGGATGATTTCCACGCGGGCTTGGCGGTACAGGCGGTCCGTCGTCAGTTCCTCGACGATGCGCACGCGGGCCACGCCGCGCAGCAGCAAGTTGTAGCGGCCGTCCGGCAGCAGGTGTTCGGCGACCACTTTCCCGAGGCAGGCCACTCGGGCGATGCCGGGGCGGTGGTCGTAGTCTTCCTCCCAGTCGTCGCCGAGCAGGACGAGGGAAATCCTCTTGTCCCCGGCAAGGGCGTCGGCCGTCATTTGGCGGTAGCGCGGCTCGAAGACGTGCAGCGCCTGGACGGTGTGCGGGAAGAAGACGAGGCCGGGGAGCGGGAACAGCCGCACCACGCCGTCAAAGTCGTCCGAGTCCGGCAGGTCTTCGTTCATCGTGCCCAGCGGTGTCACAAGGGGAGGGGGCCGGGGCGTTAGTCTACGGGGCGGGGCGTGATCGTCGGCAACAACTCGGCCAAAAGTCGCGGGGCGCCCGCGGCCGGCCCGCCGACGAACTCGCCCAGCGCCGCGGCCATCGCGGCCCAAAACCCGGCCACGTCCACGCCCCAGTGGGCCGCCCCGTAAGCCGTCATATAGCGCCGGGCTGATTCAAACAGCCGACCGGCCCCGCGGGCGTTGCCGTTACCGGCATGATAGACGCACACGGCCGCCTGGATCAATCCCTGCACGAACCGCCGGTCCGCCCCGGCCATCCCGTGCCACAGGTCTTCCCAGACCTCGTGCGCCGCGAAGAACTCACGGGCGTTGAAGAGGCGAACCCCCTCCAGAAATCGCGGGTCGGCAGGAGTCATTTCCCCGCCCGCTTGGCCATGCGCGCCAAACTCTCCGTCGCTTCGACGGTGAGGGCGTAGCCCGGTTCGCCGGCGGCGAGGCGGGCCATCTCGCGGCGGGCCTCCGGCGTGTTCAGGCATTCGAGGAGTTCCAGTATCCGCAATTGCCGGCAGCGATCCGGCGTCAGCGGGGCGGCCCGTAAGGCGGCGCTGATTCTTTCTGCCCGCGTCCGACCTTCTGGGGAGAGAGAAACGGTCTTCAAGTGGGCTTCGATCTGCGGCAGCGCGTCCGTGTCCAGCTTGGCCAACGCGAATTGGGCGGCCTCCCGCATGGCATACCTCGGGGAATCCAAGTCGTCCAGCCACGCGGCCATGCGGGCGGCATGCGCTTTCTTCGCCGGTGACACGGTTTTGGCGAAGTCGATCAACTTCGCGGGGCGGGGCAGCAGGGAACTCATGGCCGCGTGCGCCGCGTCGGGCGACGATGCCAAGCGGTCCCAGTCGTCCGCCGGCCGCTCCGCCGGGTACACGTCCCAGATGAGGGCCGTGCCCCACGCCAACGTGGACGCGACGCGGCGGCCGTCCGGCGAGAAGGCCAAGGCCAACGCGCGCTCGCCGGGCTGGAAGGTCCGGCGGGTCTCGCCGGTGGCGACTTCCACGAGATGAATGCCCTTGTCGCGGCCGACAGCCAACAGCCGGCCGTCCGGCGACAGGGCAAAGGGGACGCTCCGTTCGACGAACCCGCCGAGGACAACCCGTTGCTTCTCGGCGAGTTGGTCGGCCGGGCACAACAACCGCTCCCGCTCGCCGGTGTCGCCGTGCAGGAGGAGGAAGCCCACTTCGGACTCGGCGATGAAGCGCCTGCCGTCCGGCAGGAAGACGAGCGGGGACGCCGGCGTAAGCGTGAGGTCGCGCGTCTGACCGGCGGCCAGCGGTTCCGGCCGCCGGCCGTTTGAGCGGGCGCGGGTGATCGTGCCGGTCACGAAGTCCCACCACACCAGGCGCGTTTCGAACTGGAAGGCTTCGCCCGGGACACTAACGCCCTCGGCGATCACGGCGTCCGGCCGTCCGGCGTGACAGCGAAGTTCAGGCCGATGTGCCGGCCTGAATCAACGGCGGACCAGTCGCTCTTGTACGCCTTCAAACCCGTGGCGGCCTTGTCCCACCCGTACGCCTCGATCTCGTTGCGGCGATTGGTGTAGACGGCGGCCCGTCCCGCGGACACGCTCCGGGAACTGCTCCACGGCCGGCCGCTGAAACCCGTGACTTCTATTTCCTCGTACATGACCGTCGTTTCGAGCGACGGCAGTTTTAGCACGCCGAGTTCGCACGAGAATCCGGAGCCAGCCAAGCGGTCGCCGGCGGGAGAAACGGCCAACGCCTCCGCCCACGCTTTCACGCACGCCGTCCGCGCGCCGGTCGCGGCGTCCCAGCGGCACAAGTCCTCGCCGCTGCCGGTGTACAGGGCCGCGCCGCCCTCGGCAAAGGCGACGGCTGTCGGCGGCCGGCGGTGCCCATTGACGGCGCTTATTGGCTGATGTGTGGCGGAATCCACCGCGCACGCCACATAGTCGCCGGACGGGACGCACCATTTGCGGTCGGCTGAAAAATCGACGCGCCACGGGCAAAAATCGGACCGGCCTTTCGGCTTGGCTTGCCCCGTTGCCGCATCGAATTCACGGCGGTGATACTCGGGGAGGCCGATCACAATGGCGCCGTCCGCCGTGAACGATACGGACCCGGTCTGTCCGATGCCCGGAGATAAGGCGCGCCACAACTCCTTGCCCGCCTCCAAATCCCACACGGCGTAATTCCCAATCTCGTCGGTGGCGGCCAGGCGCGAGCCGTCGGGCGAAAAGGCCAGCCCGGTGGCGGCTGACTTCGACATCGGCAAGGCGTGTTCGACGGCGCCGGTCTTCACGTCCCAGACGGTGACCGTGCCATCGGCGGACGCCCCGGCGAACCGGGCGCCGTCGTCGGACGCGCGGCCGACGACGAACCACGCCTTCGTCCCCTTGAGCTCCCGCACGACCTCGCCGCTCCGGCGGTCCGCCAGCACGACGGCGCCCTCACGCCCGGCGGCGACGGTCTCGCCGTCCGGCATGAACTGGGCGAAAGACCCTGCGGTCTCGGGCAGGCGCCACGCCACGCGGTCGCCGGCCACGTCGTACATCCCGATCGACCGATACCCATCGCTGAACGCGAGCGACCGGCCGTCCTTGGAGAACGACACGTCGCGGACTTTATCCTGCGTCGTGAAGCGGCGCGTCGGCGCCCCCGTGGCCGCGTCAAAGATGACGACGTGGCCGCGGTCGAGCTCCATATGCGTCCCGACGGCCAAGAACTTCCTGTCGCGGGAAAAGGTGGAACAGGAGATGCGGGCCGGCGTGCGAAAAGAATGCGTCCCCAAGCGAAAGACGGCGCCCTCCGGCAGCGGGGCGGGCGGCGGCGGCTCGAACGCCACGTCGGCGGCCGAGAGCATGACGGCGAGCAAAGCCAATCGCGGCCGCATGGCGAATCCCCGCGGGGAGGTGGTGGGGTTCATCATAAGCAAGACGGGACCGCTTGTGATCACCCGGCCGTCGCGCTAGCCGCGAAAAGCAACCTAACCCCCCGGCCCCCTTCCCTAAATGGGAAGGGGGAGCAAGCGGGTGAAATACGCACGCGATGGCTTCCGGTCCTCGTGCGCTGGTTTTGTTCCCCCTTCCCTTTTAGGGAAGGGGGTTAGCACTACAGCGCAGTGAATCGTTTCAGTTTGCGTTTTCTTTTGCGGTGTGACTTGCTCGCCGCTTCATTGCGACACTGGTGGTACTGCAGGATGTCAAGC
>JAYTTY010000068.1:0-2826 GCA_043744795.1 Zavarzinella sp. | reverse complement strand
GACCGAGTCTTCGACGGTCCGACCCCGTGGGCGAGACGTCGTCACCCGGAAGGCGAACCCTCGAAGACTCGGCTCGCCGGCCACCCGTGGGTGTCAGGCCCGGACCGCTTAAAAGCGAGACTCCAACCCCGCGCCCGTGCGTGTGGTTCGAGCCGTTCGCCCAAAACCGGCCGAACTCCGTCACCGACCTGCCTTTCCGATGCCCGCTCGCTGATAATGGCCGTAAGGCCATTTCCACCGGGGGCGATCATGTTGTTCAAGCGCGTGCGGGTCGGGGATGAAGTGATTCTCGCAAGCCCCGGCGGGCACGGGGTGGTCGGCGGGTTCACGCACACGCTCACCACCGTCTCGGCGGTGAAGACGACGGCCATCGTGGTGAACGGGTCTCAGTTCAACATGAAGGACGGCCGCGGCCGGACGACGCGGCACCAGATTTACCCGGCGACGCCGGAGAACCGCCGGCAATATCTCGACGGCGACGAGACGCCGGACGCCGCCGTCGCGGCCGGGGAGACGGAGGCCGAAGTAAAGTTGCGGCGGCTGGCCCACGACGGCCTGCGCATCATCCGGGAAGAAGCGGACGCCTCCCGAAACGACGACATCGCCGAGTTGATCGGCGTCGAAGTCTTGGCCGCCTTCCGCCGCCAGTGGCGCAAACTCAATCCCAAGTAAAGCACAATGACGGCCGTCCACGGGCTTTACTTGCGCTCAAACTTCCCTTCGGCCCCGGCCAACTTGTACATGGCCGCCGTCTTGTCGAACGCCTTGTCCTTGGCGTTGACGAGCGTCAGCTTCACATCCGGGGCCAGCAGGCCGAGGGCGGTCGGCAAGTCGAGGACGCGGTCCACGTTCAGGAAGTGCGGGCCGTCGCGGTGGGTGGCGGGCGGGTTGCGAATGACGATTTCATCGACTATTCCTGGACTCAACAGGGCGGCATAAGCGGCGAGGATGCCTGCTTCGCCCGACGCCAGAACACGATTCTTCTTTCGCACTTTCGACTCCGAGTACCAGGCGACAAACCCAAGGATGTCCTGAACGCGCCCGGTGTCCACCGTCGAGCCGAGCAACGCCAACGACCGCTCGACGGTATTCGGTGGACTCTTCCGAGTCCATGCGAGGTCTTGGCCGCCGCGGGTGCCGACGCCGAACGCGCGTGACCAGCTCTCATATTCAGGACCCCAGAGTATGCCCCCGTCCCACCACTTGCCGTCCGGGTTTAATACCACAACCGAGAAGGTGCCATCGCCTTCAAAATCCGAGTACACGCCGCCAACAAACTCGACGTTGTTAGCGGATGAGAAATAGGTGAAGCCCCCTCCTTGGGCGCGTTTCGTCACCTTTGCCTGTTGCACTTTTTCCGGCAACGCCCGGAAACTCTTCTCCCGCAGTTGTTTCCAAAGCCTCTTCTTCAAGTCGACAAATTCCTCCTTCGTCGCCGGCAGTTTCACATCGGCCACCGGCACGAACAATTCATCGGCCCGGTCGTTGATCTGGTCCTTCGGCAAGTCCGCGTCTTCCTGGAACACGCGCAGGTCTTTGCCGTCGATCTTGGGGAAGTCGGCGTCTTTGATCGCAGTGGTGTCGCCCTTGAGGTGCTTGTTCAGGAAGCCGAAGATGGCCAGGCGCAGGTCGGGGCGGTAGTCGTGGCCGCCGGGGGAGACGTGTTCCTGGACGAGGTCTTTCTTGCCGAGCATGTCGTAGCACGTCCGCATGCGGGCGATGATGCGGCGGTTGCCGTCCATCGGGAAGATGGGGTCGTTGTCGCTGTTGGCGAACAGGAGCGGCTTCGGGGCGTGCAGGGCGAGGGCGGTCGTCCATTCCCATTGGTAGGTGTTGATGTAAAACATGCAGTCGCAGTGGTCGTTGATGACCTTGTTGGTCACGTAGCTTTCCAGGTCGCTCATGCCGGACACGGGGACGGCCACCTTCACGCGGTCGTCGGCCGCCGCCACCCACACCGTCGTCGCCCCGCCGCCGGAGATGCCGGTCACGCCGATCTTCTCCGCGTCCACGTCGGGCCGGCCGCACAGGTAGTCGATGGCCCGGACGCCGTTCCAGCACTCGACGCCGGCGGGCGTGTAGCCGCGGTCCTGCCACCAGAAGCGGTTGAGGTTGTAGGTGCCGTGGTGCTTGCCCGCGACCTCGCCGAGTTGCAGCGTGTCCACGACGAGGCAGACGTAGCCGTTGCTGCCGAACCACAGGCCGTGGTCTTGAAAAGCCGTCTTGTTGCCGTCCCGCCCGCGGCCGGAGTGGCCGCAGACGTACAGGATCGCCGGCAGTTTCTTGCCGGCCGGAATGTCTTTCGGCCGGTACAGATTCCCGGTGACGTACAGGCCGGGCTTGCTCTGGAAGTGGACGTTCTCGATCACCACCCCGCCGCGTTCGAGCGTCCCGGTGACGGCCGCCTTCAACGGCGTCTTCTCCGGCAGCGGGCTGAGGCCGAGCATCTCCAGAAACTGCTCTTTGAGCTTCGGCCGCTTCGCCGCCCACTCGGCCGACGTCTTGGCGCCGTCCATGAAGTTCGCCGACAGCCGCTTCGCCTCGGCCGCGAGGTACTGGTGAATGGCCTCGTCGGCCTTCGTGGTGTCGGCAGGCGTGATGGACATGGCAAGCATCATCAGGGAAGTGAGCACGGCGGGGTCTCGGTGGAAGGCGGGAGAGGGTAGTGTGAGCTGTCGGGGGACGCGGGTCAAGAACATCAACCGCGGAATTGCAAAGCAGGCTTGGCGAAGCATCGTCGCTTTTCGCTCCGCGAAAAGTCTGGCTTCCCGCCCGAGTAGGCTGCCACCCGCGGGGAGACGGCCAATCTTTTCGCGGAGCGAAAAG
>JAYTTY010000067.1:0-11174 GCA_043744795.1 Zavarzinella sp. | reverse complement strand
ATCGAGAAAACGCGGCATGGTCGCACTATTGCGACTTCCGCCTGAATTCTTCGCTCTCGCCTGACCTACCCCTGTAAGGGGCCGGGGGGTGAGGTTGTTTTTGCTTACACCAACTCCCCGATCGCCCTACCCCCGTTCAACATCGGCACCGGCCGGCCGGTCGGGTCGTTGTAATGCTGGCCGGCGGGGATGCCCAAGACGTGGAAGACGGTGGCCATCAGGTCTTGCGGGCCGATGGGCTTCGACTTCGGCGTCTCGGCCTTGGCCGTCGATTCGCCGACGACTTGGCCCATCTTCAAGCCGCCGCCGGAGAGGGCCAGCGTGGACAGCGGCGCCCAGTGGTCGCGGCCGGCGTTGCCGTTGACGCGCGGCGTGCGGCCGAACTCGCCCGTCACCACGAGCAGGATGTTGTCGCTCACGCCGCGGTCGGCGCAGTCTTCGGCGAAGGCGCTGATCGCGTTGTCCACAATCGGCCCGAGCCGCTTCATGGCGTCGCCGATCTTGCCGTGCATGTCCCAGCCGCCGAAGTTGACCGTGACAAACCCGACGCCCGACTCGCACAGCCGCCGGGCCAGCAGGAGTTGCTCGCCGAGGCCTTTGCCGTAGCGGTCGCGGGTCTTCTGGTCTTCGTTCTTGATGTCGAAGACTTCCTTCGCCTTGCCCACCACGATGTCGAGGGCTTGCGCCTCAAAGCTGTCCAACCCAGTGACGAGGCCGGACTTGTCGAGGTCGCGGTCGAAGGTGTCGAAGGTGTGCAGCAGGTCTTTGCGGTCTTCGAGCGTGTCGAGCTTGCCGCGGAGGGTCATGTTCTCGCGGGCCTTGCCGGTCACGTCGAAGGGGGCGTAGGATCGGCCGAGCCACGCCGGGCCGTCGCCGAGGATGCCGTTGCCGCGGACGTAAGTGGGCAGGCCGCTGGCCGTGGTCGGGCCGCGGTGGCGGGCGAGGATGGCGCCGAGGCCGGGCTTGTTCTGGCCGCCGCCGTTGTCGGCCGCGACGAAGTCGTACCCGGTCATCACGAAGTGCGTCCCGCCACCGTGGCCGGAGTTGCGGTGGGCGAAGGACCGCATGAACGCGAACTTGTCCGCGCTGGCGGCGACCTTCTCGAAGTGGGCGCCGATCTCGACGCCCGGCAGCTTGGTCTTCACGGCCCCGGTGACGGAGCGGTACTCGGCCGGGGCGTCCATCTTCGGGTCGAACGTCTCGATGTGGGTCGGCCCGCCGCCGAGCCACAGCCACACGACGGACGTGTTCTTGGTCGGCTTGCCGGCCTTGGCGGCCGTGTCGCGGGCGCGGAGCAGGTCCGGCAGGGCCAGCCCGCCGAGGCCGAGGGCGCCGATTTTCAGGAAGTCACGGCGGTTGGCGCCGTCGCATTGGGTCCCGTTTCGGGACGAGGTGAGAGTGAACATGAGAGGAACCTTTGGGTAGGAAATCCGTTACCAAGGCGGGTGCGGTCAGGCGGGCGGGATAATCAAAAGGTAACTTGTCCGTCAGCCCGTGTCAACAGGCTGCTACAAGGATAGGCGCGCCGAGATGAAGTTTGGGCGGGCGACACTCCCTGTCGGCCAAGTCCGCCAAGTAGTCCGCCAAATTATCAATCGAACCTGGCGCATTCTTGGCGGACGTGCCAATTCCCTATTTCCGCCGGCGGGCATCGAAGTTATCCGGTATGAGGTTGGCCTTGGCGGATCGCTGGAATTGGCGCCGCACATCGAGGCAGTGAGCGCACGACAAAAGGTCACGACCTTACTCGGGGACAAACTCGCCAAAGGCGATGACGAAGCCGTTCAGGTCGCGGACCGCCATGTCACAATTTCGCCGCAAGTCAGCGGACACGGCGTCGACTTCTTCCGCGGGAAGACACACGGCCCAGCCCGGCAGGGCTACTCGTCGAACAGGAAATAAGAGCCCGCGGAAACGGCGAGGAGGGACAGCATCACAGGTGTCATGAGGCCCGGGCCGGGGCAGCAGAGGAACAAGCCCCAAAAAGTCCAGCCTGTCATTCGGGACGTGTCAATCGTCCGATGCGCCCACGACCCCACGCCCGGCATTCGCAAGACAAAGAACGCGACCACTCCGGTGCTGAGCATCATGACCGCGAACCCCAGTTGGATCGGCTGCGGCGGCTTGTCTGAAGCCTGCCGTGGAAGGGCGCCGTCAAAGCAGAAGAAATAATAAAAGGCGAATTCCAGGGCGAAGAAGAACAGTAACGTCAGCACAAATGCCCCCGCGAGGACGGCGTCGCGGGTCTGGCGGGCTTTGTCTTTCTTGCTCGGGCGGGGCCGGTCCTCGTCGGAATCTCCGGTTTCGTCAGGGCCGTCCCCGCCGTCAATGGCTCGGCGGAACCGCCCGCGGCGGGGGGCGGCGGGGGCGGTCCCGCTCGGGTCGGAGCCGGCGGCTTTTTTCTTGCGCGGGCGTTCAGGTTCCGGTCGCATGTCTTTCTTGCAGGCGCCACAAACGGGCGTTTCGGGCGCCTGCCGAGCGCCGCAGAACGGGCATTTGATGTCGCTTTCCTCCCGCACGGCGAAGAGCGGGGCCGGGCCCTCCGCTTTGGGCACGACGAGCGCCTTCTTGCAGGTCGGGCACGCGCCTTTCTTCCCGCCCAGTTCATCCTTGACGCGGAGCGGTTTTTCGCAGTGGGGGCACGGGAACTCGATCATGCCTTGTCTCCGAACAGCGGTGGGAGTGGCGGCCGCACGGCGGGACGACGAACGCTTTGACACGCCGCCCCAGAGTCTGACGAACCCGTCAGTGTCGGCGCAGTTTTGGACGTGCAACACGTGGCGTGCAGTTTGAATATTGAACGGATTGTTTAAGGCCAACGCGGCCAGACGGTGCGTCGCCGATCTTTGCCGCGCCGGACTCCCCGCGGGGTTCACCCCCGCGGGGAGTCCTCCCGCGGGGGTGAACCCCGCGGCTTGTCGGGAGAGCCGTTCTCCCGCCGGGTCGGACCGTCCAAGGCCGCTTCAAAGCGGGACCGCCTCGCGGTGGGGAGAACGACGGGCGACACGGCTCTCCGCACGCCCCTACTTGTCCTTCTTCGGCTGCTGTTCCGCGAGGGTGAGGACCATCAGCAGCACGTCGGCGACGTCTTCGGGGGTCTTCGCCACGGCGTAGAAGCTGACGCCCATTTTCGCCGTGGCGGTCGAGACGATCAATTGGTGTTCCTTGCCGTAGGTGACGTGGAATTTTTGCCCGCCGACCTCCTGCTCCTTCGCCCAAAGCCGGTCCGTCTCGGGGACGGCCAGCGCTTGGTTGACATAACTGCCGCCGAAGCGGGGCGCCCCCGGGAGGACGACGCCGCCCATGTCGAAGTTGATTTGCAGGCCGTCTTTCTTCGCGATCACGCCGACGATGCTGTCGATCCCCCGCCGCGGCTGGTACGCGAAACCGGGCAATAGCCGGATCTCAAACCCGCCCGGGAGCGGCGTCTGTGCGGACGCCGCGGGAGTTACCATTCCCAAGGTCAGCGCCGCGAGCACGAGGCCCGCGCCGGACGCCAGAGTCGGTCGAGTCATCATGTCAGCCTCCGCGATTGATTGTCGCCTGTTGAGATTCCCGCCGGGGGCTAACGCCCCCGCTCGCCAAAACATTCACCAACGCGATTGACATCAACACCAACCCTGTTATGATTCAGTTGAGAACGAGTCTCATCAAGGAATTGGTGCGATGGTCAACGGTTGTTCCCGAGGGTCGGATTGCGGCGGCTGTCAGATGTACGGCGGGCCGACGGTGTGTCACTGCATGCAAGTGACTGAAGACCAATTGGTGGAAGCCCTTACGACGCTGGACATCCGCAGCGTGCGCGACGTTCGGCGGTTGACCGGGGCCGGCGAAGGGTGCAATGCCTGTCACCGCAAAATCCAGTCGTTCATCGACTCTCACGTCTCGGCCGCCATTGGCCTGCCGGTCTATTCGTGAGAGTCAGCAAAAACGCTCTCGCAAAGTTCGCAAAGAGGCAAAGCTCGCAAAGAGACTCCGGGATCAATTGGTGATTCTCCCATGTCGGGAGCAATCACTTTTTTCTCCAACCCTTTGCGAGCTTTGCCTCTTTGCGAACTTTGCGAGAACGTTTTTCTTCCCCCGCCGCTCAGTGGCCGCCGGCCGGGGCGTCGCCGATTTGTTCCTGCAAGTAGTTCGGCAGGCCCACCAACTGAATCAGGCCGAGCTGCGTCTCCAGCCAATCGACGTGTTCCTCGGACTCCACGAGGATGCCGTTGAGCAGGTCGCGCGTGCCGTTGTCCTTGAGTTGGGCGGCTAGGGCGACGCCCTCGTTGTACACGTTCACGCCCTTCGTCTCCAGCTTCAAGTCGTTCTCGAACTGCTCCTTCACGTCCGTGCCGACGCGGATCACGTCGTAGCGGGCGATCTCCGGCACGCCTTCCAAGAAGAGGATGCGGTCGATCAGCCGGTCGGCGTGCTTCATCTCGCCGATGGACTCCTCGTAGTGCTTCTTCCCGAGCTTGTACAAGCCCCAGTTCTTGCACATCTTGGCCTGGACGAAGTACTGGTTGATGGCCGTCAGCTCCACGGTCAGCGCCTGGTTCAGCACGTCGATGATCTGGTCGTTGCCCTTCATGTCGTCTCTCGTAATGAGCGATTTGTCTTGGGGGTGTTATATGGGGGGATTGAAGGCCCCGGGTGACAAGGTGACCAAAGCCGAGTGAGCCGAGCGGCGTAAGCCGCCGGGTGTGGGGCTCGAGCGCAACACCCGGGGCCTCACGGCCCTCGGCTCACTTGGTTTGTCACCTTGTCACCTTGTCACCGCGTGACCGTCAATCCCGCCTAAGATAATCCCGCCCCCCCGGCGAATCACCCGTAGGCATCCCCCCAGGAGTTTCGGCCATGGCCCAGTTGAAGACCGTGCAAGAGCCGTTCGGCGAAGTGAACGTCAAGATCGCCCCCGGCGGCAAGGTGCGGGTGACGGCCACCATTCTGATGGAGCCGCACAAGGAGGGGGCGCAGACCGGCGTCGCCCTCGACGGGTCCGGGTCGATGGCCAACTTGTACGGCGTCAACGGCGGCGGGGCCTTGTCCGGCGTGTTCGCCGAGAAGTCGGCGGCCACCAACGTGGTCACGCCGGTGGCTCAAAAGGTGTGCGCTTACCTCGCCCGCAAGATCGACGCGGACGGCGGCACCACCTGCATTTACTGGGCGACCGGCCCGGCCGGGTCGGAAGTCGAAGTCGTCGGGGACTTCACGGCCGAGCAGGCCGAACGGCACACCTTCACCGCCCCGACGAAGTTCGGCACCGGGACGCAGTTGCTGCCGGCCGTCAAGTATTTCGTGGACCGCTTCGCCGACGCCCCGTGGGGCTTCTACGTCTTCGTGACGGACGGCGCGATTCACGATCTCGACGAGGTGAAGGCGTACACGGAACGCCTGTCCGCCCGCATCGCCCGCAAGGAGCGCCACCCGGTGAAGTTCGTGCTGATCGGCGTGGGCCGTGAGGTGGACGAACGGCAGATGGAGGAACTGGACGACCTCGACACCGAAGTGGACTTGTGGGACCACAAACTGGCGAGCGAGATGCGCGTCCTGGAGCAAATCTTCGCCGAGGTGGTGGACAAGAATACCCGCGTCGCCCCGAGCGGCCGGATTCTCGACCCGACCGGGAAGGTATTGAAGGACTACTCCGATGTGGGCCTGCCGGCCGTGCTGGAGTTCGAGGCCCCGGCCAGCGCGATGTACTTCACGCTGGAAGTCCCGGGCCACCGCCTGCACCAAGGCCTGATGGACGGCGCCAAGCTCCCCGCGAAGGAAGACGTGAGCAAGCCGGCGGTCGTTGAGCCGAAGCCGGAGCCGAAGGCCGAGATCCCGGTATTGCAACCCGTGCCGGCGAAGCCGGAAGTGGCCGCCGCGGAGAAGCACATCAACATGGACGACATCGAGCCGACCCAACCCGGGTTCGACTTCGACTTGGAGTTCGACAAGGACCGGCCGGACATCGACTTGGAGAAGCGGGGGTGAGATTGATTTTGTCTTCGCCCCGTTGGGGCGAAAACCAAAACGGGTCTCACGGCGACACGTTCACCGTCGCCCCAAGCACCTTGGCGATCTGTTCCCGCGCCTCCTCATAATGGGCCAGTGTCGTCGCGTCTTTTTCGGCGGGAATCGCTTTATCCAAACGGCGGCCGATGTCCCGCAGATGCATCCGGGCCAAACTCTTGGCGTCCGGGACACTGCCCCGCAGAGTGAGCCGCGTCAACTCGGCGAGGTAGGCCCGTTGCAGGTTGCGGCGGATGACGGACGACTTTTCGGCCGGCGCCTTGTCCCCGGCGGGCAGGTCGGCGAAAGACGCGTCCGTCAGGCATTGCAGCACGTCGGCGATCTTCAACGGGGCTTCGGAGCCGTCGCCCTTGTTGGCCAAATCCTGAATGCGGGCCAGTGTGCCGTCGTTCAACAACTCGCGCATGGCGACGCGCTGGATGCCGAGGACGCGGTCGTTCAGCGGGAAGTTCACCCCGGCCATGAAGACTTGCTCGTTGCCCCAGTGCAGCCAGCGGTCGGCGGCCAGTTTCCGCAGGAGTTCCGGCGGGAAGTTAAACGGCTTCTCCGTGAACACGCGGTCTTGCAGGAACTTTAACGCCTCCTTCTGCCGGGATGCCTTCACCGGCACGAACGGGTCGCGGGCGTTGGCGTCCCCCTTGTGGTCGCGGTTGGTGTGCTCCCCGCCGACGAACTGCGAGGCGAGGAACGCGGCGTTGCCGTACTGTTGCAACAGGTTCGAGAACGCCACGCGCGCCCGCTGGTAGCCCTCGCCCTTGTCCACCACGCGCTCGGCCAGGCCCTTCATCAGTTCTTCGGCAAGGGCCATGCGGTCCTGGGCGAACTTCAGCGGGTCGGCCCCCAAGTCCCACTGGTTGGTGTGCGGGTCGGCGGTAATCAGGTCTTCGTCCGTGCCGAAGTCCAGCCCCGGCGTCGCGGACTTGGCGGCGATCTTGCCCAACTCGTCCCGCTCGCCTTCGGTCCCGCCGCCGACGGGCTTGTAGCCGTACTCGATGGCCCAATAGTCATACGGCCCGATGGTGCTGGTGAAGAAGTCCCCCTGCTTGACGCCCTTCGGGGCCAAGTTCACCGGCGTGTAATCCATCACGCTGCCCACCAGGCCCTGCTTGCGGGTGATGTCCAAATTGTGAAGTTGCTCGTTGGGCAGCATCGTGCTGGCCTTGAAGTTGTGGCGCAGGCCGAGCGTGTGGCCGACCTCGTGCATCACGGTTTCCTTGACGGCCTGCTGCACCAGCTCGTCCGGCAGCTTGTCCCCCGGCTTCAGGTCCACGCGGGCGGCCACCGCGGCGAGGGCGAGGCCGAGTTCCGTCTGCTTGTGCGAGGCGCACTGGCACAGCCCGGCGCGGTACGCCTTAAACTGGTTCCGCAGGTTCGCGTACGGGTCGGCCTTGTCCTGGGCGACGAGGGCCGACGTGCGCGGCACGTTCCAGCCGCGCTTGGCCGCTTGGATCGGGCTGTCCGGCTCCGAGGTGAAGCCGGCGGCGCCGTCGTTCTTGTAGATCTGCTGGTCCCGCTTGTAGAAGCGCACCATGCTGGCGTCGAAGATGATGTCCGCGTCGATGATCTCGCCGGTCAGCGGGTTGGCCCGCGACGGCCCCATCGCGTACCCCAAGTCTGTCGTGATCCAGCGGAAGGTGCTGTAGTTCACGTCCTCGGCGTCGAAATCTTCGGTCTCCTGCTGCCGGACTTCGATGGCGTCGCGGAAGCCGACCTTCTCGAAGGCCTTGTTCCACTCCAGGATGCCCTCGCGGACGGCGGCCCGGTACTCGTCCGGCACGGACTTCTCGATCCAGAAGACGATCTTCTTCTTGGGCGGGACGAGCTTCGCCCCGTCCTTCCACGCGGACCCGTCCACGCGCTCGAGCCGCCAGCGGTTGATGTAGCGCACGAAGGTTGTGTCCCGGCTCTCCGAGGAGAAGTCTTTGACGGCCGCGAGGAAGTAGCCGACGCGGTCGTCGGCCAGGCGCGGGGTGTAGCCGCCGTCCGGCAGTTCGACGATGCCGTATTGCAGGATGACGGTGTTGCCGCGGCGGTCGATCACCGAGTCGTCGGCCGGGCCGCCGGCGAAGACGGCCGACACTTGCAGTTCCACGTTGCGCGGGAACGCCTTCACCTTGTTCCACGTCGTCCGGCCCACGTCGAGGTTGCCGAACGGGACGTCCGCGATGTTCGTGAAGAAGACGTTGTTGAAGTCCAGCAGCAGCGTCTGCCGGCCGGGGTGGACGGCCTTGATGGGCAGGGCCATCAGCACCGAGTCCGTGTACGTCGTCTCGACGGCCCGCGCCAGCGGCCCCGCCCCGCTGCGGTAGCGCACGTTGCGGCGGATCAGGTGGACCTTGTCCCCCACCCGCTTGAACGCGATCACCCACTGCTCGTCGCTGTTGAGCGTGTGCCCCGCCTGGTCCATCCCGCCGCGGGCCAGCGACACCGCCAGCAGGAAGTTGCGGTCCAACTGGAACGGCGACAACTCCGCGTACAGCTTGTCGTCCTTCTGGTACAGCTTGAACAGCCCCTCCGACACCTTGGCCCCGGCCACGGTCTTGTCGAAGTCGTCAAACTTGGGGGGGTCTTGGGCGAGGGAGAGTAAGGGAAACGTGAGCAGAGCGAGGAGCAAGCCGGCCACGCGGGTCATGAAGCGAATCTCCGGGGAGCGAATACGTGTAGCGTACCGCGTGGGCCGGTTATGACGCAAGGGCAGGATGGGAGGATTGGGGAGGCGAGGGCGTCAACTGATTGCCAACACACCGGCCGTGGCATCGAATTCAAATGCGAGAATGGCTGCCAAGTGATTCCGCAAGACGGCTTCCACTTGGGCCGTGGTGCAGTTGCCTGTCAACAGCCAAACGACTTTTGGCGGGACGCCGCGCAACGCGCTGAGATGGCTGTAGTCTTCGTCTTTGCTCACGACGGCGAACCCGTTGGCGAGGGCGTAAGCCCACACGTCATCGTCGGCGGCGGCCCCCAGGCCGAGGTTTTGCACATGGTCCGAGCCGGGGAATGCGTCGGCCAACCGGGCCGGCAGTCGCGGCGACAGATTCTGGTCGAACAACAGTCTCACGCGACGGCCACCAACATTCGCCGCTCCCGCTCGGCCGCGAACGCCAGGCACGCCTGAATGTCGGCGGCGGTGAGGTACGGGAAGTCGTCGAGGATGTCCTGGGCGATCATGCCGGCCGCCAAGTACGACAGCACGTCGTAGACGGTGATGCGCATCCCGCGAATGCACGGCCGCCCCCCGCGCTTGCCCGGTTCGATTGTGATGAGTGACCGCCACGCGTCGTTCATGCGTCCCCCGCCGGCGCCGCCGGTTCCTGCCGCGGGGCGGTTTCCTCCCCGCGGGTCATGTCATCTTAGCACGGCGGCGGCCGCGTTCCATTCCCTGAGACAGTCGATTGACAAACTACCGGCGGTGCCGTGACGCATTATTTTTTTCCGCGCTCGTCCGACGCGCAGTACCTGCGGCAAACTGCTGCCGGATCATCGCGGCGTTGTCCAGCGTACTCTCACTGCGATACGCATCAACGAACCCCTCTCCGAAAATGCATAGAGTTTGCGCCCACGGGTGACCGAGGGATCCGAGCCGGTGGTCTTCGGTGACAAAAATGTGGTATTCGCCCGACGGCAACGCGGGGATGCACCAACACGTCGGGTCGTCGGCCCCGCGAAAGCGGTGAGGGAAAAACTCCCACGCGGTATGCTGCCAGTCCAAGGCCAGTACCGACTCATCCTCAGCGAGACATGCCTTAAACGCCTTCCACAGCGCCACGTTGTACGGCGTCGCTTGAGGGTCATTCCAAGGATAGAATGAGGCCAGCAAGTGGCTGATGTCCCACGTGATGGACGGGGCGGGCTCCAAGTACGTCGGCCATTCCTCGGGCCGTACGCTCGGTTTGAAATGAAAGGCCTCCTTAAACCGGTCCCAGACCTTGTCATGACGGTGCCGAGGGAGTTCGATCCAAGCGTCTTTGGGCATCAGACTAACCGCCGGTAGAGTTCCTCATTCTCGCTCAAGACATGAGCGGCGGCTTCACGGAACTGGTCGCCGGGCCGGACGCGAGTCAATTCCAATCGCTGCTCTTCGGGCGTGTTGACGAAGACAACTCGAATCGCCGACCCCTCGCCGCACGCCACTTCGCCCTGATCGCCGTAATGCGAGACGCCGCCCGCCGCTCGTTCATTGCAGAGGGTGGCCACGCAGGCCAAGACCGCCCGGAAGACAGATTTGGGAAGCGGAACTTCTGCTTCCCCGTCCGTGAACTGCACGCGGCAATTCCCGGCCAGCCATTCGAGTCGGAGATCTTGCTCCTGAGCCGCAGCCAGTAATTCTTCCGCCAACCCGAGAACCCCGCGGTCCGGGGCCGTGAGGGCACGACTGAGGCGGTCAGCAAGTGACGATGAATTGTTCATGTCGCACTCCTGATCTCTTTCGCAAGCGTCGGCCAAGCCGCCGCCAATTCTTCCAGCCCGGCGCCGATGTCGAACTGAACCAAACCCTGATCGAGGGGGAACCACTCGTTCACGGCCCGCCGAACGATTTCGTCGGGCACGTCTACCGCCAGAATAACAGGTCCGCCTTCAGCCGGGAACTCCCGAGCTTTCCCGCGGGCGTACTCCCACGGCATGCCGAACGGGAACGGGCCGGCTTCGAGAGTCATGGAAAACCCGTCGGCGAATGCGTGACCGCCGGGTTCCTGGAATCGCGGGTTCGGCCCGGCCCTCACGATCTGTTCCGCACGAAGCCGGGTCGTGCCGTGCAGAAGCCACATGAGAGATTATCCGCGTCGGAAGCGGTCAAACCGCTCGGGGGATGGGAACAGCTCCAATACGGAGCCGACGCCGCGGAAGAATGAACCCACGCCCGACTGCTCCCGGTCATTCCGTTCCACGACCTCAATCGCCCAGTCGTTCTTGGCGTCCTGCCGATTCATCTCGATGGCTTCGCCGAGCGCTTCGCGCAGGTTGTCCAACAACGCCGCGCGCGTCTCGCCTTGCGAGTTGACGCCGGGCACTTCTTGGACCCAGCCGATCCGCCACTCGCCGTCTTGCTGGACCACGGCCGTGTACGTCGCCGACATGGGACCTCCTCCGCGGGTATTTCGGGCGAACTCATCTTACCAGACAAGCGAGCCGGCCGCCGGGCGGCGGCGGGGACGCTGGCAGGGTCAGCG
>JAYTTY010000066.1:0-2862 GCA_043744795.1 Zavarzinella sp. | reverse complement strand
GCTGCGACGGATGCCAACAGCGACCCCCGCCTAAATTTCCCTCTGCCCCGGCCGGAAACCTACCCTTGTAAGGGGCCGGGGGGTGAGGTTGCCTTTCGTTGATGATTCATCATATCACCCCCGTCGATGCCGCGCCGCATAGAATGTCCGTCCGCTTCCACCCGCCGGAGTCATCGCGTGCGTCATTCATGGGCCGTCGCTTTGCTGTGCCTCGGGGCCTTCCTCCCGGCGGCCCGCGCCGGGGAGATTTCTCACTCGTTCCTCGCCACCGGCGGGGCCACCTACATCCGCGGTGCGGACGGCAAAATCACCTGGGAGTACCCGCACGGCAGCCGCGACGGCTGGGTGTTGCCGGACGGCACGATCCTGCTGACGCTCGGCAAGAGCAAGGACTTCCCCGGCGGCGGCGTCGTGCATGTGACGAAGGACAAGAAGGTGCTGTTCCAGTACAAGGGGACGCAGGCCGAGGTGAACACGGCCCAACTCGTCGGCGACGGCCGCTACATGCTGACGGAGGCCGGGGACAACCCGCGGTTGCTGGAAGTGACCGCGGACGGCAAGGTCGCCGTCGAGGTGAAGCTGACGGCCCAGACCAAGGACCACCACCTGCAAACGCGCATGGCCCGCAAGCTGGCCAACGGCAACTACCTGGTGCCGCAACTGCTCGACAAGGTCGTCCGCGAGTACGACGCGGCCGGCAAAGTCGTCTGGGAAGTGAAGACCCCGCACTGGCCCTTCACCGCCATCCGCTTGGAGGACGGCAACACCCTGATCGGCTGCACGCTCGGCAACCTCGTCATCGAAGTGGACCCCAAGGGCAAGGAAGTTTGGCGGGTGACGAACGACGACTTGGCCGGCAAGCCCATCAACGATGCTTGCGGCGTGCAGCGCCTGCCGAACGGCAACACCGTCATCACCAGCCACCACGCCGGCCCGAAGGACGTGAAGCTGACGGAGATCACCCGCGACAAGAAGATCGTCTGGACCCACAAGGACGAGACCAAGCCCGGCATCCACCACTTCCAGATTCTGGACACCGTCGAGGGGGGGAAGGCGACGGCGGTCACGCCGGCGCTGCGGTGAGAAAGCCATTTGTCGTGTCAAAACCAAGGCGAGCGGGGGGCGTCAGCCCCCTGATTCTTTCGACCCTTGACAGGCTTGCCGCCAGAATCAGGGGACTGACGTCCCCCGCTCGCCAAAATGAATCAGGGTACCGATACCCGCCTCTTTCAGGGGCATGGCGTCGACGCACGAGCCGGAAGTGAGCGACGGAAGGCCGCGAACCGTCGCTCACGCTTCCGGCTCGTTCTCCCCGCGTCACGAACTGCCAGCTTTCAAAGTCGATGTGTCGGTTCAAATCTTCCACCCACACGTGGACCACCGCCGCCCGCATGGCATTCGTGGGGGGGGCGGGTGGGGAAGAAGTCTTTCGTGGATTGACCGATCACTCCAACGAGCCGGAAGCGTAAGCGACGGATCAACATCCCATCGTCGGCCCGTCGCTCACGCTTCCGGCTCGTTCTTGGTCGTTGGGTCGCGGGAATCGTAGACCGACATCGGGTCACCTTGCTCGTCCACGACGTAGGCGACTGTCGGCTCAAGGGACTTCGCGTCATTCAGGTAGCGCGTGCTGCCATGCTGGGTCCAGCGGTCGCGGTCCGCGTCTTCTCCGAAAGCTTCTCGCAATCGACGGCTCGCCCAGGCCTTGAGATCGGCCATCACTTTCTCCGGCGATACCGATGCGGTCACGACGACATGCACATGCGTCGGGCGGACGTGCGCGGCGTGGAGAATCCACGAGCGATGAGAGCAGACCTCGCAAACGGTTCGGAGCACGACCCGGCGACGGGGTTGGTCAAGCGTGTAGGGAGCCTGCCGCAGGGAATTGCGACGCTGGGTTTCGACCCGGTGATCGGGCGCAAGAAAGGCCGTCCCGGGGACATTGTGTTCCCGATCGACCGAGCCGGGGTCGCGCCCGTGCAGCCACGTGCCATAGGTGGTGAAGGTGATGAAGTAGGCCAGCGGCGGACTCATAAGAACCTCCCATGCCGACGAGCCGACGACGAACCATTTCTACGAGCCGGAAGCGTCAGCGACGATCAGGACACGAATCGTGCAAACCGCGTTGGCCGGCAAATCCGTCGCTCACGCTTCTTCCGGCTCGTCGGGACACGATGTCCGCGAGCTTGCCCGATCCTTGGGCATGGGCATATTCATCGTCATCCATGTCGGGGATCACTTCGTCAGTCGCGCCGCCGGCGAACCAGCGGGCGGGCTTGTTGAACGAACTGATGGTAAATCGGCGACGCGCTGCGCCCGAAGCCGCCGTCGCTCAACTGGTACGGCGGGCTCCCGATGATGACATCAAACTTCACGTGGAATACCTCGGTCGGGTCGATGCCGTGGATGAACGGGTAGGCGCAGGTTTCGAGGGCTTCGTCGCGGTCGTACTCGCCCCGGTTGGCGCCGCAATGAATGCATTTTAACGAGCCGGAAGAGCGACGGAGGATCGCTGTGGCCCGTCGCTCACGCTTCCGGCTCGTCTGTTCCAAGCGCGCTTCGCCTTGGGAAGGCGGATGTTGCCGTCGGCCTTCTTCGAGCAATACACGCTCCGCCGTTGGACCCGGCGTTGGTGTTCCGCGGCCGTGACGCGGCTGAGTACGGCCGGACGAGGGCGGCGATCGCACTCGGCCGAAATGCCCGGCGGTGTTTCTGGAATAACGTGGTAGCCCCGCACAACAGGCTATACGCCGGCCGGGTGAGGGTAAGGATCACGAATTTATTAACTGTCCCATTTGGTCGGAATCGTGCGGGATGGCACGATAGTTCCAGGCGGGGAGTTCTTCGTCGAAGCGGATTTTC
>JAYTTY010000065.1:0-37815 GCA_043744795.1 Zavarzinella sp. | reverse complement strand
AAAGCGACGATGCTCACGCCCGCCCGACGGCGCTCCCGTCCATTCTTCCGGGCAACGTTAGAGCCGCATCCGGCGCTGCTCGACGACGGGGGCCGGCGCCGGCTTCCGCCGGCCGAACACGAAGGCGATGATCGCGTCCAGTCCGGCCCACAGGCCGCTGCGCGTCGTCATCAGGGCCAGCAGGGCGACCATCTCGATCATGTTCTTGTTGACGAACAGGTAGTTGCCCTCGTTGTTCGGGGCCGTCGGCAGCCACGGCACGGACGGCTGGATCAGGTTGGTCATCGCCAGGAAGCCGGCCGCGAGGAAGCACGACGAGCGGGTGAACAAGCCGACCATCAGCGTCACGCCGACGACGACCAGGAACCACCGCGTCGCCCAGTCCATGTACTCGATGGGCTTCCACTTGGGGATGAAGCCGAAGTACTGCTCCGTCACCGCCGGGGCGTAGCCCTTGGCCCGGTCCTCGCCGAGCGACTTGCCGATCTCCGTCTTCAACGCGTCCGTGAAGCCTTTCAAGTCGGCTTGCATCCGCGCGGCCAACAGTTTCCGCTCGGCCTCGACCTGTGGCGCCTTCTTGGGGTCGGCGTCCGGCGTTTCGACGGCCGCGTAGGCGGCCTTCCACTCGGCCACGTCGTTTCGCGGCAGCGGTTCGCCGGTGAACATGTCCTTGCCGGCCAGCCAGCGGTCGAACCGCTGCTTGGCCGCCGCCACGCGGGCGTCCACGTCCCCCTTCTGGTCGTCCGACAAGTTCGGGGAGAAGTCTTTGACGTAGGCGGCGTACTCGTCCCACCGGGCGGCGAGCGGGTTCTTGCCGTCGGCCATCGGCGTCAACATCTCCTTCAAGGCGGCGGACTGGGCGGCCGCGTCCTTGTCGCCCGGCAAGGGCGGGAACGCGGAGACGCGGGCGTCCAGCGGGGCGGCCAGGTCGTCCTTCATCTTCTTGGTCTGGTCGTCGAGTTCCTTCTGCAACTCGGCCCGGATGGCCGCCACGTCCGCCTTCACCGCGCGGAGGCCGGCCCCGTCCACGTCTTTGCCCAGTTCCAGAAACTTCGCGTAGGCGGCCTTCACGTCCGCGGCCTTCTTCAAGAGTTCGCGGCCGCGCGTGGCCACCGTCACCTGCTCGTCGAAGTCGCCGCCGGGGTTGTTGCCGGGGGCCTTGCGCTTCACCTTCAGGGTGATCTGCTTGATCTGCTTCGTGTCCGGGTCGATGCCGCCGTTGCCGAGCGCCCACTTCACGTAGGCTTCCTTCTGCGCGTCGAAGCGCTTTTGGGACTCGGCCGTCTGCTCGTCGGTGAGTCGGTAGTGGCTCTTAAACGCGGCGAAGTAGCCGTCCCACTCCGGGGCCAAGGCGTCGGGGAAGCGGTCGAGCGTCTTGGCGTCCGCGTCTTCCTTCGGCGTCAGCTTGGCGACGAGTTCGGCGTCCGGGTCGCCCAGCAGCATCGGCTTGAGCTTGCGGCCCAGCCAGCTCTCGGACTCGCGGAAGTACGTCTCGCTGGAGAACGGCTTCTCGTTGGCGGCCGCCTTGCCGAGGTACGCGCTCTTGACCTTGCCGTACCCTTCGTACGCGAAGTGCCAGCCGATGCTGACGCGGAGCACGACGAGGAAGAAGGCCGTCCAGAACGTGATGCGGATCATCGGTGACTCACGGGCCGTCAGGCCGGGGGAGAAGGTTCAAACAGGCCGCGGGGCAGGTTCCACGCCCGGACGGTAGTTTCGCCGTCGGGGAGCATGAGCACGCCGACATCCGGTCGGGTGCGGCACCACTTTTGGGCGGCATCCGGGCCGAGAACAAAAAAGGCCGTGGACAGCGCATCGGCCTCGGCGGCGGTCGGGGCAATCACGGACACTTGGGCCACGCCCGTCGCCGGCCACCCGGTTCGCGGGTCGAGCACGTGCCCGAGTTTTTGCCCATTGTACTCAAAGTGCTGGAACGTGGCCGACGAAGTTCCCATCGCCCGGTCGGCCAGCCACACCGTCCCCAAATGGACGCCGTCCGCCCACGGGTGCTTCACGCGGACCGGCCAGCCCCGGCCGTCCGGCAACAACGAGCCGACCGCCCGCACGCTGCTCATGCCCCCGTGAATGAGCGCGCAGCGGATACCGCGGTCTCGCGTCAATACGTCGGCGGCCCGGTCGAGGGCATACCCCTTGCCGATGCCGCCGAGGTTGATCTCCAGTCCCTCTCGCAGGTAGCGAACGGTTCGGGCGTCCGCGTCGAAGGAGAGAAACCGCGAGCCGGTCTTGGCCATCGCCGCCGACCGCTCGGCCGGCGTGGGCACCCTCCCCTGCCGTTGGTAGAAGCCCCACGCCTTTGTCAGCGCCCCCGTCGCAATGTCGAACGCCCCGTGCGTCTCGTGACTCAGGTGGGCGGCTTGGTGCAGCAAGTCGAACAGTCTCGCCTCGACGGCAATCGGTTCCGCGAACGCGGACACGTTCAACCGGGAGACTTCGGACGTCGGCCGGAAGACACTCAACTGCTCTTCGAGGTCGTCGATCTCGCCCAAGGCGTCCTCGGCCGCGAATTGGCCGGCGGGGTCGCCGAAGGGCAGCAACACCTCAAAATCGGTGGCCATCGCCCAATGGTGGACCCGCAAGACCGCGTAATCCGTTGGCACGGCCGGCGGGTCATCGGTGAGGAGGTTCAGCCAACTCATTGCCACCACTCTTCGAAGAGCCACGCCATGACCCGGATTCCGAGCATCGACAGAAGGATGAGGGCGATGAAGAAGTACGGCGTGTGCCCCAACTGGCGTTGGGCCTTGCGGAGGGCGTAGTCGTCCGCGGCGTCGTCACTCATGGCGAACCCTCTACACGGGGGCGATTTGTTTCGGCTTGAACTCGCCGGGGGCCAAAATGCAAAGCTGGTCGTGGACGCGCTGGCGCAGCTCGCACGCCAGTGTGACGACTTCCCGCAGTTCCGGCTCCGTCATGTTGCCGTCGGGGTAGATCAACTTAATCAGCCCGGAGCCGATCCGCTCGACGGAAGTCTGGTCCCGGCGGGTGAGGCCGTCTTTCAACGGCACGTCCCGGACGCGGTCGGCGTGGTTGTCCTCCCGCAGGCGTACCAAAACTTCCCCGAAGTAGTCGGTCACGAAGCCCACGCCCTTGCTCACGGACGCGGAGGTGATTTTCGGCATCTCCCAGCCGGGGATGTAAGCGTGCATGCGGTCCTGGAACGCGGAGTCGATCAACTGCTCCGGCAGCGGCTCGAACAAGTGCTTGTACTTCGGGTGCGGCTTGTCCCCGTCCACGTCGATGTTGCCGGCGAACACCAGCCCGGCGTCGGCGGCGAAGCCGAGCGACCCGCGGCTGAACTGGCCGCTCTCCATGTAGTCCTTCAACGTGGAGATGGTGGCGTCCTCGTCCCCGAACGTCGTGTGGGCAATCTCGTCGAACACGACCACCTTCCGCGTGCCGAGGATGCCGACAGCTTTCGTTGACAGGTTCACGAACAGGTTCGCCGGCGTCGTTTTGCCGCCGGAAATCGTGAACACGCGCGGCGAGAGGTTCCGCAACAGGAAAGTCTTGCCCGTCTGCCGCGGGCCGAGTTCGAGGACGTTCACGTTGCGCTCGACCAGCGCGACCATGCGCGTGATGAGCAGCAGCCGCGTACGGTGGTCCGGGAACGTGGCCGGGCTGTAGCCGGCGCTTTGGAGCATCAGCTCGATCCATTCGTCCGTCGAGAATTGGCGGCGGAAGCCGCGGTAAACGGCCAAGTCGGGCGGGCCGATCTGGAACGGGGTGAAGCTGGCAAGTTCGTTGGGGTTCTCGGCATCGACCTCTGGCGTATATCGAATCTTCACCGTGCCCCAGAGGCCGCCGAGCAGCAGGCCGGGGTTTTGCTCGATCAGCCCCGGCGACACGCGCACGTTGGAGTCTTGCAACGTGGGCACGCGGGCGAACCGCTGCCCGCCGCGTAGGTCCACCTTGGCGTCCACGTTGTCGATGAGGGTCACTTCCCCCTTGCTCAACAACCTTTCCTTCACCAGTTCGCGGTGGTCGAGGTCGGGGAGCAGTTCCCGCACCTTGGCTTGCATTTTGGTGAGGTCTTCCTTCCACGTCTCTGGCTTCACGAACTTGGCGATCAGGTATTCCGACACGTACCGCGGCAGCCCTTGGAACGCGGCCTGTTGGGCAAGGGCCTTGATGACCACTTTTTCGCCGAGGAGACGGTGGGCCTTCTGGTCGAGGTCGCTCAACGTGTGGTCGTCGTACAGCGGCACGTCAGTCTCCGAATACGGCGTCGAGGTCCGGGTTGTGGCGGTCATCGGGCGGGGGCTGCGTGGTCGTCGGCGAATCCAGCGGCTCGCCGAAACTCTTAATGAGCCATTCGGCGGCCCGGCGGAGGGATTTCCGCTTCGCCTCGGCGAGGCGGGCGAACTCGGCGTCCGTGCCCGAGAATCGGGTGTCGTTGTACCGTTCCGAAAGCAGGCGAAACTGCCGGCGAATCAGGTCGGCCGACAGCGGCACGCCCGCCTCAATGCCCAGCGTGTCCCGGGCCAATTGGTCGGTCATCGGCACCGGCAGGATCACCGACGACGCGGCCGACCGGACCATCGACTGCGGCCCTTCGGCGTCCGGGGGAGTCAGCGCGGCCTTCACTTCCGCGAGGACGGCAATTTCCCGGGCGTTCCGCTCTCCGGCCGCGTCCGCGACGGCGCACGCCATCTGGTACAAGTCGGAATACCGTGCCGGCCGGACGAGGCGCTTCACGTCCGCAAGGGCTTCGGCGACCGTCGGGATTTCCGTCGCTTCCGTGGCCGCCAGCGCCGGGACGGCGGCCTTCTCGTCCGGCGTCCCCGCGAACCGGCGGTCGAGGAACAAGGCGAGTTGTTTCCGCTCCGAGACGGCCACGCGCCCGTCGGCCTTGGCGACGGCCAGCCCGAACCGGGCGACCGCCCGCAAGACTTCCGTCGCCGGCGGGGGGCCATCCGCCGGGGCCACTTGGGCGACGGGCATACCCGTAGTGTCCGGCTTAGGCTCGATGGGAGGGGGAGGGGCCGGGGTGTGAACCGTCACGGGCGGCTCGAAGGGCTGGGCCAGTTGCTCCGGCGTCAGCCGCGGAAAGCCGAAGCGAAAAACGTGGCGCCAAAATGTGACGCGGCCGGCCGTCGCCCGATCCGCTTGGAGCCAGTCGAGCGTCCGCCCCGCCCCGGCGGCGGCCGCCTTCTGCTCGTCAATTCGCCGCTCGGTCTGGTTGTCCTTCGCCGCCCACGCGGCCGCGTTCTGCCGGACGACCGGGTCGGCGTGATTCGTGGCGCGGGCGGCCATCGTTTGCGAGAGGCGTTGGACGGCGGCCAACAGGTCGCGGAGGCGGGCCGCGCCGAGGCCGTTCACGAGTCGCAAGTCCGCGCGGCGGACGTCGTAGACGTTGCGGAAGCCGGCGTCGTGCAGGCGGGCGACGGTCGCGTCCCCGATTCCGGGGTACTCGGCGAGGGCGGACACGTCCGTGCCCGCGCAGAGTTGGTCGATGACGGCGGCCCGGCGCTTCGCCAAGTCGTCGTTCCACTGCGCTTGCAAGCGCTTCGCTTCCGCCGTCGCGTCCCGCCGCCGGCGGTCGGCCGCGCCGACCGCCCGGGCGAGCCGGCGTTTCCACCCGGCTTCGGGCGACAGTGCGTACCGGACGTACAGCCCGGCCACGGCCACGGCCGAGAACACGACGACGGCGACGACAATGTAGGAGGGCACGGACGCCTTTCGGCATGCGGGACGGGTGTCAGGTCAGAATATCCTTCACGACCTTGCCGTGAACGTCCGTGAGGCGGAAATCCCGGCCGGCGTACCGGAACGTCAGGCGCTCGTGGTCTAGCCCAAGTGTGTGCAGGATCGTGGCCTGCAGGTCGTGGACGTGGACCGGCTTCTCGACGGCTTGGTAGCCGAGGTCGTCCGTCGCGCCGTGGACGACGCCGGGCTTGACGCCGCCGCCGGCCATCCACATGCTGAACGCCGTCGGCAAATGGTCCCGGCCGTTGCTGCGGCCGAGGACGGGGTTGGCCTCCACCATCGGCGTGCGACCGAACTCGCCGCCCCAGATCACCAGTGTCGAGTCAAGCAGGCCGCGCTGCTTCAAGTCCTTGACCAAGGCGGCCGACGGCTGGTCGGTCGTCTTGCAGTTGCCGGTGTGGTTGCCCGGCAAGTCCGAGTGGGCGTCCCAGCCTTCGTGGTAGATGTTGATGAACCGCACGCCGCGCTCGACCATGCGGCGGGCCAACAGACAAGCGCGGGCAAACGACGGCTTGGCCGGGTCGGCGCCGTACATGTCCAACGTCTGCTTGGTCTCCTTGGTCAGGTCCATCAAATCCGGGGCGGAGCTTTGCAGCCGGAAGGCCATTTCATAGTTGGCGATGCGGGTCTCGATCTCCGGGTCGCGCACCGCGTCGAGCCGTTGGCGGTTGAGCTTGCCGATGGCGTCCAGCGAGTCCCGCTGGAGTTGCTCGTCGATGCCCGGCGGGCGCTGGACGTTCAGAATCGGGTCGCCTTGGTTGCGGAAGCGGACGCCGGTGTAGGTGCTGGGCAGAAAGCCGCTGGACCAGTTGGCCGCCCCGCCGCTGATGCCGCTGCCGGTGGACATGACGACGAACGCCGGCAAGTCTTTCGCCTCCGACCCGAGGCCGTACAGCGCCCACGACCCGATGCTCGGCCGGCCGGGCTGCGAGAACCCGGTGTTCAGAAAAATCTGGGCCGGGGCGTGGTTGAACTGGTCCGTCCGCACACTGCGGATCAGGCAGGCGTCGTCCAAGATGCCGCCGATGTGCGGCAGGATGTCGGCGATCTCGGCGCCGGCCTTGCCGTACTTCTTGAACTTGAACCGCGGCCCCATCACCGCCGCGTCGGCCCGAATAAACGCGAACCGCTGCTTGGCCGTCACGGCCTCCGGCAGCGACTTGCCCTCCCACTTCGCCAGTTCCGGCTTGTAGTCGAACAGGTCCAAGTGGCTCGGCGCCCCGGCCATGAACAGGTGAATCACCGCCTTGGCCTTCGCCGCGTGGTGCGGCTTCTTCGGGGCGAACGGGGACGGCTCGGCCGCCCGCGTGACGCCGTCCGCGAGCAGGGCCGCCCCGGCAATCTTGCCGAGGCCGACGCCGCACTCCCGGAGGAAGTACCGCCTGGCGAAAGGTGTTGACTGAGTCATTTTACGTCGTCCGGGTTAATGCCGAGTTCACGCAGCTTGGCGGCGAAGGCTTTTGCTTCACTGATGAGTTCGGCAGTCGTGCGGAAGAATGTGCCGTCAGGCGTGCGAATTTTCAACTTGCGACGTTCATCATAAACGAACGTGATTCCAAGTCGCGGGCTTGTCCAACGATTAATGTCGGTAATCGGCTGAAACGCGCCTGCCTTGAGAATGTATCCTCGGAGGCCATCATCGTTGGGACTGAAAACGTAATACTCCTCAACGCCTTGCACTTCCGACAGCCGACGCATCATGGATGGTTCTTGAATGATGTCATTCGCCAGTATTTCGAAAACGACGAGCGGACACTCTCCGTTGCTCATCCAAATTTTGAAGGAATCGCGCCCTTCGAGGACGAGCACTTCGGGGTGCTCAAGAAAAAACTCATCAAGCTCGCCTCGACGCCTGGCGAGCCATCGGTGTTCTGCGGGTGTAAGGGCGACTGGCACATCGTCCGAGTCAGGATACTCGGTTAGGTCAGGTTGTTCGCCTGTGCGCGTCGCCTCTAACCAAATGTGATCAATGAATGGCTTTCTCATTCCTTCGTCACCATCTCATCGAGATTGAACACGACGCGAACGGTCGCCGTCCACGCGGCCCGCTGGACCGGGTCGCCGTCGCCGGGGCCGGCGACGGTCGCGGCTTCCTTGGGCATTTTGCCGAAGCGCGTTTGCTGGGCGGTGAAGAACTCGCGCAGGGCGGCCAACTCGGCGGCCGTCGGCGGCCGGGACAGGCAACGAGTCCACAATTTCGTTAGTCTTGCATCCCCGTCGCCGGGGGCCAATGCCAGTTGTTTCGCCATCGCTTGGGCGAGTTCTTGGAAGACGGCGTCGTTCAAGATTGTCAGGGCCTGCAACGGCGTGTTGGACACTTCCCGCTTGGCCGTGCAGAATTCGCCGCTGGGGCCGTCGAAGGTCTGGAACATCGCATAGGGGGCCGTGCGCTTGACGTAGGTGTACAGCCCGCGACGGTAGCGGTCCTCGCCCGTGCTCGGGGTCCACGCGAGAGAGCCGTAAGAGCCTTCCGAGGTCACGCCCGGCGGTTGTGGCGGGAACACGCTCGGCCCGCCGATCTTGCGGGAAAACTGCCCGCTCACAGTCAAGGCTTGGTCACGCAGCGTTTCGGCTTCGAGCCGTTGCCGCGGGAAGCGGGCGAGCAACTGATTTTTCGGATCGGCTTTGTGTTCGTCCTTTACTTCAGCCGATTGACGGTAGGTCGCGGACATCACGATGAGCCGGTGCAGGTTTTTCATGTCCCAGCCGGAGTTCATGAACTCGACGGCCAGCCAGTCGAGGAGTTCCGGGTGGGTCGGCGCCTCGCCTTGATAGCCGAAGTCTTCGAGCGTGCGGACGATCCCCTTGCCGAAGAATGACGCCCACTGGCGGTTGACCACGACGCGGGCCGTTAGCGGGTTGGACTTGTCCACGAGCCACTTGGCGAACGCGAGGCGGTTCTTCGGCGACTCCTTCGGCAACGCGGGCAGAATAGCGGGCACGTCGGCCGTCACCAGCGTCGTCGGCTGGTTGTACTCGCCGCGTTTGTAAATCGGCGTCGGCCGAGTCTGCCCGGCCGGGCGTTCCTGCATCACCAGCGTGGTCGAGAATTTCGGCAATCCCGATCGCAACGTGGCGATCTCGGCCCGCTCGGCTTGCAGTTCTACTGCCACGGTGACGTAGTGCGCGAGTAACCGCTCCCGCTGGGCGGCCGTGAGTTTCGCCGGCTCCACGCAGACCAATTCCTCGGCCTCATTGGAGATCGGCCGAGCCTCAACGGGGATGGCCGCGGCCGTGAACGACACGCGGAACTTGCCCAAGCCGGCGGCGTAATACTTCTCGAACAAGAGGTCGAGTTGAATGTCCGCGTCGGCCGCCAACGGTTGCTTAAAGTTAAAGACCGCGTTGTGGGCCTGCCCCTGCTTGCCGTTGATCGACCAGCCGGTGAGGACGTTGCCGTCAACCGCGTGTTCCGGCTTGTTCTTGCCGTCGTCCGCCGTCCCCGAGGCGAAGCCGAACGGGAGCGGCTTGCCGTCGGCTTTTGCCGTCAGTTCCGTCAGGAAGAAGTCGCCGAAGGGGCCTTCGTAACTCACGCGGCCGGGGCCGCTTCCCGGCAACCGCGGGTCGGGGAAGATTTCGAGGCGCAGGGCGGCCGTCCCCTTGGGTACGGCCTTGAACTTCAGTGTGTAAGTGTCTCGCTTGCTCAAGTCCCCGCCGACGTAGATGACGCCGTCCGCTTCGCGGTTCAGCGTCGGAATGTTGGCCGACATCTCGGCCGGCTCGGCGATCTTCCACGCGACGGCCTTGGGCCGCTCGGCCTCGTGCCACTTCTTGAAGTTCTCGGCGTTGACCTTTTTCAGCAAGGCCGCTTCCTTCTCGGCAATCTGCTTCAGGATGGCGTCTCGCTTGCTCACCAAGTCCGGCGTGGTCACGTCCATCGTCGGCTCATCCGCGTTGTTGAGGAACGCGAAGACCTTGTAGTATTCGGCCTGCGAGACGGGGTCGAACTTGTGGTTGTGGCACTGGCAGCAGTTGAGCGTGAGGCCGAGCCATGTCGTTGCCGTGGTGGCGACGCGGTCGTTGATCGAGTGCCAGCGGAACTCCAGCGGGTCGATGCCCCCCTCTTCATTGGTCATCGTGTTGCGGTGGAAGCCGGTGGCGACGCGCTGGTCTTGCGTGGCGCCCGGCAACAAGTCGCCGGCCAGTTGTTCGACGGTGAAGCGGTCGAACCGCATGTTGTCGTTGATGGCCCGGATCACCCAGTCGCGGTACGGCCACATGCTGCGGGCGCGGTCCTTCTCGAAGCCGTTGGTGTCCGCGTAGCGGGCGAGGTCGAGCCACTTGCGCGCCCACCGCTCGCCGTAGTGCGGGGACTTCAACAGCCGGTCCACCAATTTCGCGTAAGCGTCCGGGGACTTGTCGTTCAGGAATTCGGCCGCCTCTTCCGGCGTCGGCGGCAGGCCGATCAGGTCGAGGAACACACGGCGAAGAAGCGTCTCTCGCGCGGCCGGGGGATTCAACTTCAACCCATTGGCTTCCAACTTCGCCACGACGAAACGGTCAACCGCTGTCGTGGTTGTTGGGTCTTTCACATTCGGCAACGGGGCTTGTGCGGGAGGAACGAAGGCCCAATGGTCTTGGTACACCGCCCCGGCGTCGATCCACTCCGCCAGCAGTTTCTTCTGCGTGTCCGAGAGCGGCTTCTTCGTCGATGCCGGCGGCATCAACTCGTCCGCGTCTACGTGGGTAATCCGCTTCGTCAACTCACTCTTGGCCGCCGCACCGGGGACGACGGCCACCGCACCGGACTTTCCCTTGCCGTACGCGGACGCCCGCAGGTCCAGGCGCAGGCCCCCCTTGCGGGCCGCCTCGTCCGGGCCGTGGCACTGGAAGCAGTGTTGGGAAAGGATCGGGCGAATGTCGCGGCTGAAATCGACGGCCGCCGGGCAGACGCCCGGGAGTAACAGGGCAACAACGGTCGGGAAACGCATGATGTTCGACCGGGGGAGAAGGCGGCGATCCGGGAGTATTACTTCTTCGCGGGCGGCATCGGCGGGGCCGGCGGCACATACCCCGGCGAGGCGTTGAACGCCTTCGCCACGGCGCCGTCCGCGATGTTCCACACGCGCACCTCGCCGTCGTAGGAGCCGGCGGCGACTTGCTTGGCGTCCGGGCTGATGGCCACGGCGAACACATGGTCCGTCAGGCCGGTCAGCGTCTTGGTGTTCGCGCCGGACTCGCTGTTCCACACCTTCACGGTCTTGTCCGCGGAGGCGGTGGCGAGGACGGGTTCCTTCGGGTGTTGGGCGATTTTGAGGATGTCGTCCGCGTGGGCGCCCAGCACTTTGATCTGCTTGCCTTCGCCGGCCGCGTTCCACATCCGCAGTTGCTTGTCGGCCCCGACGGAGAAGCCGGCCTTGCTGTCGGCCTTCACGGCGACGCCGTACACCGAGTTTTGGTGTTCGGGGAAGGTGAGGACCGATTCTTTGGCGGCCAAGTCCCACACCTTGGCGGTCTTGTCCCGGCTGCACGTCAGCAAGTGCTTCCCGTCCGGGGCGAAGGCGACGCCCATCACCCAGTCCGCGTGGTTCTCGATGGCGTGTTCCAACTTGCCGGTGGCGAGTTCCCAGACGCGCACGGTGCGGTCGCACCCGCCGGTCGCCAGCCGCTTACCGTCCGGGGAGACGGCCAGGCACAGCACGGCGTCGTCCACGTCGAGCAGTTGCTTGACCATCACTTGGGGGTTGGCGACGCCGTCCAAGATTTGCACGCCGTTCTCGGCTTTGCCCGGCCCGTTGAGGTCAAGAATCCGCACGTCCCCCTCCTGCCCCGGGCGGCCGCCGGCCACGGCCAACTTGCCGTCCGGCAGGAAGGCCATCGCGTAGGCCCGTTCGGCCCGCGTGTAGACGCGCTTCAGGAGTTTGCCGGTGGCGGCTTCCCAGACGGTCAGTTCGTGGTGCCCGCCGACGACGAGGCCCTTGCCGTCCGGCGTGAAGGCGAGGGCGTTGATGATCGTGGGGTACTTGTACGCGGCCGGCGGGTTGGGCGACTTCCAGCGGATGCGGAGTTCCCGCACCAAGTCGGCCTTCGGGTCGATGCCCGCGTCTAACTTAGCCCCCTGGTCGATCCACTTCATGATGATGTCCGTCTGGGCCTTCGGCACCGGGGACAGGTTATCCTTCCGCGGCGGCATCCGGCGCTCCTTGTCGGACACCATCAGCGTGTACAGTTCGCTCTCCGCGTGCTTGCCGGCCGCGATCCCCTCTTCCCCGGCCCCGCCGGCCAGTAGCTTCTCGAACGTGGTCATGTCGTACTTGCCGGACCGCTTCTTGGCGTCGTGACAGGCGAAGCAGTTTTCTTTCAGGATCGGGGCGACATCGTTGATGAAGCTGACCGGCTTCTCCTGGGCTTGAGTGGGGCCGGCGGCCAAGACGAGCCAAGCCATGACTGCGGCGACGGCGCCGCAGATGATGCAGAAACGACGGGTGCGCCAATTCATCGGGAAGTGCCTCGCAAAGTGCGGAGAGTGTTCGGCGGGATGTGGTTTAGTGTACGGCATCCCCGGCCCCGAGTTCAACGACAAAGGGCGGGATTCTCCCCCAGTTCGGCCCGCGGCGTCTGGCGAAGGGGCCGCGGTTTGGCTACCATGTCATTTGATTCCGCTCGCACCCGCGCAGGGCACTCCTCCGGCATGAACGACTCCGCCAATCCGGTCATCCGCGGCACGGGCTGCAGCGTGCCGGGCCGCGTCGTGCCCAACGAGTGGTTCGCCCAGCACGTCGACACGTCGGACGAGTGGATCCGCACCCGCACCGGCATCCGCGAGCGCCGCTTCGTCGGCCCCGGCGAATCGTCGGCCACCCTCGGCGTCGCCGCCGCCAAACTGGCCCTCGAAGCCGCCGACCTGCGGCCGGAGGACATCGATCTGATCGTCTGCGCCACCGTCACGCCGGAGAACATGTGCCCGCCGAACGCCAGCGTGATCCACGCGGCCCTCGGCTGCCGGCCGATCCCGGCGTTCGACATCTTGGCGGCCTGCACCGGCTTCCTCTACGCCATGTCCATCGCGGACCAGTACCTCCGCGGCGGGGCGGCCAAGCACGCCCTGATCGTCGGGACGGACGTGCTGTCCCGCGCGTTGGACCTGACGGACCGCAACAGTTGCATCTTGTTCGGGGACGGGGCCGGCGCCGCCGTGCTGTCGGCGACGGCGACGCCGGGCCGCGGCATCCATTCCGTGAAGGTGTACGCGGACGGCGGGCCACGCGACCTCATCTGCGTTCCCGGCTTGGTGACGGAGCAGCCGCCGGAGGGCGAGAAGCCGCACGAGTTCATCCGGCTCAACGGCCGGGAAGTCTTCAAGTTCGCCGTCCGCCGGATGATCGAATTGACGCAAGACGCGATCTTGGAGGCCCGGGAAGTCGGCCGCGAAATCAACCTGCTCATCCCGCACCAAGTCAACCAGCGCATCATCGACGCGGCCTTGGAGGCGACCGGCTTCCCGGCCGACAAGGTGATGGTCAACCTCGAAAAGTACGGCAACACCTCGGCCGCCTCTGTCCCCATTGCCTTGGACGAGGCCCTAAAAAGCGGCCGCGCCAAGCCGGGCGACACCGTTCTGCTGGTGGCCTTCGGCGGCGGTTTAACGTGGGGGTCGGCGCTGGTGACGCTGTGACCAGTTAGGGAGGGGGATCGCCATGCCGCTATTCGACCACTTCGACCCGGTGTTTGACGGCATGCGCCGCCAATGGAATAGTTTTCACGGGGCGTGGGCCGCAGCGATCGCCCGATTGCTCAACCACGGCGTATTGCCGCCCGGATATTACGCCGCCCCGTTTCTCGGCCGCAGCGGGCCAATGGAAATCGACGTGGCGGCGGTTCACGAAGACAAATTCGACGCGGACGTCGCCCCGTTCGCGTGGCAACCGAACTCGCCCGGCGTGTCAGTGGCCATTGACTTGCCAGCCATTGATGAGTTTCGCGTGGACGTTCGGGCGGACGGCGGCGAGCCGCTCGCCGCCTGTATTGAATTGGTCAGCCCGGCGAACAAAGACCGGCCCGAATCCCGCCGGGCCTTCGCCGCCAAGTGCGCCGGCCATCTGCACAGAGGCACCGGAGTTGTCATCGTTGACGTCGTGACACGACGTCACGCAAACATACATGCCGAAATTCTGAGAGAATTGGGCGCCGGGCAGTCGTCGGAAGACTCGGCTCCGTTAATGGCCGTTTCCTATCGGACGGCGGTTCAGAATCTGGCCGGCCAACTGACGACGTGGGCGGTGAATTTAGAAATCGGCCATCCGCTTCCGACGCTGCCTCTCTGGCTGGCGGCCGATCTGGCCGTCCGGCTGGACTTGGAAGCCAGCCACACGGCGACATGCGACGATTTGAAAATCCGGATCGCCGGCTGAGGCTTACGCCAACGCCAGCATCCGCTTCCCCTTCCGCCACTTAGTCCCCGGCTCGCGGATAACCTCGTGGTACAGCGTGTCCCGCTCCACCGGAGTATGTCCAGTCTCCGTAATCAGCCGCCGCAGTTCTTCGACGGTCAACTCTTGCGGCGACTCGCTGCCCGCTTCGTGGTAAATCTTTTCATGGACGACGGTGCCGTCGATGTCGTCGGCCCCGTAGCACTGGGCGATTTGGGCGGTTTCTTTGCCGAGCATGACCCAGTAGGCCTTGATGTGGGGGAAGTTGTCCAGCATGAGTCGGGCGAGGGCCATCACCCGCAGGTCCGTGAGGCCGGACGGCTTCGTGATGTGCGACAGCCGGGTGTTCTCGGGGTGGAAGGCGAGCGGGATGAACGTCTGGAAGCCGCCGGTCTTGTCTTGCAGTTCCCGCAGGCGGACCATGTGGTCGATGCGGTGTTCCGGCTTCTCGATGTGGCCGTAGAGCATGGTGGCGTTCGAGTTCAGGCCGATCTCGTGGGCCTCTTGATGCACCCGCAGCCATTCGGCGGCGTCGGCCTTGTGGTCGCAGATTTGCCGGCGAACGTCGGGGTGAAAAATCTCCGCCCCGCCCCCCGGCAAGCTGCCCAACCCGGCGGCCTTCATCTCCAAGAGTAAATCCCGCGTCGGCCGGCCGGTCATGCGGGCGAACCAGTCCCACTCCACGGCCGTCCACGCCTTCAGGTGCAAGTCTGGGAATTCGGCGTGCAGAATCCGCACGATGTTCAGGTACCACTCGTAGGGAAGTTCGTGGTGCAGGCCGCCGACGATGTGGAGTTCCGTGCAGCCGCGGCCGGTCGCCTCCCGGCCGCGGGCGATGATCTGCTCGTCCGGCATCACGTAGCCCTTCTCGGACTTCAGGTCGGCCCGGAAGGCGCAGAAGGTGCAGCGGTAGACGCACACGTTGGTCGGGTTCAGGTGCTCGTTGACGTTGTAGTACGTCACTTTGCCGTTCTTGCGCTCGCGCACGACCGTCGCCAGTTCGCCGAGGGTGTGCAGGTCGGCGTTGGCGTCCAAGAACACGCCGTCGTCGAAGGTCAGGCGGTCCCCGGCGTTCACCTTGGCCCGGATGGCGTCGATTCTCGCGGTCGTGGTCATGTCCCGTGTCCCAATGCCCATGTCGTAATCAACCAACCGCCCCAGGTGGGCGCCGGATAACCGCCCGTAAAATGCCCGGACTCCGGCGGCGAAGAGTATGATAAGGTTTTTGCTCGCGGGGGGCGGCATGTCCTCGTTCCGGTGGAAGACGGCGGAGCGGCGCATCGGCGTCATCGGCCCGCGCTGGTGCGGCAAGACCGTCCTGCTCACCTCCCTCATCAACCACTTGAAGTTCCACGACCCGCTGCGGTTCCGGCTCGGCGCGCCGAAAGATCCGGGCGAAGTCAGCCACTTCCGCGAACTGACAGACACAAAGGCCGTCCGCAAGCCGGGGGCGTTGCCGTGGTTCGATTACGAGGGGTACCGGAACCAGTTCGTGCAAAACGGCAAGTGGCCCGCCGCCACCAAGGACGTTTCCCAGTACGCCTGTGAATTCGAGCGCAGCGATTGGACTTTTAACAGCCTACGCCTGCACCTGCTCGACCTGCCGGGCGAGCGGGTGAACGACATTCCGATGGTCACCGGCGAGCGGGACGCCCGCGCGGCCTACGCCGCGTGGTCGGACCGCGCCTGCCGCCGCGTGGAAAAAGATTTGACGGCCGGGGAGTTTTTCCGGCCGTTCTTTGAGTTGGCCCGCCGGGCCGACGCCTCCCAAGCCGACGCGGTTCACCGCTACAAGATCGGCCTCGCCAAGTCCCGGCTGGCGTACCGCCCGTACCAGACGCCGTCCACGTTTTTACTGGACCGCGACGGCATCCGCATTAAGGGGACCGACCCCGAAACACTGGCGAAGACGCGGTACGTCGGCCTCAATGCGGAAGAAGAATTCGTCCCCCTGCCCGCCGACGCCCGCGCACTTCATCCCGACTGGGCCGACACGTTTGCCCAACGGTTCGCCCGCTATCGTGAAGAGGTGATTCTCCCCGTGGTGACGGGGCTGAAGACCTGCCACGCCCTCGTCGTCATGGTGGACGTGCTGGCAATTCTGGGGCACGGGCCGGGGATGTACAACGACTACCGGCAACTCGTCGGCGACCTGCTGGCGGCCCTCGACCCGAAGGACACGACGCTCGACTTGGTGTTGCGGAACATGTCCGAGACGCTGCTGCCGGTGAACTGGCGGCGGTCGTGGATCAGCCGAATCGCCTTCGTCGCCCCGAAGATGGACCGCGTCCCCTTCGAGGACCGCGCCCGCGTGCGGAGCCTGATGGAGCAACTCGTCCGGCACGAGGCGAAGAATTGCCGCGGGGTGACGATGGGGTATTTCCCCGTGGCGGCCGTCCTCGGCGCGCGGGAGAACCAACAGGGCCGCCGCGAGATGTTGGGCAGCACGCTGTACGACGCCGACGGGACGCCGTTGACGCCGGGGGCCGAGCGAAAGTTCAGCGTCCCGGAAGTGCCGCACGTGTGGCCGGAACACGGCTGGCGGCCGGGGGATTTCGTCTACCCGGACGTGTACCCGCGTGTGTCCCCGTTGAGCAATTGCCCGACCGAGCAAGTGGGGCTGGACGAACTTTTTAACTTCCTGTGCTGGTAGCGGAGACCGCCATGAACGACCTCGACGACATGCCGCTGATGCTGCCGCAGGCCCCGCGCAAGCCGGACGCCCCCGGCCCGGCGCCGGCGATCAACGTGGCCCAACAGCGTCTGGCCGCGGAAAACTTCGAGCCGCGCCCCGGCGAGACGGACGAGGGCGAAGGCCGCTTGGCCCAAGCGCCGGCGACGCTGGCTGTCCCCACGCCAAGCGACTTGCCCCGCGAATTGACGGCCCTCGAAGCCGAGTTGCAGCAGGCCCAAGAACTCATGGCCTCGGAGCCGACCGTCTTCGGCCTGCCGAGTCTGTTCGGCCACCCGCTCGTCGGCTTGGTGATGCTCGGCATGGGCGGCATTCTCGGCCTGTTCCTGTTCAATCAAGTCTCCACCGCCATCGTCGCCATCAACGGGCTTGCCGGGCCGGCGTTCTACGCCGCGTGGGGCGTGTTCGGCCTGCTCTCGTTCCTCGTGCTGTACTCATTGCTGCGCATCACCGTGCTTTATGTGAAGCTCCGGCGCAACAAGCAACTCCGTCTCAAAGGGTTGGAAGAGTTGGAGCGCCGCACGCGCTTGCGGTGGCTCATCAATTCCAAACGGCACGAGGCCTATGAACAACTGGCCAAGTATTTGCGGGAATACCCGGCCAGCACGGACCGCGACCGCAAACGGCTCTCGCGCGTGGGACTGTCCGGGGACGACCTATACGCGGTCATGAAGACCCGGGACCAGTTGCTCGACAAGGACCGCTGGCCGGACGCCCAAGCGTGGTTCGGCGCCTTCCGCGACACGTTCCAGAACAAACTCGACGCGGCGGCCAAGGAGCGCATCAAGTACTGGTCCCGCCGGGCCGCGTTCGCCACGGCCGTCTCCCCGAACGCCCTCGCGGACACGGGGATGACGATGTATTTCAGCTTCGCCATGCTCGCCGACCTCTGCACGATCTACAACCTGCGCGCCGGCCGCCTCGGCACGATGGTCCTGCTGACGCGGGTGTTTTTCAACTCGTACGCCGCCGGGCAAATCAACGAGATGGAGGGCATGGCGGCCGATCACCTGCAACAGTTTGTTGAGCCGCACTTGCCCGCGTCGGAAGTGTTTCTGGGGAAGGTGTTCGGCAAACTTGGGGCGAAGGCCAGCGCCGGGGCCGTGAATTATCTGCTGATCGGCCGCCTCGGCAAACACGCCGCCAAGATGCTGCGGCCCGTCAGCCACGCATGACGCTACGGGATCAACTTGGCGTTCGCCAAGTTCAACATCTCTTCGACGCCCGGCCGGCGGCCCCGCTCGACCGTGATCGTCAAGGTCTTGCAGCCGGTGACATCGAGGCCCAAATCTGTCGGCGACTGACCGACACGACCACCATTCGGGAGGTCCGCGGCTCGGCCGTCCTTCACGATGCGGAGTGTCACGTCCCCTCGTTTTCCGTAGCGCACGTCCATGCCGGCCGTCGCTTCGACCCGCTTATACTTGCCGGCCAATTCGTACGTCAGCGTCATCCCGCCCGAGAGGCCCATCCCCCGGCCGTACGTTGATTCGCCTCCCGGTTCAGCCAGTCGCAGCGGCCGCCCGAGCGCGTTATGATCGGCTTGCCACGTCCGCGACTCGCCGTCGAAGGGGTCGAACTGCGTCTTCGACGGCTTCAGGTCGCTTAAGAAGACCGCCGGCCCCTGTTCCACATCGACGGCTGTCAACTCCGCCAAGGGGACCGTGACTGTTTCCTTGCCGAAGGTCGTCAGGCGCACTGTTGACGCGTCCCACGAAACGCCCGCGACGGCCCACCGGGTTCCGTCCGCGAGGGACACGCGGTAGTACCGCCCCTTCGGCTTGCGGACGCGGGCCAATTCCGTGTTGAACCAAACGGCCGCGACGGCGCCGCGGTCTGTCACCGTGGCCTTGGCGCCGTCCTGCACGTGAAAGCCGGCGTTATCGACGGACGCGACGGACCCGAGCAAGCGGTCGCCCCGATGGTTCACGATCACATCCCGCGACCGGGGCGTGGCTTGGAAGTCGGCGACTTCATCGTCGGCGGGCGCCTTCGCCGCGTAAGCGGCCACGGCTGACAGGGGAATGGTGACGGGCGGCCCGGCCTTATCGGAAAACGCCGGACGCACCCGGGCCGTCGTGCCGTCCGAGTCGATCAGCCGCCCGCACAAGCGGTCGCCGTTGGTGAACATCACCACCGGCCCGGCGGCGGGTTCTTTCAACGGGGCGCCCGCCCGGCGCAGGGCGTGCCACTCGCCGGCGGGGATTTTCGTCTGATCGCCCAGCGTCAACTCGCCGGCCGCGGACAGCGTGACGGCCGGTGTAACCTGCTGGCCGCCGGCCGTGCCGCCCACGCGCCAATCGGCGCGGGCGGGCGGCGCCCCGCCCGCGAAAGCGGCAAGCGCTGGGAGCGCCATCAGCCCCCTTATCACTCGGTCGATTAGATACGATTTCAACATAGATAACAATTTGTATCTTGACGGGTTGCGGCGAATCCCGTTGTATAAGGACTTGTCAACACCGTGTTGATTCGCCCCAAATAATCATATGCGAGGGACGGGACGATGGCGAAGAAAGCAGCCGAGGGTCAGAACCAAGGGGACAAGATCCGGCAAATGATCGAGGTGCTCGGGTGGGAGGCCGCCCCGCTGGACTGCGTGAAGTATCTGAAGGACACGTTCGACCTGACGATGGACAAGTCCTACGTCTCGCAGCTCCGCAGCGCGGAGCGCAAGAAGCAGGGGCTGCCGCCGCTGCGGGTCCGCAAGGGGGGCCGCGGCAAGGGGAAGAAGACGAAGGAAGCCGCCGCCGCGAAGCCCGCCGCCGCCCAATCGCCGGCCGCTTCGCCGGCCAGCGCCGCGGACATCACGACATTCGTGATGGAGTTGACGAAGTGGCAAGAGAAGCTGGGGGCCAAGACCGTTAAGGAAGTGTTGCAGACCCTCGCGAAGTGAGGGCGCCGGGCCGCCCGCGGCCCGCTATTTTTGCAGAATCGGCAGGTAGTTGTTGGGGATCTGGAGGATGATGCAGGCCATGGCCGTCGCGTAGTGGCCGCACACCGTCGGGTCCTGCCACCCCCCGTCGTTCCGCGCGCGGTTCAGCCGCAGCAACTCGTCTCGGATCGCGGGGAACCACTCGTTCCAATACTTCGGCCCGGCCGTCCACATCGCCTGCGCGGCGTAATAGTGGCCGTAGTAGTAGTACGATTCGGCCATGAAGCCCCGGCCGCCCGCGAAGTCTCCCGGCTTGAACCGCAACAGGTACTTCAGGCCCCGATCAACCTCCGGGCCGGTGTAGACGCCGGCACAATATAAGGCCACCACCCCGGCCGCGGAGCGGGCGAAGGCGGGCTGCCCCTGCCCCGCGAAGTAGCTGAAACCGCCCTCGGCCGTCTGGCACGACCGCACGTACTTCACGCACTTGTCGGCCACTTCCTTCGGCACGAAGAAGCCGACGTTCCGCGCCGCCCGCAGCGCCATGATCTGGCAGATGGTCACGGACGAGTCCGCGTGCTGTTTCATCGGGTCGTAGCGCCAGCCCCCTTCGGTGTTCTGGCAGCGAACGATCAAGTCCACGGCCCGGCGAATTGTGTCGGCCAAGTTCTTGGCGAGTTTGCGGTCGGCCACCATGCCGTAGGCTTCGGCTAAGAACAATGTCGCGAAGCCGTGGTTGTACATCGGCCCCTGCTTGTACATCGCGGCCGGGTTGTTCAAGAACCCCTCGGGGCTTCGCTGTTCCTTGCTCAGCACGAAGGTCAGCGCCCGCTTCACCGCGTCCCCGTACTGCCCGCGGCCCGGCAGGTGGCCGCCGGCCATGAGGGCCAAGGCCGCCAGGCTGGTGACGGCCAAGTTCCCGTGGAACATTTGCGTGTCCCCGAAGGAACCGTCCCGGTTCTGCGTGGCGGCGAGGTATTGGAGGCCGCGGTCCACGGCCCGCTTGGAATCCGGGGTAACAAGGAGTTGATAGTCCCGCTCGGCCGGAGGCGCGTCCGCGCCGGGGTTGGCCCGCGTGGGCAGGCCGAACGCCAGCCCCGCCCCGGCGACCGCGGACCGCGTCAGAAATTGCCGGCGTGTGGTCATCACTTGTCTCCGGGGCCGCGCTTCTTCTGCTCGGCGATGGACGAATAATACTGCCGCAACAACTCGCCGTACCGCGGCATGAACTGTTCCCGGTAGTACAAGTCCATCTCCTGCCGCAGGCGGTCGGGGAGTTTGCCCCACACGTCCTTGTACATTTCCGCGAACTGCTCCGGCCGGGCGTTCTTCTTCGGCGGTTGGCCGAGCGGCGTCGGCGGCATCCCGCCCGGTTCTTTGCCTTCTTTCGGTTCGGCCTTGGCCATCGGCCCCATCGGTTCTTTCCCCTCCGGTTCATTGCCCATCGGCTCGCGGTTCGGCCGCGGTCGGCGGCCGGGCCGCGCGCCCTCTTTCTTCGATTCTGGTTGTCCGGCGCCCGTGCCGTCCTTTTTTGGTTCGGGCTGCCCGCCGCCCATGCCATCCTTCTTCGGTGGCGGCATTCCACCGGGGTTCATCCCGTTCTTGGGCATGGGCGGCGGCGTCCCGCCCATCGGCGGCGGCGTCCCGCCCATCGGCGGCGGCGGGTTCATCGGCGGCATCGGCGGCGGGGTGTCCGACTTCGGCGGCGGGGGCGGGTTCTGCGACTTCTTGATGAGCGCGTCGATGTCCTTTAGGATTTGGTCCTGAAGTTCTCGCGTGTCCTTGCCCAAGTCCTTGTCTTTCAGGCGTTCCCCGGCCTTGGTCGCGTTGTCCGCAATGCGGTCAGCCGTTTGTTGAACGTCGGTTTCTTCGGCCTTCTTCTCCGGCTCGGCTTTCTTCTCCGGCTCGGCCTTGGGCTTCGCCGAGTCGTCTTTCTTCGGCTCTTGGGCGGCCAGCCCGCCGAAGAGTCCGGCGAGCACGGCGAGGGCAAACAATCGTCTCATGGCGCCTCCCCCTTCAAGTCGGCCGTCAGGTTTTTGATTAAGTCGGCGATGTCTCGCTGCATTTGTTCGAGGGCGGTCAGTTCGTCCGTATCGTCGTCGTTCAGGTCCGCGCGAACCGGGTGGGCCTTGTCGAACCCGGCCGTGCGGGCGGCGATGTCGGCTTGCAAGTTCCGCAGCGCCTTCAGTTGGGCCAGCGGCGGGAGTTTCGGTTTCATCGGCTCCGCGGCCCCGCCGGGCGGCATCCCGCCGCCGGGCTGGCCGGCGATCTGGTCGGCCTTGGGCTGGGCGTCCGGCTTGAGGGCGTCGAGCAATTGATCGAGCCGGTCCTTGACGAGTTGCTGTTGCCCGCGGATGGACCCGTCGGCGATGTCTTCCAGTTCCGCGTCGTAGGGGCCGTTCTCGGCGGCCTCCAGTCGGCCGTCCATCCTTTTGGCCGCGAGCCGCATTGCCCCGGCCGCCTGTTTGACCATCCGGCCGAACACGGGGGCGTGGGGGAATTCCGTCTCGATCAGCGCCTCGGCCTCTTCCCCGAGTTTCTCCTGCTGCTGCTTCAGGTCATTCTGGCTCGCCCGTACCGGGCGCTCCCATTTCTTGGCCAGTTTAACGACGCCGTGCAGGCGGGCTTGCTCCGCGGTCATGCGCTCCTGTCGCTCTTTCAACGCCCGGATGAGGTCGGCCAGTTGGGCGGCTTGTTCGCGGGTCAACTTCTCTTCCTGCTCGCCCTTGGCTTGGTCGAGGTCGCGCTTCGCGTCGTCGAGGCGGTCGAGGGCGTCGTCCGTCTTCTCGCCGGGTGATTGACCCTCCCGCAATTGCTCGGCGGCCTTGGCCATCTCGTCGGCGGCTCGGCGCAGGTGTTCGGCGGGCTGGTCGGCCTGCTGGCGGCCGAGGCGTTGGGACATTTCACGGGCCAGTTTTTCCAACCGCTCTTGGTCCGTCGCCAAGTCTTTCAGCGTCTGTCTTTTCAGCGGTTCGTCCTGGATCTTCTCGGCGGCGTCGATCTTCTTTTGCAGTCGCTCTTGCTCGTCGAGCAGTTTGTCCAAGTCGGCCTTGGCTTGGTCCGTCTTCTTTTGCAATCGCTCGGCATTTTGGGCGTCGGTCTGTTGCAGGCTCTTGAGCAGGCGGTCCACGCTTTCCTTGGCGGCCTGCTGTTGCTGGGCGGCGCGGCTCAACTGGTTTTGCTTCGCGGCTTGGGCCGCCAGTCGCAGTTGCTCCTTGAATTCTTCCGTATTCCCGGCCTGCCCCGCCTGCCGCAAGGCGGCGGCCTCGCGTTGCAGGTCGGCGGCGGTTTCCCGCAGGTCGGCGGCCTCACGCGCCGCCTCGGCGGTCTTGGCGGACAAGTCCCGCTCTTTCGCGGACCCCTTCCGCTCGGCGGCGACTTGGGCCTTCAAGTCGCCGGCCAGTTTCTCCGCGGCGGCGGCCTGTTGGGTCTTCTCCGCAGCCGACTGCTCTTTCTCCACGGCCAGCCGGTTCATCTTTTCGACCATTTCGCGGGCTTGGTCGCTCAGGCGCTCGGCCCCCTGCACGGCCTTGTCCAACTCGGCCTTGGCGGCCGGGTCGAGTTGGTCCGGCGGCTTGTTCTCGGGAATTTTCGCGCCGAGTTCGGCGGCCCGCTCGGCCTGCCGCTTGATGTCTTGGGACAAGTTGCGGGCGTCGCCGCGCACTTCGCCGGCCCCGCTCCACGGCTCCAGCCGGTCCGCCAATTCCTTGAAGGTCTTCTCCACGCCCGCCTGACGCTCGGCAATCTTGTCCAGCGTCCCTTTTTTCGCCTTCGGGTCGGCCTCCCGCTTGGCCTTGGCGAAGTCCCCGGCCAGCGGTTCGAACTCGCGGTCGGAGAGCCGCTTCAGTTCCTTGGCGGCCTCGTTCAGCCGGTCGGCGGCCAGAGAGTCGGGCACCTTGTTTTCCTTCAATTGATTCCGCAGGCGGTCGATGGTCGCCCGCAGGCCGTCTTCGCCCTGCTCCACGCGGGCGCGGATGTGATCCTGCACCCGCTCGGCCTCGGCCAACTTGTCGGCCGCCGCCGCCGGGGTCTTGCCCGCCTGTTCCGCTTGAGCCTTGGCCTCCGCTTGCATTTGCCGCAGGCGGGCGAGTTCCGCGCGGACTTCGCTCTGCGTCTGCTGAACGATCGTCTCCACGTCCTGCTTGGACACAATAGCGATCCGCAATTCGGCGCTGCGGCCCGGCTCCTTGAAGCCGGTCACGTCGTCGTAGTCGTCGGCGGCCATCTGCACAGTAAGCGTGTCCCCTTCCCGCAGCGGCCGGCCATCGTCCGTCCGAATCGTCCCCATTGCCAAGACCGGCTCGGCGGCCAATTGTTGAATCTTGGCCAATTGAATTGGCGGCGCCGGGATGGTCGCCCGCGCCGCCGAGAACCCGAACATGCCCGGCAACAGATGCGCCAGCGTTGCCGGATTGTACACCGGCTGGAAGCGCGCCGCGCCGCCGTTGACGCGGAATTCGAGCCACACGTCTCGGATGGCAAAGGTCTTGTCTTGGACGTGGGCCGGAAGTTGAATCTCGGCCTCCGGCAAGGCAATGACCTGCTCCGGCCCGGTGGCACGGCGCGCGAGCGTGACAAGCGGCGATGGGTCCGGCTGAACACGAATATCCAGTAGTCGCGTGGCGCCGAGGCCAGTCTCGTCTTCGAAACGGAAGACGTAGGGGCCGGACACGCGCGGCACGAACGTCCCTTCCAACAGTGTGCCGTCCCGGATTGTCAACGGGATGGCGGCCCACACCTCGCGGGCCATGAGGTCAAAGCCGGGGACGGCGATGGCGGGATTGGCCCCCAGAACGGCCAGCTTGGTCAGTTGGGCCGTCACCGGGTTTTCCGGGCGGTACACGAGCCACGCCTCGGCCACCGGGCGGTCGGTCGCGGCTCGCAGGGTCAGCCGCGTGCCGGCGGGGCATTCGATGATGCTACTGCCGTCGGCCAGGTCGGCGGCCGGGAGGTCGGTGTAGGCCGGGTATTCCAAGTGGAATTGCGGGCTGGGCCGGCCGTTCAGGGGGACCAGCGCCGGCGGCGGCAGCACGCCGACGGCCCGCCAGCCGCTGTCCGCGTCGTTGGCCCGCACGCGGAATTGAAAACTGCGGCTAATGCGGCTCGGCTCGATCCGCAGAGTGATCGGCTCCTCGGCGGGCGCGTCGTCCGGCACGGTGTAGTGTTGTTCGATCGTCGGCAGCCCGTCCGGTTGAATCACCAGCGTCACGCGGTCCGGGACGGCGCCCCGCAGTCGCACTTTTACTTCCAACGCTTCGCCGCGGGCCATGCGGTGCGGGAAGTTGGCGGGGGAAATGATTTCCACGGCCGTCCGCTGCGGGGCACGACTCCCGCCGAACGGCTCCGTCAGCCGCTTCGCGCTCGCCAGCACGATGTCCGGTTTTGCGGTCACGGCCCACACCAACAGTCCGGCCAGAGCTATTGCCCCGAACAGCGCCTTGCCGGTGCCGCGGCGGTCCACGGCTCCCTTGATGTCAAACCGCTCCATCTTTCGGACGGCCCGCTTTAAGACGGCCTTGCGCAGCCCCGGCGAACAGGAATCCCGTTCCGGGTCGGCCGTCAGGAAGTGGACAGCCGTGCGGAAGGCGTCGTTGAAGTCCGGGTAGCGTTTCTCGACGAGGGCGGCGAGGCGATCCGAGCTGCCGGACCCGCGCAGCGGGCGAACCAGCCAGCGATAAAAGAGGGACAGCAAACCGGCGAGTACGCCGACCAAGGCATACGCCCGCACCAGCGGCGGCAACGGGAAGCGGTGGTCAAGCCAGCCGACAAGCCCGACCGCCAGCGCGCCGACGACGAAGCACCGGCAGGCGGCGCGCGTGAACACGACCCGCCGGAAGTACCCGCGCAAGGCGTCGAGGCGGCGGCCCAGATAGTCTTCCCGCGTCACGGGGGGCGGCAACAGGGTGAACGGCATGGCGGCGTCCCGGCGGTGACGGACCTCAACACATCATAACAATCGCCAGCGTTTTCTCATCAACCATTCGGCGGTCCACAAACTGAGCATCAAGCCCAAGACGGCTTCGTGGTTCCAGATCAGCCACGGCGGGCTGGGCTGGTCGAGGGCGACGCGCGCCCCGACCGGCAGGTCGTCCGGGATCGCCGCGGCCTCGTCCAGCGTGTAGTATTTGCCGGCCGAGTCGCGGGCGGCCCGGCGCAGGTCGGTCTCGTTCAGGCGAACGCGGTCCAACTCGCCGGGGGGCGGGTACACCTTCGCCTCGGCCTTCGGCCGGGTGGCCCCGGCCGGCCCGTCCGTGAGGGCGAAATGGTATTCCCCTTCCGGCGTTCGAGTGAGAATCGTCTCGAAGGTGCCGCGGGCGCCTTCTTTCAGCGCCAGTTCCAACGTCTGGGCCTCGATCTCTGTCGGCGGCGCGCCCGGCTGGCTCGGCGGCACTCTCGACAGAGACACGCGGACGGGGGAAGCCGGGGCGGGTATTTCGTCCGGGTAGCGGACACTCACCCGCATTGGCTCGTCCCGGCGGTAGCTCTTGCGGTCGGTCCGCACTTCGATTCGGCCGACGCGGCCGCGGGCCAAGGTCCGCACGGCCTGCATCCAGAATTGGTTGAAGCGCGGCTCGTCTTGCAGCAAGCGCCAGCGCCAGGTGTCGTCGAAGCCGATGAACAGCACGCGGCCGGACCCGACGAATTGTTGCAACACGAGCGGGTGATTCTCGTCCCGGCTCGACAACCCGGCGGCGGCCTCGGCCGGGCGGTCCGGGTGGACGGCCAACACCTCGGCCGAGAGTTTGCGGCGGTAGCCCTTGGCGTACCAGTGCAGCGGCGTCAGGCGGTTCCAAATCTCCGCGTTCTCGGCGTCCTCCATCGAGAACTTGAAGAGTGGGTGCGTCTGCCCAGCCGTCGTCAGCCGGGGGCGGTACGTTTCGCGGATCGCCGCGTCGGCCGGCTCCGGCGGCGGCCCGTCGCAGATCACCGGCATCAGGTCGTTCAGCGGCGTGTCGCGGTAGGCGTGCGGATTGGCCTGCTCGCCGGCGAGCATCAGCAGCCCGCCGCCGTGGTCCTTGACGAACTTCGCCAGCGACTCGGCCGCCTGGTCCCCCTTGGGGAACGACTTGAAGTCCACGTCCCCCAGAATGACCAAGTCGTACTTCTTGAGTTCGTCCGGCGACGGGAAGCGGCCAATCAACGTGGCGTCTTGCTTCGGGGCGTCCGGCTGGGCCGACGTGAGGTACACGTCCAACTCGACGGACTTGTTGCCCCGCACTTCGGCCGACTCCCGCTCGAAGAGACTTTTCACGTAGCGGTAATCGTACCGGGGGTAGCCCTCGACCATCAGCACGCGCAGCCGCTTGGCCTCGGCCACGAAGACCCGGTGTTCGACGCGGTTGTTCGTGTGGTCCGGCTCCTCGGGCTGCTTCGGCACCTCAATGACGAACGTTTTTTCACCGGCCTCCTTCGGCTGATAGGCGAACTTCACCGGGGCGGGCTTGGACGGGTCGAGCCGGACGACTTCACGGGCGACTTCCACCGGCTTGCCGTCCCGAATTTCGCTGAGGGTCACGGGCACCGAGTCGGGAAGCCCCGGCCCTTGCGAGCGCACCTTGGCGACCATCACCAGCCGGTCGTTTAGGTTGATCGTGTCCTCGGCCCGGAAGTCCGTGATGCTGAGGTCCGGCGTCTCGGCCGCGTCACCGACGCCGACGAGGTGCAGCGGCACGCCGGCGCGGGCGGCCTGCTTGGCGGCCGTCGGCCAGTCGTCCCCGCCGGTGCTGACGCCGTCCGTGAACATGATGATGGCGTTGAGCGAGTTGCCGCGGAACGACTTCAACACCGTGGACACGTCGCTGCCCAACAGGCTGGCTTCGCCCGTGGGGCGGACATCCATCAACTCCTTCAACAAGTCGGCGGTCGCCTCCGGGTTGTCGAGACTCGTCATCGGCGTGGCCGTGGACGCGGCCCGGTAGAGGTGGACGCGCATCTGCCGTTGGCCGACGAGCGTTTGCAACCAGCGGCCGTCCCCCGTGGCGAGCATGGCCTTGATGAGATTCAGCCGGTGCGGCGTGCGCAGGTCGGCCAACTTCGCCTCCATGTCGGCGATGCGGTCGCGCAACTTAGGTTGCTCGCTCATCGGCGCGTTGGTCAGCCGCGAGTTCGCTTGGCGAAGTTCGGTCTCGGTTTCGCGGATCTGCGGGGCGGCGATGTCGGCCCACGCGGCTTTCAATTCCGCGGCGGCGGCCTTCACTTTCGGGTCGTGAAACTCGTCCACGACGCCCATGCTGCGCGACTCGTCCAAGATCACCACCACGTCCGGCCAGCTCTCGCGCTCGAAGACCAAGCGCGTCTGCGGCAGGAACACCCACAAGAGAAGGAAAGCCATGCCGACGCGAAGGGCGATCAGCCGGTACACGGGGCGGCGAACGGTTGAAAGGGGCACGGCCGGTTCGGCGGGCCGCTCCTTGCGGTACACCCAGACGACGAAGCCGGCGAAGGCGGCCGTCAGCAAGCCGACGAACCACCAGTCCGTCGCCGCTTCTCCGGACAGATAGGGCCGCGTTTCGATCCGCCAACGAGTTCCCTCGCCGGGGGCCGCGGCCGGCACGCCGAGCCACGCTTCGACGGGTTCGCGGAACGACGGGGACAGGAAGCCGAGAAACTCCCCGGTCGTCAAGGCGTGCAGCACGATGCCCAAGACGCCGAGCGAGAGCAGCAACGGGGCCAGCCACAGGCCGGTCGTCCAGCGTTGCGGCTTGATGCGGGACGGGTCGGCCGACGCCCCTGCCCGCGCGGAGCCGTACTTGAGGGCCAACACCGATTCGAGGACCAGCAATCCGAGCAGGGCCAGCCCGAGGAGCCGGGCGACGGTCGGGCCGCGCGGGTCGGCGGGGATTTCCGTTTCCGTGGCCGGGCCGCCCGTCGGGCGTTGCACGTCGGCCAGTTGGCTCACCAATTGGACATCCGCGTCGGGGGCGGCTTCCTTAAACGATCCAATCGACCAGCGGCGCAGGTCGGCCTCGGCCCCGCCGGTTCCACTCACGGTGGGGACGTTCACGGCCAACAGCGAATCGTGCTTCGCGCCCACGGAGACGCGGTAGACGCCGGCCAAGTCCAAGTGCGGGAAGCGCACCAAGCCCGCTTCGTCCGTCAGCGTCACGGTGGTCGGCTCCGCGGAGAAGTCCGGGTCGCCGAGGCGCGAGAGGTCGGCGGAGAGGCCGACGAATTGCGGGGAGACGTACTGCTCGACGGAATCGCCGGCCACGACCGTCAGGCGGTTGGCGTCGGCCACGCACATCCGCAGCAGTTCCTGCACGAACGGGGCGTAGGACAGGGTGCGCGGCCACTCGTTCCAGTCCGCGTTCAGGGACGTGGTCACGACGACCACGCGGCCGCGGTGCCGCGGCCATTCAATCACGGCCGGTTCGAGGCGGTCCCCCTTGCCGGATTTTTGCGACGGGACGAACGAGAAAATTCGCCGGGCCGGTCCGTTGGCCGGCAGGTCCATGCGCACGAACTGCGTAAAGTGTGGCGTGCCGAAACTGGCCCGCTCCTCCTCGCTGCGGAAGCCGACCAGTGGGGGTTGCTTGAACGCCTCGTCGTCGGCCAGCAGAGTGAAGAATTGGTTGTTCTCGGCCTTGCGGACGCCAATCAGCGGGGCGGGCAGGATGCCCTTGCCGTCGTCGTACAGTACGCGGTTGTAGGCGTCCAAGTTCTTCGCGGCATTCGGGCCGAGGCCGATCACCACGCTGCCGCCGCGTTTGAGATGCGCTTCCAACCGGGCCGCCTCGTTACCGCCGATGCTCGGCACGTCGCACAGGAAGACGATGTCCGTGGGGGCGTCCGGCTTGAAGAGGTTGCCCAAGCCGGCGTCCTGAAATTCGCGCGGGTTCAACACCGTCACGGCGGCGGGACTTTCGGCCGAGCGTTCGCCTTCGGGGAACGGGTTCAGCGCCCGCTTGAGGAACTCGCCGGCACGGTCCAACGGGTCCGGGGAAGGTTTGCCGTTGACGATCATCACCGGCACGGTGTCCCGCACGGCGACGACCAGCGACCGCGAGTTGTCCAACGGCAGACGGTCTTCGCCGACGCGGACTTGAATCAAGTACGCCCCCGGCTCCTTGAGGCGGTTCAACCGGTCGAGGGCGAAGTTGACGGTGACGGCCGTGTTCACCGGCAAGTCAACCAACTTTTGGGCGACGGGCTTCGGCCCCGACTTGTCCCCCGGTCGGCCGACGAGCAACTCGACGGGCACCTTCTCGCGCGGCTGCCGGCCGTACAAATGAATTTGCGCCGAGACGGCCAAATCCTGATTGGCCAGCGGCAGCGTGTCGCCGACGCTCAGGTTGACGACGGCGATGTTGTCTTCGTCCTTGCCGGCCGCGTCGAGGAAGACCACGCGGGCGTTGGCGAAGATGCGGCTCCACGACGCGGCGGCCGAACTGGCGGAGGTCGTCCCGCTGTCAGCCGGCTTCACGGCCTCGCCGGTCGGCATCGGCCACCCCGTACGCCGGGCGTCCGTGAGGAAGTACACTTCGCGCCGGGCGAACTTGCCGAGCGGCTTGTTCACCAATTCGGCGATGTACTTTAGCCCGCCCACCACGTCGGCGGCGCCGTGCGTCACCGGCATGGCGTCAAGTTCCCGCAGGATCTTATCGCGGTCCTCGGCCGGGCCGGGGATCAGCGGTTGCATGGGCGACGTGAGGTGTAGCAGACTGAACGCATCGCCGGGGCTGGCGTTCGAGATGATCTCGCGGGCCGCGTCCCGGGCGTGGTCGAAGCGGGTGCGCTCGTCCTCCCGGCGGGCGGTCATCGCGTAGGAGCCGTCCACCACGATGATGCGGTGCGTCCGGCCCTGATTGCTGACGGTCAGCACGCTCCCGGGGAAAAACCGTTGCCACAGTCGCTCGGCCCACGGGGAGACGGCGGCCATCGCCAACACCAAGAACAGCCCGAGCAGCATGCGCGTGGCGAGCAGCAGCCACTGCTCTAGTTTCAGCCGGCGCGTGTTCTTCTTTTGAGCGGCCAGCAGGAAGCGCATCGCCGCCCAGTTGACGACGACGTACCGCTTGCGGTTCAACAGGTGGATGATGACCGGGAGGGCGGCCGCGCCCCCGGCGACGGCGGCCACGGCCAGCGGTTGGGCGAAGATCACCCCGAAGATGGCGAGCGACAGAAACAACGGCGACACGGCCTCGCGGACGGAGTTCCTTATCCGTTATAGCAGTCGTGTTACGGAAGGGTGTAACGGGGATTGAGATGGGGAATGCGAGGTGGGACACTTGCTCCCCGATTCCTCTTGCACACGTAGACCGATCAGACTACGATTTATCTAGTCCGAACGGACCACAATCCGCATGGCCCCCAAAGTCTCGACTCACCGACCGCCGACCGACAGTGTGATCGCCCGCGCGCGGCGGGAGCAGATCGTCGAGGCGGCCGTCGAGATCATTATCTCGCACGGGCTGCACAACCTCTCGCTCTCCAAGATCGAAAAGGCCGCCCGCATGAAGCGCGGGCAACTGACGTACTACTTCCCCACCAAGGAAGACATTCTGCTGGCCGTGTTCGACCGCCTGCTGGCCCTGCTGATTCAACAAGTCCACGGCCCCGTCGATATTCATGACAAGGACAGCCTGCCCCCGATATGGGAGATGGTCAGCAAGGCGCTGCAGACGGTCCTCGGCAAGAACACCATCGGATGGGAATTCCACGCCCTGCAATACACGTTCCTGGCCCAGATGGGCCACCGCGGCGACTTCCGCGAAAAGCTGTCCGCCATGTTCGGCCGCATGCGGGTCGGCATGGCTGCCCACTGGGCGACGAGCGCGAAGCCGGCGGCGGTGTTGGCCAAGAATGTCTCCCCCGAGACCATTACCTCTTTTTTTCAAGCCCTCATGCACGGCCTCACCATGCAGTTGGCGGTGGACCCGGCCGCCTTCGACCGCGGGGAAATGCTGGAGTTGTGCGTCGGCCTGTTGGCCCCCCTGTTCACCAAACCCACGGCCAAAAAACCCGGCCGGGAGCAACCGCGATGAGTGACCGAACCGACGTGGCCGAGGCGGAGACGAACGGCATTCCGGCCCTCAGCGAGCGCGTGCGGGAACTGCGGCTGACCGGGAAACTGGACGGCGGCAAGACGCGCAACAACAACGCGACGTGGCTGCCGTGGACCATCGCCATCCTGCTCGCCTTCGGTTGGGCGGGCTTCGGCATCAAGTATTACCGGGCGGCCACGGTGACGCCGGCGGAAAGTCAACCCGCGTTCGCCGACCTTGGGGCCGGCGCGCCGAAGAAGGCTGACTTCAAAGCGAAAGACAAAGCGGGGGCCGCCAACCCGGACGCCGTGCTGCTGGAAGTCAAAGGGTACTTGATCCCGTCCCAGCAAATCTCGATCAGCCCCATCGACGTGGCCGGCCGCGTCATTTCGCTGAACATCGAGGAGGGGATGCGGTTCAAAAAGGACGACGAACTGGCCCGCATTGACAGCACGCCCTACGAGGCGTCCAAGGCCGAGGCGTTCGCCCAAGTGGCGGCGGCCAAGGCCCGCTTCGCCGAGTTGCAGGCCGGCAGTCGCGTGGAGGAAATCGCCCAGGCCCTCGCGGAATTGGAGGACGCCAAGGCTACCCAAGTGCAGTACCGGCTGGAATGGCAGCGCTTCGAGTCGCAGAAGAGCGCGGCCGTCACTGCCAAGGAGTACGAGCAGGCCGAGTCGAATTACCGCTCCGGCTTAAAGCGCGTGGAGGCCAAGCAGAAGGCGTACGACTTGGTGAAGGCCGGGCCGCGGCAGGAGCGGATCGACGCCGCCCGGGCCGAGTACGAGGCGGCCATCGCCCGGCAGCGGCAGACCGAATGGAAGTTGAAGAATTGCACGATCACCTCCCCGGTGACGGGGATTATCCTCACCAAGAACGCCGAAGTCGGCAGCCTCATCAACCCGGTGGTCGGCGGCGTCTCCACCAACCTGTGCGTCATCGCGGACCTGCGGAAACTGGAAGTGGACTTGGAAGTGCAAGAGCGGGACATCTCCAAGATTCAGCTGAACATGGCCTGTAAAATCCGGGCCGATGCGTGGTCGGACCGCACGTACGACGGCTATGTGGAGCGGATGATGCCCATCGCCAACCGGGCCAAGAGCATCGTGCCGGTGCGCATCAAGGTCGTCGTCCCGCGGACGGAAAAACAGGGGTCGTACCTGAAGCCGGAAATGGGCGTGTCCGTCACGTTCTTCAACAAACAAGTGGACGAGGCGTACAAGGCAAAGGTAAAGGCCGACGACGAGAGCGACGGCGAAGAGGCCCCGCCGACGAAGAAGTAAACTACCCCAACGAATAAGGTCTCCCACGCATGAGCGCCGACACGCAAGCGATGGTCCGCGTCCGCGACCTGTACAAGTCGTTCACCCGCGGCAGCGAGGAAATCCGCGTGCTGCAAAAGCTCTCGCTGGACGTGACCGCCGGGGAGTTTCTCGCCCTCATGGGGCCGTCGGGGTCCGGCAAGACGACGCTGCTGAACCTGATCGCCGGACTGGACAGCCCGACCGGCGGGGACATTTTCGTGGCCAACGAACACGTCTCGCGCATGTCCGAGAGCGAACTGGCCCGCTGGCGGACCCGCAGCGTCGGCTTCATTTTTCAGTTCTACTACCTGCTCCCCGTGCTGACGGCTTACGAGAACGTCGAGCTTCCCCTCCTCCTCCTTCCGATGAGCAAGGAGCAGCGCCGCAAGCAAGTGCTGACGGCCCTCGACCTCGTCAACCTGACGGACCGCATGAACCACCGGCCGGGGATGCTCTCCGGCGGCCAGCAGCAGCGCGTCGGCATCGCCCGCGCGATGGTGACGGACCCGGTGCTGATCGTCGCCGACGAGCCGACCGGGGACTTGGACAGCAAGTCGGCCGACGAGATTTTGAGCCTGATGGACATCCTGTGCCGGCAGATGGGCAAGACCGTCATCATGGTGACGCACGACCCGCACGCCGCCGAGCGGGCCATGCGGACGCTGCACTTGGAAAAGGGCCGCCTGGTTCTGGACGACGACCGCACCGCCAAACTCGGCCAACGGCAAAAAGCCGGCACGGTTTAACGTCTCCCGCCTTACGCAACCGCTTGAGGTATCCCCATGCCGGGCATGTCGCTTGAATTGTCTCTCGGCCAAGCCGCCTTCTACCTGTTGCTCATCCTTGGCACACTGGTCGGCGTCGGGCTGATCGCGGGATTCGTCACGCTGCCGATGTTCTTCGCGTCGATGCTGTACAAGAATGCGTGGTTCTGGGCGGCCGACGGCCGCACGAGTGGCGGGTTCAAGAAAGCATTGTCTACCGCCGTCTGGGTCGGCTTCCCGGCCATCAGTCTGACGGCCACCCTCGTCAGTTTTGGCTACTTCGGCGTGTTCGACATCTTTCAAAAGCGGCCCGTGGGCGCCCGCGGCGCGGCGCAAGAAATCTTCGCCAGCAAATACGACGACCTGACCCGCCAGGCGGGCGAGAAAATGGTGTGGCGGTTCCCGGAAGGGACGGCCATCGATTGGCAAGACCGCCCGGCCGACGGAGCCGAGTTGTTGGAGATGGACAAGGACGCGAACCCCGAATACCTCGACGGCCTTTCCGTCCCGCCGGACGGCAAAAAGGAAACGCGGGACGAACAGGCCGAGCGCAACAAGAAGTTGCGCGACGGCCAGAAAAAGGCGGCCGAGCGAGACGCCATAGTCATCGCCCTCTTAAAGGGGCCGCCGGCTGACCCGCCGCCGCCCGGGTCGCCACGCTTCGACGCCATGCAATTGCGGCGGCTCGAAGGCATGGTCAGCGCCGTCGTCGAGGCCCGGATCGCCATGCAAAACGACCGCGTGCAACTCCTGCGCGGCGCCGGCCTGTTCCTGATGCTGGTCATCGGCCCGTTCCCTCTCCTCGTCGTCGCCTTCGGTCTGGTCTTCGGCCGCCGGGGGATGACGATGATTCTCCGCAGCCTGGGCCGGAACCTCGTGCGCACGTCGCTGACGTACTTGGCCGTGTTCGTCTTGGTGTGGGTGGTGACGTGCGTGTGGAGCGTGCTGGACTTCCTCGACAAGCTGACGCAAGAAAAGGACGCCAACATGAAGGGCATCGTCACCGAGAAGTACCAGATTCCCAGCCAGATGAAGCCGAGCCACCTGACGACGATCCGGGCTATGCTGGAAGAATTGCCGGCCGGCCAGAAGCCGGAGAACGTCGAGGACAACCTAATGACGTGGGCCTTCGTCGGCGGGACGCTCGACCCGGCGAAGCGGACGGCGGCCAACTCCCTGTTCTTCTTCTGCACGGAGCCGGACAAGGTCACGAAGATGATGCCGGGGCTGGAAGACTTGTCGGCCGAGCAGTTGAAAATGCTCGAAGAGGCGTGCGTGCTGATGGCCCGCAACCCGCGGGCGGTGGTGATCGGCCACGCGAAACTGGTGCAGATGAACAAGCGCGTCGGCGACCGCATGAAGGTGACAAGCCTGAACTATAAAGGGCTGGAGTTCGACTTCGAGGTCGTCGCCGAGTTCCCGGCCGGGACGCGCTGGGACCAGAGCGCCGCCATGAGCCGCAAGTACCTCGACAACGCCCTGAGCGAGTACGAGGGGAAGAACGGCAAGGCGCACGACCTCGCCGACAAGTCGATGAACCTGATCTGGATTCGCCTGCCGAACAAGCAGGCGTTCGAAGCCTTCTCCGACAGGCTGAACGGGTCCGGCAAGTTCACGCCGGCCGTCAAAATGGAAATCGAGTCCTCGGCCTACGCCAACTTCCTGTCGCCGTTCAAGGGGCTGATCTTTTTCCTGCGCGTCTTCCTCGCCCCCGGTCTCTTGGCGGTCACGACCCTGGTCATCTCTCTGGTCATCAGCATTGGGGTTCGCGAGCGGAGGATCGAAATGGCCGTCTTGAAAGTCCTCGGCTTCCGGCCGTGGATGGTCATGGGTTTGGTTTTGGGGGAGGCGTTGCTGCTCGGCGCCCTCAGCGGGTTCCTCGCCACGGCGGCGGCGTATTCGGTGGTGAACGCCGTCGGCGGCATCCCGCTCCCCATCGGCTTCTTCGGCAAGTTCTTCATCCCCCCCAGCGCCCTGTGGTGGGGGCCGGCCATCGGCACGGGCACGTCCCTCTTGGGGACGCTGTTGCCGGCGTGGAGCGCCCGGCGGATTAAGGTGTCGGAAGTGTTCAGCCGCGTGGCGTAACGTATTTTCGCAACAGACCGCATGAGTGTCCCCCACATGGCCACACCCACGATTCCGGCGCCGGCCCCGATTTACGTCCGCGCCGAGGAAATGGCCCGGTGGGTCTTTCGGACGCTCATGGCGTTCTTCCGGCTCATCGGCCTGATGTTCGTGGTCGGCTTCGCGCTGTTGCCGCTGTCTGTGTTCATTCTCTTCATCCCGTTCGTCTCCGGGTCCGAAGCCGTGCTGTCGGACACGCAGCGGCGGGGCACGTTCGTGTCCAATATCGGGCGCCGATTATTTGCGCTGGTGTCCGGCGTCACGCTGCTCGTCGCCCTTGTCGCCGCGTCGGTGCAGGTCGTCACGTGGTTCGGCTGGAGCAGCCGGACGTTCGGCCGGGCCGCGGAGTCGGTTTTTGGCCTCGGGGCGGCAATCTCGGGGTTCCTGTGCTCCATCCCCGTCGCCGTCCTCAAAGCCATCGGGCTGAACACGAAGACGCTGGAAGACATCGTCGACGCGGTCTTCGCCGCCGACGTGACGAAGATTTTGCCGCCCGCGATGATCGACGGGTGGCCCTACGTCCTCATCCTGGTGTACCTGCTCGACCTCGGGCTGGTGTTCGCCATCGGCAAGGTGCCGTTACGGTACAACCTGCGCAACCTCCGCGTCCGGTGGGTCACGACGGCGATGACCGGCTTGGCGTTCACGATCGTCGTCGGCCTGCTGACGCTCATGCTGGCGTTCCTCGACAGCGTCGGCCGGCTGACGGCCAGTTCCGGCATCCCCGGCAACGTGTTCGTCCTGTCCGAGGGGGCGACGGATGAGGTGTTCAGCAACTTGAGCCACGGTGACGTGAACAAGCTCGAACTCGAAAAGGCCATGTTCGACTACCGCGCCGACCAAAACGTCCCCCTCGCCAAGCCGGTGACGATCAAGACCACGCAAGGGCCGGCGGGCCAGCCAGACATCAAGCTCGTCAGCAAGGAGACGTACTTTGTCATCAATCAGGAGTCGCCGCGCGTCCCCGGCAAGCGGCGGTTCGTGCAACTGCGCGGCTTGGAAGACGCCGCCGTCGCCGGCAAGGTCCACAACATTGAACTGCTCGCCGGGAAGTGGTTCGGCCGCGAGGGGAGCGTCGCCTTGGACGACCGGACGACGGCCGTGCCGTGCGTCGTCGGCGAGGGGGCGGCCGAGGCGTGGGCGGACGACTACGGCCGCCCGGCGATGGGCGTCGGGGACACGTTCAAGCTCGGCGACCTGACGATGGTCATCGTCGGCGTCATGAAGTCGGCCGGCTCGACGTTCGGGTCGGAGACGTGGGCGACGAACGAGCGCGTCGCCAAGCAGTTCGGCAAGGCGTCGTACACCAGCGTCGTCATCCGCACGGACGACGACACCGACAAGGCGGCCCAAATCTTGGCCGCGTGGCTGTCCAAGGAGTTCACGACGCCGCGGGTGCGGGCGGTCAACGAGTTGAAGTATTACGAGGACCTCGGCAAGTCGAACGCTCAACTGGTGATGATGGTCACCATCGTGGCCGTCATCATGGCCGTCGGCGGCGTCATCGGCATCATGCTGGTCATGTTCGCGGCCATCGCCCAGCGGACGAAGGACATCGGCGTCCTGCGCGTGATCGGGTTCAAGCGGTGGCAGATCCTCGTGTCATTCATGCTGGAGTCGCTGGCCATTGCCCTGCTCGGCGGGGCGGCGGCCATCCTGGCATGGCTGGCGCTCGAAGCCGTCGCGAATAAGTTCGCGGGCGGGCTGACGATCACGAGCACCGTGTCCGGCGGCGGCGGCCCCGGCGGCAAGTCGGTAGTGACGCAACTGGTCTTCGGGGACGACGTGGTAATTTGCGGGCTGCTGTTCACCATCGTCATGGGCCGTATCGGGGGGCTGTTACCGAGCATCACGGCGATGCGGCTGGGGATTTTGGAGTCGCTGCGGTGACGTTTCCGTTTAGCCGCGACGCGATGGAGCGCGGCCTGCCATCAGTCAAGAACTTCAAGGTCGTCAACGGCGAGCGTCGAGGCGTCAGCCCG
>JAYTTY010000064.1:0-2876 GCA_043744795.1 Zavarzinella sp. | reverse complement strand
CCGTACCGCTGGACCTACAACGGACGCCCGTTGGCCGCGTGAATCTGGGCAATCGAATACCACAATGGCAGCGGGATTCGGTCGGGCACATCTAGCGGGTGAGGTCCGGCAGGCGGGCGAGAGTCACCATGTTGGCTCTGGCCCGCGCTCCGCTCCGAAGACTCCGTGTCGCGGCTTCACGAAGTCTTGACGCCTGCCAGTCGGGCCGAAAATCCACCCTTCCCGTCCCTGTCAGGCTACCCCGCGTTTCCCGCCTCGCCTCATCCTTCACCCGGCCCGTCTCGTCCACGGGCCGAAGATTCCGGTGGCGCCGGATTTTCCGTTGGGGGTGATTCCGGGGCTTTTTGTCGCGCCGTCTCAAATTCGGAGCTATGGTGCATGGTGAAGGAATCACCCGCGCAGGTTTGTCCTCCAAGGTCTGTGGAACCGATGCAAGGTCCCAGTGAACTAATCACGTTTCTGACGAGGAACCAGTTCCTCTCCACGACGCAGGGCGAAACCCTGCAGAAGGAGAAGCAGCGGTTCGCCTCCACGATGCAGTTGTGCGCCGAGTTGGTGCAGCGCAACTGGATCACGCCGTACCAACAGGCGCAGCTCCTGTCCGGCAACGGCGACAAGCTCATCATCGGGTCGTACCGCATTCAGCTCCCCATCGGCGAGGGGGGCATGGGCATGGTGTTCAAGGCCATCCAGCCGAAGCTCGACCGCGTCGTCGCCCTCAAGATCATCCGCCCGCAGGTGCTGGCCGCCCGGCCCGAGATCCTGTCCCGCTTCCACCGCGAGGCGCGGGCCATCGCCCAGTTGCACCACCCGAACCTCGTCATCCTGTTCGACGCGGACGACGCCAACGGCACGCCGTTCATCGCCATGGAGTACGTCGAGGGGCTGACGTTCGAGAAGATGGTCCGCACCAGCGGGCCGATGGGCGTGCGCCAGGCGTGCGAGTACATGCGGCAGTCGGCCCTCGGCCTCCAGCACGCTTACGAAGTCGGCCTCGTCCACCGGGACATTAAGCCGTCCAACATCCTCGTCGCCCAGAAGCCGATGGCCGGCGGCGGCGGGGCGACCGGCAACTCGTCCCTGCGCTTGTCCCGGCCGGCCCTGGTGACGGTCCGCGACCGCGAGCGCCAGCAACAGGGCGTGTCGGCCGGCAAGATGAACCAGTCGTGGGGCACGGTGAAAATTCTGGACATGGGGCTGGCCCGGCTGACCGACACGCCGGACGACGAGCAGCCGGCCCACGAGTACACGCCGTTGACGCAGGCGGGCGCGCTGCTCGGCACGCCGGACTTCATCGCCCCGGAGCAGGCCCGCGACGCCCGCAAGGTGGACATCCGGGCCGACATCTACAGCCTCGGCTGCACGTTCTACTACCTGCTGACCGGCAAGCCGCCGTTCCCCGGCGGGACGGACGTGCAGAAGTTGATCCGGCACCAGACGGAAAAGCCGTTCCCCGTGGAAGACCTGCGGCCGGGCGTGCCGGCCGAGGTATCGCAGATCCTGAGCCGGATGCTGGAGAAGCGCGTCGAGGACCGCTACGCGATGCCGCAGCACCTGGCCGACGCGCTGGACCATTACCTGACGCCGATGGTGCCGCACACGCCGGTCCCGGCCGTGGCCCCGACGCCGGTGGCCGAGACGCCGCCGGTGGCCGAGACGCCGCAGCCCGCCGTGAACGAGTCCACCCAGCGGGCGCCGTACCTGGACCGTCAGATGGGCGAGGTGACGCAGCGCGCCCCGCGCGGCGGCATGCCGGACTTGGGCGAAACAGCGTGGCAGCAGCCCGTGGTGGCGAACACGCGGGCGCTGGCCGCCGTCGGCGCCCACTCCGGGCCGACCGGGGCGACGGCCGTCTCCAAAGACGGCCGCCTCGTCGCCAGCGCCGGCATCGACGGCAAGATTCGCCTGTGGGACTTCACGACGGCCAACCCGCGCGAGATCGCCGGCGGCGTGTACCGCGGGGCCGAGTTCCAGTCCGTCGTGTTCAGCCCGGCCGAGGACTACGCCGTCGTCGCCGGCGCCTTCCAGGGCACCGCCCGCGTCTGGGCGTGGGACTGGCGGTCGAACGAGTTCCACGAGTGGGGCGCGTACCGCGGGGACCAAGCCAGCGTCACCGGCATCGCCTTCTCGCCGGACGGGGCCAAGTTCGCCGCCGCCATCGGGGCCTTCGTGGTCTGGTGGAAAGTCGCGTCCCCCAAGGCCGCCGGGTCGGGCACGATCCTGAAGGGGCACGGCCACGCGGTGCGGGCGGTCGCGTTTTCGCCGGACGGCAAGACGCTCGTCTCGGCCGGCGAAGGCAAGCACGTCATCGGCTGGACGTTCGGCTGGCTCGGCGTGTCGCAAAAATTGAAGGTCGAGGGGCTGACGGACGTCGTCACCTCGCTGGACTTCTCGCCGGACGGCGAGCGCTTGGCCGTCGCCGGCATGGACCGCACGGTGAAGATTTTGGAGATGGCCCGCCCGATGCTGGACCGCGCCACCACGCTGTCCGGCCACAACAACACGCCGCGACTGGCCCGCTACCTGCCGGACGGCCGCACGCTGGCCGTGGTCGGGGAGAGCGGCCAAATCGTGTTCTGGAACGCCGTCGCCGGCCTGAAGCTGGCCGACTTCACCCTGACCACGACGATGGCCACCGCCGCCGCCCTCACGCCGGACGGCCGCCGCATCGCCCTCGGCACCATCGACGGCAAGGTGAGCGTCTTCGGCCTGCCGGACCCGGTCGCCGTCCCGGCCACGGCGATGAACTCGCTCGTCCCGGCCCGCTGAGGCGGGATTTCAGACTAGTCTTTCGCACTTTTCAGGGCGCATTGTCCCCGTTGCCGGAGCCAGTTTTTTGGCTTGGTGAACAAATCAACACTCGTTGATCCGGCTTG
>JAYTTY010000063.1:0-11271 GCA_043744795.1 Zavarzinella sp. | reverse complement strand
TTCGGGGGGATCATGCCGGGAAGCCGGAAAAGCGCAAGGCCAAAATCAGCCGGGGAAATGCCTGTTCAGAACCTGCCACCGGGCGGTTTAGTTCAACTCGGTCTCGACGACCCCGAGCCGGTCGCCGACCGCGTACAGGTCCAAGGCGATGTCCAGTTCGTTGATTTTGCGGTGGTGCAACAGGACGTCCCCGCCGGGGCCGAGGAGGACGGCGGCGTTGTAGAGGCGGCCGCCGGCCCGCTCGACCAAGCCGGCGGCGACGTAGACGCGGTGGGCGCGGGCGGCGCAGGCCAGCGCCGCCATGTGCGGGCCGGGGATCGGCTGGGCCAGTTCGCGGGCGGAAGGGTCGGTCCAGCCCAAGTCGAGGCACTCCGGCAGGACGACCAACCGGCAGCCTTGGCCGGCGGCGTGCCGGATCGCGTCCGCGGCGCGGCCTAGATTCTCTTTGGGCCGGCCCCCTTCCACAAGGATTTGCGCCATGCCGACCGTGTAGCCCATGACGTTCAAGCGATTTCCTCCGCCGCGACTCGCACCGCCAGCGTAAGCGGCCAAGCCACCGAGTGCAAGTCGCCGCGCGCCGTCCCGCGCCGGATTTCCCTTGGGCGGCCGGGCGGGCGACTGGTAAAGTGGCCCTTCGCCGAAGTCGCCCGCCGCCCGCCGTTTCACCGCAGGTGATTATGCCGCCCACCCTTCCCGTTCTGTCACTCATGATGATGGTCGTCGCCGCGTGGGCGGTCGCCTTCGGCGAACCGGGTCACGCGGTCGCCGAGCCGGCCCGGCCCGCGTTCGTCGTCTCGGGGTTCGACCTCGGGGCCGTCAGCCAAGTTCGGGCGACGGACGCCGACTTGGCGAACGAGTTGGCCGGGCCGGGGTGGTGTTCCGCCAAGGCGGGCGCGAAAAAGGCGGGCGGGTGGGCGGCCGTGCCGGACGGGGTTGAGCCGCGCCAGTGGGTGAGCGTCGTGACGGTCGGGTTCGGCAACCGGGCCGAGGCGTATGCCTTCCAGTTCACCGACCCGGCCGGCGGCGCCAAATTGCTGGCCCATGTGCCGCACCGAAAAGGTCGGGTCAATGGGGCCGAGGCGTGGTTCCCGCCGTTTGAAAAGTTGTTCGGCGGGTTCCGCATCGGCCACGCGGCGGCGGAGACGGCGGCGCCGCCGCCGGCGTTGCAACTGGAGGTCGTGCTTGTTGACCCGAAAGCCGCGGCCGGCCTCGGCGGGGCCGACGAGGCGCTGACGCTGGCGGCCGACAAGGTGTTCCCGCCGGTGCAAGTGATCGCGACCGCCGCCGCGTGCGAGGCCGGGTGGGCGCCGACGACTCAGAAGGCCGACGCGAAAGCCCGCTTGGAAGTGCGCGTCCTCGACCAGGCGTGCGCCTTCCGCGTCACGTTCACCCGCGGCGGCCGGGAAACAGTTCTCACCCGCGACCGCGTCCCGTGGGAGGAGTTCCACGAACAGCTCTCGCTCCTCTTCAGCCTGCCGACGACCCGCCCGGCCGTCGCCGACTTCGTGCGACCGTCGCCGGAGAAGACGGAGTTACTGGGCGTCGAGGCCAACCGCGTCCTCTGCCTCGTGGACGACGAGTTGACGGCTCTCGACACGGCGACCGGGGTGGAGGCGTGGCGAATCCGCGTCCCGCAGGGCAAGACCGGGGCGAAGCGGGTGGAACGCTATGAGACGCGCCGGGACGCCGCCGGGAAATTGCGGCTGTACCGGACATCGACCTCGTTCGCGGAAATCGCGGTCGCGGACGGCACAATTACCCCGCTGGCCCCGGCGCCGGCCACGGCGTTCGACGTGAGCGCGAGCGGCGAAATCGCCCTTGCGCAAGGGGCCAAACTGTCACTGTTGGCGAAAGGGAAGGAAGTCTGGGCCGCGGCCGGGACCGAGCCGATCACCGCGGGGCCGCGGTTGGAAGCCGACCGCGTTCTCGTCGGTATTGGCGGCGAACTGGTCGCCTTCGCGCGGGCCGACCGCCGCGAACTCTGGCGCGTCCCGCTCGGCAATCGCCTCTGGGGGCCGGTCACGGTGGCGGGCGAGCGGCGGCTCGTCTTCTCGGCCGAGGCCGAAACGCTGTTCGCCGTCGACCCGAAGGACGGGGCCGTGAAGTGGCGGTTCGCCGCCGGAGACACGCTGGCGCAGCCGCCGGTCGCGTTCGACGGGTCAGTCGTCGTCGTCACGAAGGCGAACCGGATCGCCCGCCTCAACCCGGCGGACGGGAGCGTCGTCGCCGAAGCCAAGTGGCCGACGTGGGTGGTCGCCGTCGAGCCGCTGGCCGTCGGCGGAAAGCCGCAACTGGCCGTCGGCGACGTGGCGGGCCGGCTGAGTCTCGTCGGCCCCGACTTGAAGAAGACGTGGGAATCGAACTTGGTGGCGCGCGTCACCGGCCGGCCGGCGGCGGCCATGACGCCGCCCGTGTGGAAGGCGAAGGCGAAGCCCGCGAAGGGCGGCCCGGACGACTTGCTCGACACCATCGCCGCCGACGCGGCCGGCGTCAAGCCATACTTGTTGGCCACCGACGGGGCCGGCTTCCTGTACAAGCTCTCGACGGAAGGGATCAAGTAACCATGCCCCGTATTTGCATTTGCCGGTGGCTCGCCGTCCTGCTGCTCACGGCGTCCTCCGCCGGCGCCCAGCAAAAGTCCCCCCTCGGCGACGACATCCTCAACGACTTGGACGGCGACAAGACGGCCGCCGATCTGGCGAGTCTGGGCCAAAGCCACCTCTCGCCGGTCGAGACGTGGCGAAACGTGGAACCGCCGGGCGGCCGGCCCAAGGATTCCACGGAAGAATACCACTGGAAGGCCGCCGGCGGGTACGCCACGCCGGCGACCGCCAAGCCGATCTCCACGCTGGTCGATGTCCCGTCGGCCGGCGAATACCGACTGTACCTCCGACACCGCCTCGGCCAGCAGCAAGGTTCGCCGGTCACGCTGTCCGTCGAACCGCTGCGCATCGTGGGCGCCGGGTACGAGTCCGCCGGCCCGGCCGCGGCGCACAAGTTCGGCGACCTTAAGTTGGCCGCGAACGTCCTCGGCAAGGAGCAGGAGAAGAAGCTGTTCGTGCGGTTCGAGTCGGCCGTGCAGTTGAACTCGTTCGCCGACGAGACGATGTCCGTCTGGGAGTTCCGCGACGTGAAGCTGGCGAAAGGCCCGCACCGCGTCTCGCTGCAAAGTGAACGGCGCGACGCCCGCGTGTCGGCCCTGTTCCTCACGCGCAGCAAGACATTTCGCCCAAGTTTCTCCGAAGTGAAGAAGGACAACACCCTCGGCGGCGTCTTCCTCCGCTACCGGGTCGTGAAGGGGGCGACCGCCGCGCAGTTCACGGCGTCCGCCGGCGTGACCTACCACTGGCCGGGGCGGCGGGCCGGCAACTCGACCGAGCCGCTGTGGTACGACGGCGTCCCGGCCACCCCCAAGACGGCCGCGAAGGAGTGGACGCCGTTCATGGACGTGCGCGAGCAAGTCGTCCCCGGCGGCGGCCCGTGGTCCACGTGGCGGCCGGAATTGGCCGGCGTCGGCGACGGCGTGATCGAAGTGCAGTTCGCGTGGGCGCCGCACGAGGCGGCCGTCGCCCGCACGCTGCCGATGGCCGTGAAGAACGGCCGGGCCATGTTCCGCGTCCCGCACGGGCGGTACACGTTCCGCGCGCCGGCGACGAGCGCCGCCTGGGGCGTGTGGGACTCAGGCGCGCTCGAAGGTCTGGTTGCCGAGGATGCGTTGGTCGAGCGCTACTTCGCGTGGGCCGACGAGGCGACTCGCACGCTCGGGCTGAAGGCCGACCACCCGAAGCCGAAGCATTTGAAAGTGTTGACCGGCTGCCAGACCGGCGCCGCCCACCAGGCGCGGGCGGCCGAGATGCTGGCCAAGCTCGGCGTCAACTGGATGCCCGGCGCGCCGGCGGACGTGGCGATGAAGTACGGCCTCTACGACGACTCCTCGGCCCCGAAAGTCAAAATGGGCGACGAGATCGGCACGCGCACGCCGGCCGCGGTCATCAACGGCGACGCCGTCCTGCGGGCCGGCTTCCACGACTACTTGCGCGAGCAGGCCAAGCACAGCGGGCTGGATACCGCCGCGTTTCTCGGCCTCGACGACCTGCGAGCCGCCCAGTGCCTCGACCACTTGCCGGACAACGCCGGCCGATTCGAGCGCCGGCTGTTCTTCTGCTCGCAGCGGTACGCCCACCTGGCGACCGTCCCGGCCTACTTGCGGGGCGTGCGCGACATCGAGAAGTCGAAGCCGAAGGCCCAAGTCTACAACAACTACTCCCCGCACCCGCTGTTCCTGACCGGCCGCGACATGAACGAGTCGGACTGGTTCTTGCTCCCGCGGGCCGGGGCGCAGACGCTCGGGTGGGCCGAGGACTGGGCCACCGGCGGGAGCTGGGGCCTGGGCACGCCGATGACCGAATGCACGACATACTACGCCGCCTTGGTGGATTGCGGGGTCCGCGCCCGCGGCTACCCGGCCGGCTTCTACGTCGGCAGCAACTGCGGCTACTCGGCGCAGAAGATGTTCTCCTGCGTCAGCCAAGGCATCACGATCCTGCACCTCTACGACTGGGGGCCGATCGATTCGTGGGCCGAGGGGAGCAATTCGTGGAGCGAATATAAGGACCAATACCTCTCGGTGGCGCAGGGCACGCACGCCCTCGGGCCGGCCGACGAGATCATCGGCACGGGCCGGCGCGAGGCCCGGCGCACGGCCGTGCTGTACAACCGCAGCCACGAGATCGTCAGCGGCGCCAAGGTGGCCCTGAACTACGATTGGATGTGGACGTTCCTCGGCCTGCGCAACGCCGGCATTCCGGCGGACGTGGTGATTGAAGAAGACCTGACGGAAGCCGGCCTCAACGGCTACGACGTGCTGTTCGTCGGCGGGCTGAACCTCGAACGCCGACACCTCAAGGCCTTGCAGGCGTGGGTCGGCCGCGGCGGCACGCTGATCGGCTCGGCCGGCGTTTCGATCTCCGACGTGTACGGCGACCCCATGCCCGAGACGGCGGAGCTGTTCGGCGCGACGCAGCGGCTGGCGACGGCCGCGGACACGAGTTCGCGGGACCGGGTCCGCTTCCAAGGGACCGACGAGTTCCCGGATGTCGAGTTGACGGCCGGCGCGGCGGGGAATCAGAAGTACGTCCTGACCCCGACGACCGGGAAGGTCGCCGCGAAGTACGACGGCGGCGAGGTCGCGGCCGTGGTGAACGCGGTCGGCAAGGGCCGGGCGATTCTGCTCGGCGTCACGGCGGGCGAGACGTTCCGCGCCGCCGGCGGGGCGACGGGGCCGGGCCGGGCGTGGCTGGCGGCCCCGGCCCTCAAGCGACTCGGCCGGCAGCGGGCCGAGTACGACTGCCCCGAATCGGAAGTCACCCTGTTCGACCACCCGACCGGCGTGGCCTTGACGGTCGCCGTCTACTCCGCAAAGCCGGGCGAGTTGCCGACAACCCCGGGCAAGTTGTCCGTAGCCGCGAAGCGCGAGGTGAAGGCCGTGACGAGCGCCCTGCACGGGCCGCTCAAGTGGACCCTCCGCGACGGGCGAATTGAGATCGAACTCCCGCCGGCGGCCACGCTCGGCGTGGACACGGTGATTCTGCGGTAGGGCAGAGTTCGGGACGATGTCGCAGGCTGGTCGAACCAAGAGGCCCCGCATGTCACCGCGTCCGTCCCGAACCACCCGCCACTTCGATTCGATCTGCCGTCAACTGGCCGCCGAGCCGTCGCTGCCGTTCTCCCGACTCTTGGACGCCGACTCGGTGACGGCGGCGTTTCAGGAGTCCGGCGCGGCGTTTCGGGAACGGCTCTATCTCCCGTGGGTGACGGTGTGGCTTTTCCTCTCCCAAGTCCTCGGCCCCATGCCGTGCTGCCTGTAGGCGGTGTTGCGGTTCGCCGGCCGGCGCCGGGGCCGCGGCATTCCAATGGTCTTGGGCGAACGACGGAAACTAATCGCCCGGCGACGGCGTTGGAGTCCCGCTTTTAAGCGGTCTTGGACCCGCCACCCACGGGCGCCCGGCGAACCGAGTCTTCGAGGGTTCGCCTCACACGCGGCAACGGACGAGCCGCGGGGTTGATCCCGCGGCTCGTTGGGAGGAGTCGTTCGCCCACGGGGTCGGACCCTCGAAGACTCGGTCCTCATGCGCTTTTTCTCGGGGAGGCCCGGACCGCTTAAAAGCGGGACTCCAACCCCGCCGCCGATGGGTGGTGAGAGGTGTTCGCCCAAAACCGTTGGTTCAGGACTTCCCGAGGATCAGGTCAAGCGCCCAGCAACCCCGGGCATGCGGACCGTCGCCGCGAAGGTGGGTCAAGATGTCCGCGTTCTCGCACCCGGCGGCGATCATCGTGACATCGAATGCATAACCTCATTTGGCAATCGTGACCACACTCAGGATTATGTAGGCCGCGAGGGTGCCCAGAGAAAGCCAGAAGAGAAATGCATTCCGCAACGCAAGGGAACCCACAAAAAACATGAGGAAGATGGGGAACAAAACGTTCAGGCCCTTGTAGTAGCCTCGGATTTCTATTGCGGCGAGGCCAACAAGAACGACACCCACAATAAGGGACCACCTGACGGATGATCGATTGAGTACGTTTGACATGTTCACCAAAGGGTAAGTCCGTTGGTTCCGCACCGTCTTCACGGCCCGTGCGCATAAATCGCCTCGGCCACCTTGCCCAATACTTTGCCCTGTTGGGCCGTGGTGCCGCCCGGCGGCAGGAACACGTCATTCAGGAACATGGCGAAATACAACTTGGTCCCCTTGGCGGTCGTGAGTTCGCCGGCCAGGGCTTTGGCCCGCATGAGCATCCGGTCGTTCTGGGCGTCGTGCCAGACGAGGGTGCCGGTCTTCGCGCGGCACTTGCCGTAGGCGGGGCTGTCCTTGGGGACGATGCCGGCCAGTGTGCCGTCCACGCCGAGGACGGGGAGGGCGTCGAAGTACGCATCCGCGGCTTGGTGCGCTGACATCGCGCGCAGCAGCTTCACCGTCGTCCGCGGCGTGACGGCGTCGGCCTGCGCGCCGCCGGCCCCGCCGGCGAAGGAGACGGTCGCCGGGTCCAGGCCCATGCCCTTCAGGAGTTTCGCCTGCTGTTCGAGGCCGCGTTGAATGGTGCCGTGATCGTGCTTCAGGCCCACCAAGATCGGCAGCGTGCTGGCGTACAGGTTGTGGCTCACCTTCAGCGTCACCTTAATCACGTCGGCCAGCGGTTCGGACTGGTACTCGGCGACTTTGGCCATGCGGCCATACGTCGTGCGGTCCGGCAAGTCGATCCGGCGCGGGCGGTAGACGGTCGCGGTCACCTTCACGCCGGCCTTGCGCAGGGCGTCGATGAACAGGGCGCGGGCGAAGGCCGCCGCGTCGTCCACCGCGTAAATCCGCACCTGCGGCACGCCGCCGGCCGGGACGGTGCCGCGGATCATGAACTGGTTCGGGCCGGTCGGCTCAACGGTCAAATTGGCCGCGCCGCCGGCCGGGCCGGTGCGGACCATCGCGTCCATTTGGATGAGGACGGTCTCCGGCCGCACAGTCACGACGACCGGGTCGCCGTCGGCCTTGCCGGGGGCGACTTGCACGTCCACCACGTTGTCGTTGATGACGATGGGCGAAATCGCGTCCGGCCCGCTGCCGCTGCTCTTGGCCTTGGGAAAGAGCCGGTCGTCCACGAATACTTCGCCGTCCACTTCCTTGATGCCGATCTCTTTCACCTGCTTCGCCAAGTCTTCGAGGGCGAACAGCGGGTTGGAGTCCGTGAGCGTCGCCTGCGCCAGGCCGCTGCCGGCGTAGGTGTGGTCGTTGTCCGCGAACAGCGTCTTGCCGTCCTTGCCGCGCCGGCCCCCCATCGTCAGGTCGCCGGACGCGATGAGGATTAAGTCCCCCTTCAACACGCCGTCGGTGACGTCGCCGCGGCGGTAGACCGGCGTGCGGAAGCGGAATTCCGGCCCGAGTTCCGCGAGGGCCGTCGCGCAGGTGTACAGCTTGGTCGTGGACGCCGGCAGGAACAGCTTGTCGGCCTCGCGCTCGTACACCGTGGCCCCGGTCTTGGCATCCACGACGAGCAGCCCCCACCGGGCCGACTTGTACAGCGGAACGTCCGTGATCTTCTTGATCGCGTCCGCCAACTCGTCGGCCCGCGCGACGGCGACGGCGGCGAGCCAAAGGGAGCAGACGGCGAGGAGGCGCATGGGGGAATCTCCGGGTTATCTTCTCTTGACGAGCTATGAGCGTAAGCGATTGGAGTGTAGGACGGCCACTCACTCCAATCGCTTACTCATGGCTCGTCAAGACCAAGTCCTCTTCCACCGGCTCCGACACCACCACCGGCTTCTTCCGCTCCAGCATCACCCAAGCCGTGGGGGCGAGAATCAGGAAGGTGCCCAAAAAGGCCATCGGCGTCACCTCGTGGCCGACGAAGGCCACGTCGATCAGCAGGGTGAACACCACTTGCGACAGGCCGACGACGGACACTTTGGCCGGGTCGCCGGCCGCGAACGCCCGCGTCAGGAACATCTGCCCGACGCTGGCGAACAGGCCGACGGCCAGCAGCAGCGCCAGCGGGCGCGGCGCGTAGAACGGCACGGCGTCCGCGCGGGACTCGAAGCACAGCATGGCGACGGCCGACGCCAGCGTCGCCACCCCGGAGAAGTGGACCACGACGGCGTTCGGGTTGACCCCCTTCAGCCGGTGCAGCCCGAGCATCGCCACGGACGTGCTGACGGCGCTGGCCAGCGCCAAGCCGAACGCCAAGTCGCTGTCCCCGGCCTGCGGCTGTTGAATCAGAATCACGCCGACCACGCCGCCGAGGACGGCCAGCCACGCCCGCCACGACGGGAACAGCCCGAGCATCGGCCACGACAACAGCGCCACCCAAATCGGGAAGGTATTGGTGAGCGTGGTCACGGTGGACGCCTTCAACTTGGCGAGGGCGAAGAAGGCCGTCACCAAGCTGAAACTCCCCGCGAGACTGCGGTGCCACAGCCGGGCCGGCCGCCACACCACGAACGGCGTCTTCTGCACGACGCACACCGCCCCGACGATGACCAGCACGAGAAAACTGCGGAAGAATGCGACCGTCTGCCAGTTGCAATACTGGCTGACCTCGTGGGCGAGGGCCGACATGAACGCGAAGCTCACGCACCCGCACAGCATCCACACATACGGGCGGTGACTCGGCACGGACACGCGGCGGGCTTCCTTGGCGGGCGAAACCCTTACTTTACGGGGATCGAGAAGAACTTAACCACAGAGGACACAGAGAACACAGAGGAAAACCAAAGCCGAGGAAAGGCATCTATGAAAATGCCTTCTCTCTCTTCTCGTCTTTCCTCTGTGTTCTCTGTGTCCTCTGTGGTTAAATTCTTCTTGTCTTCTCTGCATTCCCGGAGGCATCCCATGAAGTCGCGCACCGAATACCTGACGCTGAACGTCCCGTCCAAGATGGCGTTCCTGAACATCACCCCGCGGGTGCAAGACGCGATCACCAAGAGCGGCGTTCAAGAAGGGATCGTGCTGGTGAACTCGATGCACATCACGTCGAGCGTGTTCATCAACGACGACGAGCGCGGCCTGCACCACGACTTCGGCGAGTGGCTGGAGCAACTGGCCCCGTTCAACCCGGACCCGGACCACTACCACCACAACCGCACCGGCGAAGACAACGCCGACGCCCACCTGAAGCGCCAAGTCATGGGCCGCGAAGTCGTGTGCGCCATCACGAAGGGCAAGCTGGACTTCGGCCCGTGGGAGCAAATTTTCTACGGCGAGTTCGATGGGCACCGCAACAAGCGGGTGCTGGTGAAGATTATTGGGGAGTGATAAGAAGAGGCCGTAAAGTGAACGTGACAGGAAGCCAAGGGACAAGCGAAAGGCGTGACGACGATGGCCAAGCAAAGAGAACCGTGGAATATCCGCCCGGCGAAAAAGCGGGCCGCCGTGACCGCCGCGGTCAAGGCCGAGACGGAGGCGAAAGCGAAGGCGTTGATCGAGAACGTCTTGAAGCCAAAGCACGTTCTGCCGCCAACGAAAGGCGAGCCGTTCAACTACATCACCGACATCGGGGCGATGTGGCGCCGGAATTACTTCTACTTCTTCTCGACCTACGCCTGCCCGAGTCCGGACGCCTTCTCGCCCACGTTCGAGTCGAAGTTCGCCCGGATGGAACCCCTCGGGGACGGCACGTTTGCCCTCTATTTCATGCGGCACACGGGGACGGAATGGGTCGGCATTTTCGACGCCCTGTCGGCGGACGAGTGCATGAAAGCCATCCGAGACGGCGAGTGGTTTCACCCGTAAATTGGCCGCGGCCCGCGCGCCGCGAACACACCCCCGGAGGGACGGTCATGGGCACGGTCAAGACCATCGCGCAGGCGTTCGAGGAATTTCTCGCCGACCAGAAGGGCCGAATCAGCGAGCGGACGATTTCGAAATATCGGGGCGTCATCCAACTGTACGAATTGTACTTGGAGGGCTACTGGCCCGGCCATGACGGCGAGTACGACGCGGTCACCAAGGCGGGCGGCACGTATTGCGGCACCTTCGGGCCGGAAGACGCCACCGACGGGTACGGCGAATTTCTCGGCTACTTCATGCCCCGGAACGTGATGGGCGGCAAAGAAACCATGCAGGCCGCCGGGACAGTGACGAAGAAGTTGGCGAAGTGGCTGGCCGAAAAGGGTTACATCGCGGACACCGAGGATGCCCAAGAACGGGCGAGCACGGCGGCCAAAGACTTGTCGAACGCCAAGACGGTTCTCGACATGCTCACTGACTATTGCGACGACCATGCGCCCGCCAAGCACGGCGGCGAAATCGTGGACCACTTCTGGATCGACCGCGTCGAGCCGGGCAAACTCTGGTTGAAGCCGCTGACGGCTGGCGACTCGGTGATCGGGCCACTTCTCGTTCCGAAACAGGTGACGGCGTTGTGCGCGCCGGGCTGGGACATCGGGGGCGTCGTGGCGAAGGTCGGCAAAGGGTGGCGCTTGATTGAGGTCTGGAACGTGTCGCCGTAACGGCGCTCGCCACGTCGGCCCGTGGGAACAACTCTTCCACGGCGAGTTCGACGGCCACCGGAACAAGCGGGTGCTGGTGAAGATTATCGGGGAGTAATCATGCCGTGGTGGGGCTGGCTGCTCGTGGTGCTGTGGTGCATGCCGGGGGCGTGCATCGTCTTTTATTATTCGTTGCCACAACTGTCCGGCTATAAGTCGAACAGTGACAATTGTTTAGGGTCAGTGATATCCTTGTCTTGCGTTTTCGGCTTCGACAACGCTTGGAAAAGCGG
>JAYTTY010000062.1:0-2882 GCA_043744795.1 Zavarzinella sp. | reverse complement strand
AGCCCGTGGGTGAGGCTTTGCGAACCCCGGGAGATTTTACGGGAGTCTTCCTCAGTCCGTCCCGCTCAAGGCGTTCAGCGCCTCGGCCTTGTCGGCGTAGATGGCCCACAACGTATCCAGCGCCGTCTGCCGCAGGAGTTCGCGGACGCGGGGGCTGACGCCGGCCAGGACCAGGTCGCCGAGGTGCCGTTTGACGATGACGTGGCAGCGCAGCAGGAAGGAGATGAACTCCGAGGTGAAGTAGCTGACGCCGGCCAAATCGATGATCACGTTCGTCGGCGGGTTGGCCTTCAGCGGGGCGAGGACGAACTGGGCCGCCGCCTCGATGACGTTCGGGGCCAAATTCTCGATCTCGGCCGACACGGTGACGACGACGTTCTCGCCGTGCCGCCGGACGGAGAAGAACTGCTCGGCGGTCTCGGCGGCGGCCATCGTCTTACCTCCTCGGAATCGCGGCCCGGCAAACAAGACGCACCACAAAGGCACGAAGGGCGCACAAAGTCACACAGAGAAGGCCAAAGAAGACAACTCTTGCGTCCTCTTTGTGAAACTTTGTGCGCCCTTCGTGCCTTTGTGGTGCGTCTTGTTTGCCGTTTCCGGGTCTCACTCCAACCGGAACATCTTCTTCACCGCGTCCGTCAGCCCCATGTGGCTGGTGTCGCGGGCGGACTCGCTTAACGCACTAATGGGACCGTGAAGGAGGCGATTCTTGTAGAGGCGGAAGCCGCCGACCAGATATTTCAGGTCGGCCTCGGTCAGCTTGCCCTTGAACCGCTCCGCCAGTGGGTTGACGATGTCGGCCATTTGGCGGTCGAACTCTTCCGTCAACTTGGCGATCAGTTGCCCGTTCTTGCGGCGGCCGTGGTCCTCCAGGAACTTGTGCCGCTCCTCCTCGATCAGCGCCTCGGCCTTGTCCACATGACTACGCCGGCGGGCCAGGGTTTGTTCGCGGATGTTCTTCAGGTCGTCGATGTTAAAGAGGAACACCGTCTCCCCGTCGTGGATGGCCGGGGCGAAGTCCCGGGGCACGGCGATGTCGAGAATCACGGTCGTCCGGTGCGGCCGCTTGGCCCGCGCCTTGGCGTAGCGGGCCTCCGTTACCACGGGGTCCGGGGCGCCGGTGGTGCTGAGGATCACGTCGGCCTGGGCAAGAGCCGCGTCCAGTTGCTCCCACAAGACGGCCCGGCCGCCGCACTCGGCGGCCAGCGCGGCCGCCTTCTCCGGGCTGCGGTTGGTGACGAGGATTTGCTTCGGCGTCAGGTCGCGCAAGTGCTTCAGGGTCAACCGGCCCATCTTGCCGGCGCCGATCACAAGAATCGTCTTGTCGTCGAAGTGGTCGAACACCTGCTTGACGTAATCGACGGCCACGCTGGACACGGAGACGTGCCCCGCGGTGATGCCCGTCTCCGTGCGGACGCGCTTGGCCGCCCGCTGGGCCGACTGGAACAGCGAGTTCAACAGCGGGCCGGTCGTGCCGCCGCGCAGGCCGGCGTCGAACGCCTCCTTCACCTGCCCGGCGATTTGCCCCTCGCCGACGATCAGGCTGTCGAGACTCGCCGTCACGCGGAACAAGTGCCGCACGGCCTCGGCGTCGTGCCGTTCCACCAGATGCGGATCGACCTGCTTGGCGGGGACGCCGTGACACTCTTCCAGAAACTCGGTCAGCAAGTCCCGCGTGGGCAGGATTCCGTCGGGCTTGGCGAGGTACAACTCCACGCGGTTGCAGGTGCTGAGGATGGCCGTCTCGCACCCGTAGCGGGCGGCCAGTTCGGCGGCGGCCCAGTCCCGCTTGGCGGCGTCGAAGGCCAGTTTCTCCCGCAAGTCCACCGCGGAGGCGTGGAAGCTCAACCCCAGCGTGAGGAGGTTCACTTGGCGGCCTCCCCGGCGGCGAACGGGTGCGTCGTCGTCAGCGTGACGAGCATGAGGGCGAAGGCGAACAGCGTGAGGTACGCCAGTCGCCGCGGCGGCAAGTGCGCGCCGTAGCGCAGGTACATCAGCACCACGGCGACCGCCCACAAGCCGACCGTGCCCAAGACTTTCGCGGCCGTCCACGCCCCGGCGGGGGTGACGGCCTCCGCGCCCGGCCAGCGGATCCAGCCGAGCAGCAGGCCGACCGTGAGGAACGGGAAGGCCCAGTTCATGGCCCGGCGGTTCATCGTCTCCAGCCGTTCAAGACTCAATAGCCGGAAGCCGCCGAGCGGGCCGCGCTTCTCCCGCAGACGCCGCAGTTGCACCAAGTACATAAAACTGGCGAGCGACCCGATGGCGATGCCGACGCACGCGGCCAACAGCAGCAGCCCGTGCAGCGTGCCCCAGAAGTGTTCCGCGTTGAACCAGACGGCCCCGTCGTCGTCCCCGGCATAAGCGAGCGACAAGAAGCTAAAGGCCGTCACCACCGGCAGCACGAACAACGGCCACGGCCGCCCCGCCCGGTGCAAGGTGCCGTACAGGTAAAAAACGGCCAGCACCCACCCCAACAGCAACAAGGCCCCGTGCCCGGTCGCCGGGCTGGGGTGGTGGATGAGCAAGTAAGCCGTGTGGGCGATCAACCCGGCGAAGCCGAAGACCGTGCCGGCCCACCGCACCACGCCCGACGGCCGGTACTGGTGAACGATCTCCAAGGCGAGAGCGGTGAGATAGCTCAGGCCGAAGCAAAAGTGCGTAATCCCCATCGGGGTCCGGTCAGGTGCCAGGTGGGGGTATTCTACGGGCAGTGAGGAAGATGACAGGGTGACAAGGTGACAGGGTGACAAGGTGAAAAACCGGCGAGCCGAGGGCCGTAAGGCTGACAGTTCATCACATCTTTGTCATTGACAAGTGGTATCGGATGAGGGGGTGGAGTCGGGCCCAGCCGCGCCAGAGCGTGATCCAGCCCGGGGGGT
>JAYTTY010000061.1:0-2882 GCA_043744795.1 Zavarzinella sp. | reverse complement strand
CTGTCCGGCTATAAGTCGAACGGTGACAATTGTTTAGGACTCGCTTGGTTTGGATTCGGTGATTTTGGCGTTGCAAACGCTTGAAAAAGCGCGGTTTTCTCGAAGAGGGTCACGCTCAAGATTTGCAACATTTCGGTCAGGGACCGGTCGCTCTTGAGTTCGTTGCGGGCAATGGCCACCAACACATAGACGCCAATGGCGATCCACGCCTGCGTCTTCAAGGCGTTCTCGTTGTTGCCATAAAACCGCTCGATCCGCAGATTTTGTTTGACCCAGTTGAAAGCAATTCGACTTGCCACCGACTCCGGCAGAGCATCGCCACGGTCCGGGCGGGCAAGTCGACGTTGTTGGTCAAAAAGACGAATTGACGCTCGGTTTCCGGATCTTTGAAGGCCACTCGCCGCCGCGGTTCCGGAGAGAACTTCGCGGTGGCCACCCCGGCCACGGCAATGGTCGTGTCGCTTTTGAGGCCGGTGGCCGGACCGACGAGGCGACGCGGACGCCGCTTGAAATCAAGGGTTCGTTTGGCCCGGGTGACGAAGAAGGCCTTGCCCGCCTCAAACCGATGGAGTCGTTTGAAATCGACATCGCCCCGGCCCATGACGCAGAAGGCGCCCGCCTCGGCCGGGCGTCGGCCGAGACCCTTGACGTCGGGTGTTTTCCCCGTGGGAACATGGATAAGACAAGGAATGTTGCCGCGGAGATCGAGCCGTGTGCGGCGTTTGACGGCGCCGTTGGCCCGCCGGAATCTGGCCCGCGGGAAGAGGCTCCGGCAGAGGTCGAGGGTGGCGGAGTCGAGGGCGCGGACCGTCTGGTCGAGTTCGGCGGCGAGTGGTTCATTGACGTGGAGTTCGCGGGCGCGGCGAATCAGCGCCCGGGTGAAATCAGCGAAGATTCGCCCGTCGTGGGTGCGGTTGGCGTCGGCGAGGGCGCGGCGGCGAATGTCGGAGCGGAAGCCGGCATGGTCGAGTTTAGCCGCATGCGCGCGGCGGCAGGTTTCGATGTCGCGAAGGCTCTCGCGGAAGGTGAGTTGGGCGAGCGCCATGGCGAGAAACTGATCGCGGCAGGAGAAACCCCGGGGACGCCGGTCGCCGCCGTAACGCCGGACACAGGCGTTGAAAGCGTGCCGGGGAAGGAAGTCCATCCATGGCGAGAAACTGAATTTGCCAGCATGCACGAGTGGTTTCCACCGGGGTGAGCGGGCGATGACCAAGTGGAATTGTCGGGGATTTTTGAAATCGTGCGCGCGGAAGATCCTGTCGAACGACCTGACAATACGCAAGATCATGCGATTTGGTCAGAGTTTAGCCGGACAGTAGTGATTTGTATTAACTTTGCAAACTTAGCCTCTTTGCGTGCTTTGCGAGAAATGTCTTTCGTCCGTAAGGTGAGATCATGTTCCAGAATCGCCGAGAGTTCCTCTGGTCGTCCGGTGGCGGCCTCGGGGGCATCGCCCTCTCGGCGATGCTGGCCGAGAGGGCCACCGCCGGCCCGCAGGCCGGGTTGCCGCACCACAAGCCGAAGGCAAAGCGCGTCGTGCAGTTGTTCATGGCAGGCGGGGCCAGCCACGTCGATCTGTTCGACTTCAAGCCGGACTTGGTCAAGCACCACGGCAAGAACGCGGACTTCGGCGAACCCGTGGAAGCGTTCCAGAACGGCCTCGGCCCGTGGCTGAAGCCCTTCTGGGCCTTCACGCCGCACGGCAAGTGCGGCAAGCCGCTCGGCGAGCCGGTCGCCCCCCTCGGGGCCGTCGCGGACGAGATCGCGTTCATCCACAACATGGTGGGGAAGACAGGCGTCCACAGTCAGGGGACGCTGTTGCAGACCACCGGCTTCAACCGCCCCGGCTTCCCCGGCATGGGCTGCTGGGTTAGCTACGGCCTCGGCTCGCTCAACGAGAATCTGCCCACGTTCGTTGTGCTGCCGGACCACCGCGGCCTCGCGTCCAACGGGACGAAGAACTGGGACAGCGCCTTCCTGCCGTCGCACCACCAGGGCACCGTGATCTACCCCGGCACGCCGACGCCCATTAGCGACTTGTTCCCGGACAAGGCGGCGAAATACGTCACCCGCGAGGGGGACGCTTCCACGATTTTGCTGCTGAACAAGTTGAACACGCAACACGCCGCCGGCCGGCCGCTGGACGACCGGCTCGACGCCCGCATCCAGAGTTACGAACTCGCGGCGAAGATGCAGCTCGCCGCCCCGGAGGCCTTGGACATCTCCAAGGAGCCGGCCCACGTGATGAAGCTCTACGGCCTCGACCACGGCAAGGGGACGTTCGACAAGGAGATCAACCTCGTCGAGGAGACCGACTATTTCGGCCGCAAGTGCCTCGTCGCCCGCCGACTCTTGGAGCGCGGCGTGCGCTTCGTGCAAATCTGGTCCGGCAACGACAACGGCTTCCCGCGCCGCAACTGGGACTCCCACGAAGACGTGAAGCGCGACCACGGCCCCCTCGCCCACGGCATGGCCCGCGGGGCCAGCGCTCTCATTCAAGACCTGAAGCAGCGCGGCCTGCTGGACGACACGATCATCCTGTGGACGACCGAATTCGGCCGCATGCCCTCATCGCAGGGCGGCAAAGGCCGCGACCACAACCCGTACTGCTTCACGAACTGGCTGGCCGGCGGCGGCATCAAGGGCGGCGTCACCCACGGCCTCAGCGACCAATGGGGTTACAAGCCCTTGAACCGCAACAAGCCGACCGAAGTGTACGATGTGCATGCCACGATCCTGCACCTGCTCGGCGTGGACCACGAGCGCTTGACCGTTCGCAACAATGGCATCGACCGTCGGCTGACCGATGTTCACGGGCACGTCATCAAAGAAATCTTGAGCTGACCCGTTTTGTGAGCCGCGACGCGGAGGCTTTGCGGAGA
>JAYTTY010000060.1:0-2883 GCA_043744795.1 Zavarzinella sp. | reverse complement strand
TCCCATCGCATTCTCCTGGCTGTCTGGGCGGACTGGAGGAGAAATACACAATTCAGACCGTCAGGGGAACCCCGTTTCGGTCGGGCACATCTAGTGAGTTGGGAGGACTGTCAGCAGTTCATCGGGAAGTGTGGGGTGACGGGGATGAAGGTGAAGTTGCCGCACGAGGACGAGTGGGAGTATGCTTGCCGCGGTGGGAAGGGGAACAAGCAGGCGTTTTATTGGGGTGATGTGCTGAACGGGGACAAGGCGAACCACGACGGGAACTATCCATACGGGACGGCGACGCAGGGGGAGTACAAAAAGAAGACGGCACCGGTGGGGACGTACAAGGATAAGGCGCCTCACCCGTGGGGACTATGTGACATGAGTGTGAGCGTCTTTGAGTGGTGTGAAAATTTGTACACTACTTTAGGCTCGGACCGGGTGATTCGGGGCGGGAGCTGGGAATTCGACGCCAGGCGCTGCCGGTCGGCGAACCGTTACTGGTTCGCCCCGACGGACCGGTCCCACAACTTCGGGTTGCGGCTGGCCTTAGTTCCCTAGTTTCGCGGGTCAGAAAAAGCGAGTCAAGAGCGGAACAGGGAAGGGAAACGTCGGAGCGGAGGCAGATGCCGGAGCGGAGTCGGTTCCCTTCCCTGCGGAGCGGTGAGGCAAGTCCGTTTCTTAACATCTCGCAAGCAGCGGCGTAGCTGGCTTCCAAATTCACGGGGCTCGGCTCATCAAGAATCACCTTGTCACTCCCCGCCTGCCCCGTCGTCGTTTCCAACGTCCGTCCGTATACTGAACCTTCCGGCCGCGGCGGGGCGTCCCCGTGTCAAGGACCCGCCACGCCCAGACCGTAGGGAAAGGTTGAGAGTGTCATGGCCAAGACTGTGAAACCGACGTTGCCGACCGGCCCCATGAGCGGGGCTGACATCTTGGTCCAATGCCTCATCAACGAAGGCGTCGACACGATGTTCGCCTACCCCGGCGGGGCGTCCATGCCCCTGCACCAGTCGCTCACGCGCGTGCAGGACAAGTTGCGGACCATCCTCCCCCGCGCCGAGCAAGGCGGCGGGTTCATGGCCCACGGGTACACGCGGACGACCGGCAAGGTCAGCGTGTGCATGGCCACCAGCGGGCCGGGGGCGACCAACTTCGTCACCGTGCTGGCCGACGCCAAGATGGACTCCATCCCCATCATCGCCTTCACCGGCCAAGTCAGCACCGGCGTCATCGGGACGGACGCCTTCCAGGAGTCACCGATCGTCGAAGTGTGCCGGCCGGTCACAAAGCACCACTACCTGATTCACCGCACGGAAGACATCGTCCGCGTGATGAAGGAGGCCTTCCACCTGGCCGTCACCGGCCGGCCGGGGCCGATCATCATCGACGTGCCGAAGGACGTGCAACTGCGGGAGATCGTCCCCGAGTGGGACCCGCCGATGAACCTGCCGGGCTACGTCGCCGAGCGGGCGGCCACGCCGGAAGAGTTGCAGCGCGTCGTGGACGAGATCCGCCGGGCCAAGAAGCCGCTGGTCTACGCCGGCGGCGGCGTGATCGCGTCCGACGGCTCCGCGGCCCTGCGCGAGTTCGCCGAGAAGACCGGCATCCCCGTGGCCCTGACCGTCCACGGCCTCGGCGGATTTCCGACCGACCACTACCTGTGCCTCCAGATGCTGGGGATGCACGGCACCGTGTACTCCAACCTCGCCATCAACGACGCCGACCTCGTGCTGGCCTTCGGCGTGCGGTTCGACGACCGCGTGACCGGCAAGCTCACCGAGTTCATCAAGCACGGCCGCATTGTCCACATCGACATCGACCCGTCCGAGCTGAACAAGAACAAGCACGCCCACGTCGGCATCAACAGCGACCTGCGCACCGCCCTCGACGGCGTGAACACGCTGCTGAAGGCCGAGAAGAACGCCGACCTCGTGGGCGGCGGTCGCTACCCCGACTGGATGCGGCAAATCGACGCGTGGCGGGAGAAGGAGCCGTTGCGGTTCGAGGACCGCACGGACGCCATCCTGCCGCAGTACGCCATTCAGCGAGTGTCGCAGATTTTGAAGAAGCGCGGCCAACTCGACAACACCATCGTGACGACGGGCGTGGGCCAGCACCAGATGTGGTCGGCCCAATACTTCCCGTTCAACCACCCGCGGACGTGGGTCACGTCCGGCGGCCTCGGGACGATGGGCTTCGGCCTGCCGGCGGCCATCGGGGCCAAGGTCGCCCACCCGGACAAGATCGTCATCGACATCGACGGCGACGGCAGCTTCCTGATGAACATTCAGGAACTGGCCTGCGCCCACGTCGAGAAGGTGGCGGTGAAGATGATGGTGCTGAACAACCAGCACTTGGGCATGGTGGTGCAGTGGGAAGACCGCTTCCACGGCAGCAACCGCGGCCACACCTACTTGGGCGACGGCATGGACAAGCCCCCCTACCCGGACTTCGTGACCATCGCCAAGGGCTTCGGCGTGAAGGCGAAGACGGTCGTCGCGAAGGAGGACTTCGACGCCGCCGTCGCCGAGTGGCTCGACAGCGACGAGGCGTACCTGCTGAACGTGATGGTCCCGTACCAGGAACACGTCCTGCCCATGATCCCGGCCGGCAAGACGGTGAAGGACATCATCACGGAGCCGATGCCCGCCAAGGCCGCAGCGGCGAAGTAATCGGCGTTTCGGCCTGAAGGGCCGTTTAACATAGCCCAGCCCGCAAGGGCTGGGGAATTGGACCCAAAAACGACTTCGGTCTGAAGGACCGATTAAAGTCTCGGCCCTCACGGACCTCGAATAATATACTCCACTCGCGGTGAAATGACACAAATTGCTCTCGCAACAAATGAGGAAAATGCAGCAAGATGGCAGTGAATCCGGGGAGGCCGACGACGGTCGT
>JAYTTY010000059.1:0-11303 GCA_043744795.1 Zavarzinella sp. | reverse complement strand
CTTTCTTTGCGAGCTTTGCCTCTTTGCGGGCTTTGCGAGAAACTCTTTTATCTCAATGCCGGAACAGGAACTCCCGCGTATTGAGTACCGCCCACATTACGTCTTCCCACGCCTTGCGCTTGTCCACGCCCTTGGCGACGTGGGCCAGGGCCGGCGCCCGCTCGGCGTCGTTGGGTTGGCGGGACAGGGCGGCCAAGTAAAGGGCGTCGAGGATTTCCTTTTCGTTCTTCTTCTCGGCCAGCAGTTTGCCGAGGCGGTTGGCCGGGTTCCGCAGCTTTTCGTTGATCGTCGGGCCGTTGATGAGTTGCAGGGCCTGGGCCAAGTTGCTGTCACTTTCCCGCTCGCATTCGCAGGCGAGTTCGCGGGCCGGCTGGCCGAACGTCTTCAGGAACGGGTGGTTCACTTCGCCGTCCGGGAGTTGGATAGCCCGCGTGCCCATCGGCAGGCCGGCGAACTTCTCGGGCACTTGCGTCACGTCGCACAGGGCGTCGAGCAGTTGCTCGGCGCTGAGGAGTTTCGTGACGGCGTGCGAGAAGTATTTGGCGTCGTCCTTGTTCGAGTCGTTCGGCGTCGCGGAAAGCTGGTAAGTGCGGGACAGCATGATCGTGCGGACGAGGTGCCGCAGGTCAAACTTGTGTTCGGCGAAATCCTTGGCCAGCCCGTTCAGCAGGTCGTCGTTGCTGGCGGGGTTCGACTCGCGGAAGTCGTCCACCGGGTCCACGATGCCCTTGCCGACGACGTGGTACCACACGCGGTTGACGATCGACTTGGCGAAGAACGGGTTGTCCGCCGTCGTCAACCAGTCCGCGAACACTTCGCGGCGGTCTTTGCCGGCGGGGATTTCAGGCGTCGCCCCCTTGAGGAATTTCGGGGCCATCACTTTGAGGGAGCGCGGCTGGGTCACTTCGCCGTCGCGGCCGGCGAACACGACTTCGGCGACGGCCGTGTCCTGCGGCGTCTTCGGGGCGTTCACCGAATCTTTCTTCGTCTTCACGCGGGCGAAGAACGCGGCCGTCGCGTAGTAGTCGTCCTGCGTGATGGCCTCGAACGGGTGGTTGTGGCACTTGGCGCATTGCATTCGCACGCCGAAGAAGAGTTGGGCCGTCGTCTCGGCCAGGCTTTGCGGGTCTTTGGCGATCCGATAATAGTTGGCCGGCGGGTTGTTGAACGTGTTGCCGTTGGCGGTCAGCATCTCGCGAATGACGGCGTCCATCGGCGTGTTGCGCGACAGGTGGTCGCGGAGCCACAGTTGGAAGCCGCTGACCCCCTTGAGCTGGATGCTCTTGCGGTTGCTGCGGAACACGTCCGACCACTTCAGCGCCCAGAAGTCCGAGAACTCGGGGCGGTCCAGTAACTGATCGACCAACCTGGCCCTCTTGTCCGGGGCCTTGTCGGAGATGAAGAGCGTTGCTTCCTCGGGCGTGGGCAGGAGCCCGCACACGTCAAGGTAGGCGCGGCGCAGGAAGTCTTCGTCCGGACACAGGTCGCTCGGCTGAATCGTCATCAGTTTCAACTTGGCGAACACGGCCTTGTCCACGAGGTTCGCTTCCGGCGGGTTCGACCAGACAAAGCCTTCCTTCGGCTCCAAGTAGGTGAGCCGGACGGAGACCAGTTCTTCGAGGTAGCGGCACAGGACGGCGATTTCCCCGGCCTGCTTAAACTCGACGAAGCCGTTCGGGGACACGTCGGCGATGGCCGGGTCACTGCTGCTGAACACCGTCAGCCGGGTCACGTCGCGGACGATGCCGTCGCCGAAGTGGCCCATCGCGGAGAGTTGTTGCCACTTGGCCGGGGCGGTGAAGACGCGGGCGCCGGGGAGGACTTCCAGTTTCTTCAGAACGGGCCGCGTCGGCGCGTCGTCCGGCATGCCTTGGGCCATCCAGCCGCCGATCATCTCGGCGGCGACGGTGTCGGCCCCGAAGCGGGCGCCGCCTTCGTGCGGCACGCGGCCCAAAGCCTTTTGCATCAGCAAACTGGCTCCGGGGTTTTGCTTGTCCGTCCGGCGGCCCCATACGTCGCGGGTCAGTTGTTGGAAGTCGAGGACCGGGTCGAAGCCGCGGAGACTCAGGCGGAAGCCGTTCTTGCCGCTGGGCGTGCCGTGGCAGGCGCCGGCGTTGCACCCGCCGACGTTCAGCCCGGCGATCACGTCGTGCCGGAAACTCACCGGCTCGGCGGCCCCGGTCTTTTCGACGATCATCGGCACGGAGGCGGTCTTGCCGCCGACGGACACTTCCACTGTCCCCGACCCGTCCTTCTTGCCGCGGACGAAGCCGTCCGTGATTTCCAAGAGGGCCGGGTTGCTCGGCTTGAACTCGGCGAACGGCGTCAGGTCGCGGACGGTGCCGTCCGCGTACTTGCCGGTAACGAGCAGTTGTTGCATCCCGCGCGGGCCGGCGAGCGTCATTTGCATCGGCAGGACTTCAATGGCCGTCGGCTGGCCGATCATCTTCACGCGGTCTTTGGCCTGGTTCGGGTTGGCGGCGGGGGAAAGTGACGTGAGTGACAGGAAGCAGACAACAACGCCGGACACGCGGGGAGCGTACATGGCAGGCCTTTCCGTGTGAGTCGATCAGGGGCCGTTAGGCGGCAGGCGGGTCGCAGGGGCGGGGATGGCAGGCGGGGATAGTCTTCACCATTCCCACTAATTTACCCTGCCCCACGAGAAAAGCGAAGTGAAATCTTCAAAATCCAACTCTCGGCCGCAAGTTCGATCATCTGACAGGTCAACGAGTTCCCGCCTCGCCTGAATTTTGGGGTGGTAACGGTCGTGTAACCCGATTCGTCCGCTTTTGCCGGTGGGTCGTCTGAATTTCACGAGGGGGTTGGCGAACTACCGTAAAGTGAGTGGGCATTCGGGGCGGCCACCGTACTCTGATTGGCTCGCGCAAGTACGCCGCGACGGTTCGTTTCCCAAGGATGTGGCCGACCGCGGAAGGGTCGGCGTTGGAGATTTATTGCCCTAATGACGCAACATGCGCCAAATATCGACGCCCAAACGTTCGTGGAACACGTCGTCCGCAGCGGCCTTATGGACACGGACGCCATGGCCCGCCTCGCCGCCGAAGGCCCCGCGACGGAGGACGGCTCGGAAGTTGCCCGGTTCCTCATCCGCAAAGGGATGCTGACGACGTTCCAGGCCGACCGCCTGATGGCCGGTCGCGGGGCCGGGCTGCAACTGGGCCAGTACCGGCTCATGGAAGAACTCGGCCGCGGCGGCATGGGCCGCGTCTACAGGGCGATGCACCAGACGATGGGCCGCGTCGTCGCCCTGAAATTGCTCTCCCCGACCGTGACGAAGACGGAGACGGCACGCGAACTCTTCCGCCGCGAAGTGCGGGCCGCCGCCAAACTCAACCACCCCAACATCGTCGCCGCGTTCGACGCCAACCAAGCCGGGGAGGCGTGCTTCCTCGTCATGGAACTGGTGGACGGGCCGACCCTCACGCAACTGGTCAAGGACCGCGGCCCGCTGCCGATGGACTTGGCCTGCGAGTTCGTCCGGCAGGCCGCCGCCGGGTTGGCCTACGCCCACGAACAGGGGCTGATCCATCGCGACATCAAGCCCGCGAACCTGTTGGTGCAGACCACCGCGGCCGGCCCGGTCGTCAAAATTCTCGACTTCGGGCTGGCCCACATGGTCGCGCCCGAGAATGCGTCGGATAAGTCCGACGACGGCGCCGAGTACACGATGCACGGCACGCCGGACTTCATCTCCCCGGAACAAGCCCGCAACAAGAGTTCCGTGGACGCCCGCTCCGACTTGTACTCGCTCGGTTGCACGTTCTACCAGTTACTGACCGGGACCGTGCCGTTCCCCGGCGGCACGACGCTGGAAAAGATCGTCCGCCACTACTCGGACGCCCCGACGGACGTCCGCGACCTGCGGCCGGACGTGCCGGACGCTCTCGCGGCCATTGTCCGCAAACTGTTGGCGAAGAAGCCGGCCGACCGCTTCCAGAACGGCCACGAACTGATCGCCGCCCTCAACGGGTTGGCCGTGCGGCATTCGGAGTGGCAGGCCCCGGCCACGGCGTTCGCCCACCGCGTTAAAGAGACGCAAGTGGGGACCGGCGACCCGTGGGCCAACTTGGCCGACGATTCGATGGTGAACACGCTGCCGAACGTGGCCTCGGCCACGCGAGAGACGACGACGGGCCGGCCGAGCCGGGCGCCGGCCCCCGTGCGCGACCGCCGCGAGTCGAATTGGGTGTGGATGACGCTCTTGCTGAGTTGCGTGCTGAGCGTGTCGTTCGGCGTGATCTTCGCGCTGCGGTTTTTGGTGGCGTACCACTGAGTCCCCGGGAACTCACACGTCCCACGTTTCCGGTTCATCCTCTTCGCCGGCCCCGTCCCACTTTTCGACCAGCTTCTTCATGTCGGCCGGCATCGGCGATTCCCACACCAACTTGTCGCCCGTGACCGGGTGTTCCAATCCCAATCGGGCGGCGTGCAGCATCGGGCGGGCGGCGCCGGAGCCGTCGGGGAGCGGGGCGCCGTTCAGCGGGCGGTCGTACACTTCCTCGCCGCACAGCGGGGTGCCGGTCTCGCCCAAGTGAACCCGCACCTGATGCGTGCGGCCCGTTTCCAGCCGGCACTCCACCAACGCGAATCCGTCCCATTGGTCCACCACGGTGACGTGGGTGACGGCCTTCTGCCCGTCGCCGTCGGCCGCGGTCCCGCGCCGGCCGTCGCCGCGGTCTTTGGCGATCACCGTCTCGATCTTCCGCGTCTTCGGCTTGCCGCGGACGAGGGCCAGATAGCGGCGCTCGATGGTGTGGGCCTTGAACTGCTCGTTCAGCCCGTCCTCGGCAATCTTCGTGCGGGCGAAGACCACCAAGCCCGTCGTGTCCCGGTCGATGCGGTGGACGGCCAAGACGGGTTTCCCCGGCCGGCCGAGCATGGCCGGCAGGAGGTCGGCCAGCGTGGTCGGCAGATAAGTCCGGCCGCGCTCGCCGAACTCGGCCGCTTCTTCTTCGTGGCGCATCGTGGTCAGCCCGGCCGGCTTCTCGACGACGGCGATGGAGTCGTCCGAGTAGACCAACGCCGGCATCGGGCCGCTGTATTTCGGCTTTTCGGGGAGCTTGTCTCTGTCTTGCGACTTCGGCTTGGGTTTCGGCTTGTGCTTTTCGGTGCGAGTCTTGACCCCCTCTTCCGGGAGGGTCACTTCCACCTTCTTGCCGATGCGCAGCCGGGCCGCCGGGTCGCGCGCGGGCTGGCCGGCCACGCGGACGGCCCCGCTCTCAATGAGATGCTTGGTCTTGGACCACGGCAGGGCCAACCGCGTCTTGAGGAACGCCGCCACCGTCAGTTCGGCGTCGAGCCGCCCCACCACGAACACCTGAGCCATGAGACGCAGACCCTTCCGAAACGAGTGATTCAGGCACGGCGGTTTTGTGAGCCGCGACGCGGAGGCTTTGCGCCGAGGAGCGCGTCCTTGGCGAGCCGAGCGGCGTAAGCCGCCGGGTAGGGGATGGAGCGCAACACCCGGGGCATGACGGCCCTCGGCTCGTTAAGGACGCGCTCCTCTCCGCAAAGCCTCCGCGTCGCGGCTCACAAGACCACCGCACGGGCTGACAGACCGATAACGGCATCGGTGCGGCCGAACGCTCTTAGTCTACAACTCGGGTGATGCGCGGAAGACGTGCGAAAGGAAATCCAGACATGCGCGAGTCGCTTTCGATCACCCGCAAGCCCCGCCGCTCACGCGGCGGGGCTTGCGGGCACGGGCCTGACTCACGCCGCGATAACTTTGACGAAGTTTGAGGTCTTGCGGAAGTCGTCCCACGTCAGGGTGATGAGGCCGTCGTCCCCCTTCGGCAGGTACGGGTTGTTGTCCACGCGCTTGCCGGTGAGCGTGTCCGAGCCGAGCGGGTTGTACAGTTGAATCCACTTGCGGCCGGCCACGTCTTGGAACACTTGCCGGACGGCGTAAGTGACGCCGCTCATGATGCCTTGGCTGTTCTGCGGCCGCATGAATTCCGTGTAGGCGACGGCCACGGCGACCTTGCCCTGACTTAGCAATGTCTGCAAAGAGCCGAAGTTCATTTGGGCCGCGCCGGACGTGCGGTCGGGGCGGCCCGTGAACTGCCGCAGGGCGTCGGCGGGGTCGAACAACTTGCCGTGGCTGTCGGAATTGATCTTGGCCCACTCGGCGTCTGTGTGGAACACTTCCGGGTTGACGCCGAAGGTCTGCATGCGGGCGCGGAACAGCAGGATCGGCCAGAACTCGGCGGTGGACGTGCCGACCGGGGAGGGGTCGTTGTCGGTCCACGACCCGTCGAACTTCACCCGCACCGTCTTGTTGTCGCCGCGCAGGGTGATTTCGTACTGCCGGCCGCCGAGCGACTTGACGGCATTGCGGATGTCCGTGGCGTTCAGCGCGGAGAAGACGGCCAGCAGGCCGGTCTGGTTGAACTCGCCCTTGCGGACCGGCGCCACCGTGTCCGAATTGCCGAGCGGTTTCGTGTACGCGAAGTCGTCCTGGTACACGTCGAAGTTGGCCTCGGTGTTGGCCCGGCCGGCCCCGTACCCATGCCCGTCCAAGCGGTCCGTGCCGTTGCCGCCGGAGAGCGTGTCGCGGCCCTCGCCGCCGCTGACGCGGTCGTCGCCCGCGTCGCCGTTCAGGCGGTCGTTGCCGGGGTCGCCGGAGATGAAGTCGTTGCCGGCCCCGCCGTAAATCACGTCGGCCCCCTCGCCGCCGACGAGCCAGTCGTTGCCGCCGTTGCCGCGGAGGTAGTCGTTGCCCAAGTCGCCGTAGATCGTGTCCCGGTTCGACCCGCCGACGAGTTGGTCGTTGCCGCCGCCGCCCCATATTTGCGTGGGGATGTTGAGGGCCGACATGTTCACGATGTCGTTGCCGCCGCGGGCGCGCACGACGACGGACCGCAGGGCCGCGAGTGGCACGGAGTCCGTGAACCGGCGGCCGTCGCGGATCACCACGTCGGCAAAGCTCACCTGCCCGCCGGACACGCGGGCGCGGATGGTCTCCGCGGCGTCCGTGCCTTCGATGGTGAGGGTCGTGCCCGAAAGAACGCCGGTCGCCGGGACTTCGCGCGATTCCAAGGCTTCCAGCCGCAACGCGGACCGATGGAGTGGGGCCGGCTTCGCCATGCGATCAACCTTTTCCGAAAGCAGGTGAACGGCCCCCCGCCCGCGACGGCCGGGCGCGGAGACTCGTCTGCGGTCTATCTCGTTTCGCCGGCCGCCTGTCAATCAGGAAAAAGTGGCCGATTCGGCCGTATGCGAATGCCCCCGACACGCGGGGAATTGCCGGGCTTCACCCGCCCGCTCAGGTTCCCCCGGCCCGGTCCCCCAACTTGCCGACCGCCCGAGAATTGCCGGGCCACTAGAATTGACCGCACCCCCCCGGAGTCGCCCGTCCGTGCGTCGCCCCGATCCCCCGCCGCCCCGCCCATCCTTCCGGCGCCGCCGGCTGCTCTTGGCGGCCCTCGCGGCGTTGCTCGTCGCGGGCGCCGTCGTCGTCGCCGTGTTCCCGCCGACGGAGACAGTGTGGTATCCCAAGTGCGTCTTCCACGAAGTCACCGGCTACCACTGCCCCGGCTGCGGGACGGCCCGCGCCCTGCACGCCCTGAGCCGCGGGCGACTCTTGCAAGCCCTCGTCTACAACCCGTTCACCGTGGCGGCCGTGCTGTACGCCGTCTGGGAGCCGGTCACTTACGGCATCGCCCGCTGGCGCCGCCGGCCGCGGCGCGCGATTTCGACGTGGGTCGTCTGGACCTTCGTGGGCCTGCTCGTGGTGTTCGGCATCCTGCGGAACATCCCGTATGAGCCGTTCAGTTACTTGGCGCCGCATGAGGTGGCTGCTGACAAAGGCAACCTCACCCCCTAACCCCCTAACCCCCTCTCCGCCGCGGAGAGGGGGGACCAAATCCTTCTCCCCTCTCCCGGCTTTGCGGGAGAGGGGCCGGGGATGAGGGGGTGTTAGTTTTCGTCGCCCGCCCAAAACGCCCTCACCCCTAACCCTCTCCCGCAAAGCCGGGAGAGGGGGACCGTTTTGCTCCCCCTCTCCGCCGCGGAGAGGGGGCCGGGGGGTGAGGTTGTCTTTCGTCTCACCTTGTCATCCCCCGCCGGCCGCCGATAACAACTTTCCCACCCCGCCTCCGCTCTCCTCATGTCAAGGATCCCCGAGGATGTCCATGAATCTCCGTCCTGCCCGGCATTCTTGTCTGTGGGCGGGACTGCTCGGCCTGCTGACGTTCGGCGCGGCCCACGCCGCGCCGGCCTCCCCCATTGTTGCCGGGTTTGAGCGGTTCCACGCCGACGCGAAAGGCGACCCGCTGGCCGGGGGGCAGTTGCTGCTCGGGGAACTGAATTGCACCAGTTGCCACGCGACCGCGGAGCCGACGCTCGCCAAGAAGCAGGCGCCCGTCCTCGATACCGTTGGCGGCCGCGTGAAGGCGTCCTACCTCAAGCGTTACCTCGCCGACCCGCGGGCCGAGAAGCCGGGGACGACGATGCCGCACGTCTTGGCCAACGACCCGGAGAAGGAGAAGAAGGTTCAAGCCTTGGTGACGTTCCTTGGGGGCACGGGGACGCCCAAGCAACTGCGGCCCGACTTGAAGGCGATGATCCGCGGCCGGGACGTGTTCGGCAAAATCGGCTGCGCCGCCTGTCACGGCCCGCGCGACGTGGCCGGCGACCCGGCCACGGCCACGTTCGCGTATGCCGTGCCGCTGGGCAACTTGTTGGGTAAGTACACCATACCGGGGCTGACGACATTCCTCACGAACCCGCTGGCCATCCGGCCCTCCGGGCGGATGCCGCACCTGTTGAAGGCCGTCGAGGCCGCCGACGTGGCACACTACCTGCTGCAAGGCGCCAAGGTGGCCGCGCCGGTCGGCAAGGGGACGACGACATATGCCTACTACGAGGGGGATTGGGACAAGGTGCCGGACTTTGCCAAGTTGAAGCCGAAGGCGACCGGCTCCGGGGTGGCGTTTGACGTGAGCGCCGCCATGCGGTCGAACAATTACGCCATGCGCTTCGAAGGGTACGTCAACATCGAGGCGGCCGGCGAGTATACGCTGACCACGACCAGCGACGACGGCAGCAAACTCGCCATTGATGGCAAGCTGATCGTGGACAACGACGGCGTCCACCCGCCGCAGGGCAAGTCCGCTTCCAAGGAACTGACCAAGGGCATCCACAAAGTCACGGTGGACTTCTTCCAGGGCGGCGGCGGCGCGGAACTCGACGTGGAGATCGAGGGCCGCGGCCTCGGCCGGCAGCAACTCGGCCCGATGCTCGGGGCCACGGAGGCCGACCTGGTGAAGAAGGGCGAAGCCCCGAAGGCCGCCGAGAAGAAGGACGACGAGTTGTTGACACCGTTCGACCGCGACTTGGCGGCCACGGGCAAGATGCTGTTCTCGTCCGAGGGGTGCGCCAACTGCCACCAACTGAAAGACCACGTCAAGCCGCTCGACGCGGTCACGACGTACACGCCCTTCGACAAGCTCAAGGCGACCGGCGGCTGCCTCGACGGCACGGCCAAGGGCGTGCCCGCGTATTTCCTCTCCGACGTGCAGAAGAAGGCGCTTCAAGCGGCCCTGCCCAAGCCGGCCCCGGCCGCGAAGGACGCGCCGTCGGCCATCGCCCGCACGATGTTGACGTTCAACTGTTACGCTTGCCATGTCCGCGACAAAGTGGGCGGGGCGACGGAGCTGACCAACACGCTGTTCCAGACCACGCAGCAAGAAATGGGGGACGAGGGGCGCCTGCCGCCACCGCTCGACGGCGTCGGCGCCAAGATCAATGGGGCGTACATGACTCAAGTGTTGAACCAAGGGGCCGACGACCGGCCGTACATGCACACCAACATGCCCGGCTTCGGTGCCGCGAATGTCGGCCACTTGACGGCCCTGTTCGAGGCGACCGACAAACTGCCCGCGGTCGCGCCGGTGAAGTTCGCTGAGCCGGACGCCAAGGTGAAGGCCGCCGGCCGGCAGATGGTCGGCGCGCAGGCCTTCGGGTGCATCAAGTGTCACACCTTCGCGGGCAACAAGGCTGAGGGTGTTCAGGGCATCGACATGTTGCTGATGACCAAGCGGCTGAAACGCGACTGGTTCCACGCCTACTGCATCGACCCGCAGAAGATTCGCCCCGGCACCCGCATGCCGACGGCGTGGCCGGGCGGCCAGAGTACATTGCCGAGCATCCTCGACGGCCAAGCCAACTCACAAGTGGAGGCCATCTGGGTTTATTTGAGTGACAGCAAGCCGGCACTGCCGGCGGGCCTCGGCAAGAAGTTCATGCCGCTCACGCCGCTCACGGAAGCGATCATCTACCGGAACTTCATCCAAGGGGCCGGGGCGCGCGGCATCGGCGTCGGCTACCCGGAGAAGCTCAACCTCGCGTTCGACGCCAACGAAATGCGCGTGGCCCTGATCTGGCAGGGCGGCTTCATCGACGCCGCCCGCCACTGGACCGACCGCGGCACCGGCTTCGAAGGCCCGCTGGGAGACAACATCGTCGCCCTGCCGACCGGCCCGGCCTTCGCCGTGCTGGACAAGCCCGAAGCCGCGTGGCCCGCCAAGTCGGCGAAAGACTTGGGCTACAAATTCCTCGGCTACACGCTGTCGCCGGACGACCGGCCGACGTTCAAGTACGCCATGAACGGCGTGACGATCACCGACTTCGCCAACCCCGTTGCGCAGGGAAAGGGGCCGGCCCATTTGAAGCGGACGCTGACGGTGGCCTCTGAGAAGCCGACGGGGGAATTGTTCTTCCGGGCGGCTGTCGGCAACAAAATCATCGTCGGCGACGGCGGTTGGTTCACCGTGGACGGCTTGAAGATCAACGTCGAAACGCCGGGCGCCACGGTGCGGAAGGCCAACGGCAAGGACGAACTGGTCGTGCCGGTGACGCTGAAGGACGGCAAGGCTCAGGTGGTCGTGACGTATTCGTGGTGAGCGCCGCTCGCCGCTTGGTTTTGTCTTCGTTGGAGTCCCGGCTTCAGCCGGTCTTCGGCGGATGCCGGCTCCCAAGCGGCTTGGATATGTCTTCGTTGGAGTCCCGGCTTCAGCCGGTCTTCGGCGGATGCCGGCTCCCATGCGGCTCGGATTTGTCTTCGTTGGAGTCCCGGCTTCAGCCGGCCTTCGGCGGATGACTGCTCCCCTGCGGCTTAGATTTGTCTTCGTTGGAGTCCCGGCTTCACAGTAGTTCCAACGGGGTGGTCAACGACGCCTGGGAGTCCCTAAACTCAAGGTTACCAAGCACTTGAACAAGGAAGCTCCCCGTGCGTCCGTGCCATTCTACGCTCGCGCCCGCCGCCGTCCACGCCGACA
>JAYTTY010000058.1:0-11332 GCA_043744795.1 Zavarzinella sp. | reverse complement strand
ACCCGGCGGCTTACGCCGCTCGGCTCGCATTTTTGGTCATTGGTCATTGGTCCTCGCCGTGGTACGCTGTCCCCATCACCGGGAGACAGTCATGTTTGCACGTCGCTTATTCGCGGCCGGCGTCGGCCTTCTACTCTTTGCCCTCATCGGCTTCGACCAACCCATCGTCGGCCAAGTCGCCCCGAAGGCGAAAGCCAAGGGCGTGGTCATTGCCGCGGACCAAATTGAGCTGAACAAGACGGGCGCCATCAGCGAGTTGACGCTGGTGCAGCGGCCGCCGGCCCTCAAGGGCGTGCGGTCGTGGACGTGGGAGACGAAGATTCACCGCTGGTACCCGCTGAGTTTGGCCGTCAGCGCGGACGGCAAGCTGTTGGCCACCGGGGGGTACGAGGGGACGATTCACCTGTGGGACGTGGAGACCGGCAAGCACGTCTCGGCCTTGGTGGGGCACGGCAGCTACGTCGGCGGGTTGGACTTTTCCGCGGACGGGTTGCACCTCGCCTCCTGCGGCCTCTGGGACGGCACGGCCCGCGTATGGGACATCAAGACCGGGCAGCCGTTAAAGATTCTCCGCGAACACAAGGGGTACACGAACAACGTCGCGTGGTCCCCGGACGGCAAGAAACTGGCCGTCACCGCCGGCAACAGCGGCGAACTCGTCATCTGGGACGCGGCGGCCGGCAAGGTGCTTCAAAAGACCGAGTACGGCAACCCCGTCGCCCAGGTCGTGTGGAACAAGGACGGGGACAAGGTCGCCGTCACGGCCGGGAAGTCCGGGGCGATCGTCGCCAATTCCTCGTCGCTGAAGACCATTCACACGCTCAAAGACGCGGCGGCCAACGCCACGGCCGTCGCCTTCTCCCCGGACGACAAGTCCTTTCTGGCCGCCAGCCAGACGGGCATGGTGGAATACTCCATGGAGGACGCGACGGCGACGCGCAAAATCCCCGTCCCCGGCTTCTTCGCCGAATACCTGCCGGACGGCCGCATCGCCGCGACATCGCAGTTGGGCGGGACGGCCCTCGTGGCGCCCGCGGCCCTCGTCGCGGGAAAGACGATCCCCACGGCCCTCAATCAGGTGAAAATCACCCGCGACGGCAAGACGGTGTTCACACATTACGTCGGCACTGTGACGGTGTGGGACGTGGCCGACCCGCTGAAGCAACGCACCGTCCGCGTCGGGGATGTGCTGCGACCGACGTGGGCGCCGGGCCACCCGATGCTCCTCGGCGTGACGACCAGCGGATCCCCCACGCTGTGGGACACGGCAAACGGCAAAATCCTCGGCACGCTCGACGGCCACAAGGGGACGGTGACGGTGGCCGCCTTCCAGGGGACCGGCAAACTGATGGCGACCGGCGGGGCCGACAAGGCCGTGCGGGTGTGGGACACGGCCACGGGCAAGGGCCTCCGCACGCTCGAAGGGCACAAGGCCGCCGTCACCGCCGTCGCCATCGCGGGCGACGGCAAGGTGGCCAGCGGCTCCGCGGACAAGACGGCCGTGATCTGGCCGGCCAAGGCCGACACGGCGATCCCGCTGGACGGCCACACCAAGACGGTGACGGCCGTGGCGTGGTCAAAGGACGGCGCCACGCTGGCGACGGGCGGGGCCGACAACAACGTGATCTTGTGGACGGCGGCCGGCAAAAAAGTGCGGGCGATGCAAGACCACCCGGCCGAGGTGCGCTCGCTGGCGTGGTCCCCGATGGGCGACCGGCTCGCCGTCGGCGGGGCCGACGACCGCATCCGCATTTACCAGACGGCGACCGGCAAGCAACTCGCCTTGCAGGAGTCGCTCGGCAGCCCGCCGGACATCAGCGCCGTCGCCTTCTCCCCGGACGGCAACACCGTCCTCGCCGGCCGCAGCAACCACACGCTGCAACTGTGGAGCGGCAAGGCGGCCACGAAGACGCCGATCCTCTCGGCCACCGTCGGCGCCCCGGTCCACGCCGTCGCCTACGCCGCCGACGGCAAGAGCTTCGCCACCGCCTCCCTCGACCGCTGCGTGCGCTTCTTCGACTTGGCCGCCAAGGTGAAGACCACCGCCGTCGCCGAGAAGGAGCAACTGATCTTCATCGGCACGGACGGCCACTACCGCACTTCCGGCGACGCGGAAGATCTCATCGTCGCCGTCGTCTTGACCGAGACCGGCATGGTGACGCTGTCCCCCAAGGACTTCGCCGCCAAGTACGGCTTCAAGAATGTGCCCACCAACGTGAAGGTGGGGCAGTGACCACCGCTTTTGAAGCCCCCAATCGCCAATTTGCGGAGTTGACCGGGAACCGTGGCCGCCGTGCGGCGTCGCCCGCGATGATTCAACAGTCTGGCGCCTTCACGGAATCTTCATATGGCGCGATTTTGGCAGGCAGTATCATGAAGTGACACACTCAGGCGGCCGGGCGGCCGATAAAGTCTCATGCGCAAGACCCGACGAATTTCCGCCCGGCGGGGCGGCTTTACCCTGATTGAACTGTTGGTGGTGATTGCCATCATCGCCGTCCTCATCGGCCTGTTGCTGCCGGCCGTCCAGAAGATCCGCGAGTCCGCCAACCGAATGAAGTGTACGAACAACCTGAAGCAGATCGGGCTGGCCCTTCAGAACTACCACGACACCAGCTTGAAGTTCCCGCCCGGCTACGCCTCAAACTTCGACGCCGCGGGCAACGACACCGGCCCCGGCTGGGGGTGGGCGGCGCACGTCCTCCCGCAGACGGAGCAGGACAACGTCTTCCGCCTGATCGACCTGTCGCAGCCGATCGAAGCCCCGGCGTCGGCCCAAGGCCGCACGGTCGTCATCAAATCGTTCCTGTGCCCGTCCGACACGGCGCCGGCGCAGGCATTCCCGGTCGGCCCGCGGTCGGCCTCGGGCCAACTGACGGCGACGACGTGCGCGGTGGCCCCCGCGAATTACGTCGGGTGTTTCGGCGTCGGCGAGCCGGGGGTGGACGGCGACGGCGTCTTCTACCGCGGCAGTTCCGTGCGGATCGCCGACGTCACGGACGGGACCAGTTCGACACTGATGGTCGGCGAGCGGGCGTTCCTGCACGCCGAGTCCACGTGGGTCGGGGCCGTCACCGGGGCGAACCAAGTTCCGACGCCCGGCTCGCCGTTCGGTTTGCAAGTGAACAACGCCGCCAACTTCGTGCTGGCCCACACCGGCGACGCCTTTCAGGGGCCGGCCGCCCCGGAGGAGATCAACCACTTCACCTCCCGCCACACCGGCGGGGGTAACTTTGTGTTCGCCGACGGTCACGTAAGCCACCTGAGCCGGTCCACAAGCTACGCGACGTACAAGGCCCTGTCCACCCGCGCGGGCGGGGAAGCCATTTCCACGGGAGATTACTAATGCGTCTCATGCTTCGGTTGGCCGCGGCGGCCGTTTTGGCCGTCGGCCTGTGCGGGTGCGGCGAGTCCAAGGCGGACCGGACGACGCTTGACATCAAGGACGTCCCCCCGGACATCATGAAGGTCGCCAAGGAGAACTTGCCGGGCGTCGCCTTCGACACGGCGTGGAAAAAGCCCAACGGGAACTACGAGGTCCGCGGCAAGGCGAAGAACGGCAAGGTCCGCGAGATCGACATCCGCCCCGACGGCAGCATCGAAGAGATTGAATGAGGGCCACGCCTGACGCATCGGGTCCGACGGCGGGTCGGGGGACTACGCATGGCCATTCGCGGGTGGGGCAAACGGGCGGCGGTCACCGGGGTCATCGCGGCGGCGGTCGCCTTCCTCGGCTTTGAAGTGTACGTCCTGAGTCCGGACACCCGGGCCTTGGCCGCCCGTGCGGCGGGCCGGGTCGGGGCATGGGACACCGTGGCCGGGATGCTCGACGACCAAGAGAGCGACGTCCGTTCGGCGGCCGGCGACACGCTCGCCGACGGCGGCGCGGCGGCCGTCCCCGCGTTGGTTCGGGGGCTGACGCGGTTGGCCGCGTCGGGGCGTCAGGCGGCGGCGGCCACGTTGGCCCGGATGACGCCGGCGCCGGCCGAGGCCATTCCGGCCTTGATGGAACGGCTCCGGGCCGACCCCGACGCCCAAGCCCGGACGGCGTTTGCGTGGGCGTTGGCGACCGTCGCCCCGAACGACCCGCGCGTCACCGGGGCCATCTGCGATTTACTGGCGGAGGGCGACGAGCGCGGGCGGGCCACCGCGGCCGAGATTCTCGGGAAAATGAGGCCGCCCGCCGCCGCGGCCGTCCCCGCACTTGCCGCGGCCTTGCGGGACGCGGATGTGAACGTCCGCCGGGAGGCGGCCGAAGCCCTCGGGCGGATCGGCCCCGCCGCCGCGACGGCCGTCCCCGCGTTGGCGGCCGCGCTGACGGATGCCGAACCGGAGGTGCGGACGGAAGCCGCCGAGGCGCTCGGCTCCCTCGGCCCCGCCGCGCGGGACGCCGTCCCCGCCCTGACCGCCGCCCTCCGCGACGCCCACCCGAAAGTGCGGTCCGAGGCGGCCGAGGCCTTGGGCAAGATCAAGTGACCAACAATCCCCTTCCCATCGAATGACCGCGCCGAGAGGATTGATGAACCCGTGTTGACCGTGCCGCGCCGTCTGCTCCTGCTGCTGGCCCTCATGTTCTGGCAGGGCGGCTTCATGTTCTACGGGGGCGTCGTGGTCCCGGTCGGCGCCGCCGTCCTCGGGTCCGACACCGAGCAGGGCTTCATCACCCGGGCGGTCACCAACTACCTGAACCTGGCCGGGGCCGCCGCCCTCGCCGTCTGGGCGTGGGACTTGGCGGCCGGCCCCCGCGCCGGCCGCCGCCTCCGGTGGGCCGTGTGGGGTTTCTTGGCCGTGACGCTCGGCCTGTTGGCCTTTGTTCACCTTCGCATGGACGGGCTTTTGGACGCAGACGCCGCACGCGTCCTCGACCGCAAGGCCTTCCGCACGTCCCACCAGTGGTACTTGGGCACGAGCACCGTCCAGTGGGCCGCGGCCATCGGACTGGCGGGGGCCACGCTCCGCGCGTGGCGCGCCGCGGACACGGGGCGGGCGGCTGACGCCAGGGACTGAACCGAGGCACTCCGCTCGCTCAGACCGCGGCGGCCGGCGGCGCGGCGCCGAAGCGGCGGAACAGGACCGGCAGCACGAGCAGGTTCAGGGCCGTCGAGGTCACGAGGCCGCCGAGGATCACTTGGGCCATCGGCCCCTCGACTTCTTTCCCCGCCTCGCCGCTGCCCGCCGCGATGGGCAGCAGCCCCAGCCCGGTCACCAACGCGGTCATCAGCACCGGGGCCAGCCGGTCCGCGGCGCCGCGGGCGATCAACTCGGCCCCCCACGGCATCCCGTCCACGTCGCGCAGGTGCTGCCAGTGCGACACCATCATGAGGCCGTTCCGCACGGTGATGCCGAAGAGCGTTACAAACCCGATCAGCGACCCCACGTCCAGCGCCCCGCCGGCCATGTACACGGCGGCGACCCCGCCGATCAGGGCGAACGGCAGGTTCGCCATGACCAGCGCCAGCGCCCGGGCCGAGCGCAGGGCCATGCCCAGCAGCAGGAGGACGCCCAGCCCGGCGGCCGCCGACAGCAGGAGCAATTCCCGCTGTGCCGTGCGGCGGGCCTCGTGCTCCCCCGTGACGGCCACCGTGACGCCCGGCGGCGTCGGCAATTCCTTGACGCGGCGCTCGACCTCGGCGGCGAACGACTCCACGTCCCGGCCCCGGACGTTGCACGTGACCGTCTGGCGCCGCAGCCCGTTCTCGTGGGCGATCAGGAACCGGCCGTCGGACAGGAACACGTCGGCCACCTGTTTCAATTGAACTCGGCCGGCCGGGGCGCTCAGCCAGAGGTCGGCTACGCGCCCCGGGTCGTTGCGGGCGGCCGGGTCGAGGACCACCTGCACGTCGATCACGCGGTTGCGGTCGTACACCTGCCCCGCCGACGCCCCCTGATATGCGAGGCTGACGCCGTCCAGGACCGCCGCCGTCCGCAGGCCGTGGCGGGCCGCGTCCCGCGGGCGGACGCGGACGACGAGTTCGGGCGCGCCGGTCAGGGCCTCGGCCCGCACGTCGGCGTGGCCGGGGACACGTTCGAGCAGGCGGGCGATGTCCTCGGCCGTGCGGCCGACCGCCTCCGCGTCGTCGCCGAACACCTTGACGGCCATCGTCGCGGTGGTCCCCGACAGGGTCTCCTTGATCCGCTCGGACAGGAACGGCAGCATCTCGAACGAGTACCCCGCCCGGTCGGCGAGCGTCGCCCGCATGTACTCCTCGAACTGCTCGTAGGCCTCGGGGGTGAGGGCGGTCAGGTCCACCTCCAACTCGCTGTACTCCACGCCCCACGTGTCTTCGCCCAGTTCCGCCCGGCCGGCCGCCTGGGCGACGCTGCGCACCGACGGGCTGCGCCGCAGCGCCTTGGTGACTTGGCCCCCGGAGGCCAAGGACTGTTCCAGAGACGTCCCCGGCAGCCCGCGCATGTGGACGACGAAGTGGTTCTCCCGGAGTTCCGGCAGGAACTCGCCGCCGAAGCCCGCCGCCGCCCACGCCGCCGCCGCCAGCAACACGGCGACGACGGCCAGCGCCAGCGGCATCTCCCGGTCGAGCCGCCGGAGCGCCCGGCCGTACCCCGCCTGCAACCACCGCACGAACGGCGGCTCCGTCGCCCCCTTCGTGCCGGGCAGGAGGAGCATCGCCAAGGCCGGCGTGACCGTCAGGGCCACGCCCAAGGACGCCATGACCGACAACACATAAGCGTACCCGAGCGGGGCGAACAGCCGGCCCTGCAAGCCGGACAGGAAGAAGACCGGCAGGAAGACCAGCGCCACCATGAAGGTGGCGGACACGACCGCGCCGCGCACCTCCACCGACGCCGCCAGCACGACGTCGGCCGCCGGCCGCGGCGCGGCGAGCAGGGCGTTCTCCCGCAGGCGGCGGCGGATGTTCTCCACGTCGATGATGGCGTCGTCCACCACCTCCCCGACCGCGATGGCCAGCCCGCCGAGCGTCAGGGTGTTGAGGCTGACGCCGAACGCCCACAGCGCCGTGATCGCGCCCAGCAGCGACAGGGGGATGGCGGTCAGCGAAATGAACGCGACCCGCCAGTTGAACAGGAACAGGAGCAGCACGGCCACGACGAGGCCGGCCCCGAGCAGCAGGGCGTGCGTGACGCCGCTGACCGCCGCGTCGATGAAGTTGGCCTGCCGGAACAGGGCCGGGTGGTAAACGACCCCCTCCTGCTCCAGACTCGGCCGCATACGTTCGATTTCGGCCTCGACCCGGCGGGTGATGTCGTAGGAGTCGCCCTCGTACTGCTTGGCGATCACGACGAGCACGCCGGGGACGCCGTTGACGGCCGCGTCGCCGAATTTCGGCTCGGCGGCCTCCGTCACCGTCGCCACGTCCCGCAAGCGCACCGGCGTGCCGGCGGAGGTGACGACGACGGCCTCGCCCAACTCCGCGGCGGACCGGACTTGCCCCTCCGCCCGCAGTGTCAGGCGCTGGCCGGGCTGCTCGATGAACCCGGCCCCCCGGACGCCGCCGGCCGCGCGCGTGGCGTCCAGCACGTCCGTCACGGTCAGGCCGCGGGCGGCCAAGTGGTCGGGGTTGACTTGCACCTGAAACTGCCGGACGCCGCCGCCGAAGACGGCGACCGACGCGACCCCCTCCACGCCCAGAAGGCGGGGGCGCAACTGCCACTGGACGCGGTCCCGGAGTTCGACCGGGGAGAGCTTGTCGGACGTGAAGCCGACGGTCAGCAGCCGGCCGGTGGCGGCGGTCAGCGGGGCGATCCTTGGGGCCTTTACGCCCGCCGGCAGTTTGCCGGTCAGTTCCGCGAGCCGCTCGGCCACCATCTGCCTCGCCCGGTAGATGTCCGTCCCGCCGCGGAAAGTCAGGGTGACGACGGACAGCCCTTGGATCGACTGCGACCGCGACACCTCGAACCGCGGCAGGCCGCCCACGGCGGTCTCGACCGGGGTGGTCACCAGTTGCTCGACTTCCGCCGGCGACAGGCCGGGCGCCTCGGTCTGGACGGTCACCTGCGGCGGAGTGAACTCGGGGAACACGTCCAAGGCCGCGTGCCGGGCCGCGTAGTACCCGGCCGCCAACAGCGCCGCGGCCAGCGCGACGACCGCGAACCGCTGGCGGACGGCCCACGCGACGATGGCTTGGAGCATGTCAGTCGTCCCCCGCGGCGGCCCGGAACTCTTCCGACAGCAGCACTTGGGCCTGCCGCGCCACGACGGGTTCGCCCGCCTTGACCCCGGCCCCGAGGACGACCCGGTCCCCCTCCCGGCCGAGCAGCCGCACTTCCCGCCGCTCGAATTGGTCCGGCCCTTCCCGCACATAGACGAGCGACCGCCCTTGGTGGGTGAGGACGGCGCCGGCCGGGACGGACACGGCCGCCCGCGGCGGGGAGTCGGGCGGACGGACCACGGCCTTCACGAACCGGCCCGGCCTCCAGACGACGTGCGCGTTCGACTTCGGGTCCGGTTCGATCACCGCCTCGTACCAGTAGCTGCTGAACTGAGTGTTGACCTCCACCTGCGAGGCCGGGCCAATCAACGTGGCCGAAAGACGCCCCCGGGGCGTTGACTGACCCGGCGATGGCGCGAGGATTGTCAACTCGACCGTCGTCGGCGGCCCCGCCGCGAGGAGTTCCGGGGGAATGTCGAGTTGGGCAAGAGGCCGGCGGAAATCCACGACGCGGGCGATCAGCGCCCCGGCCTCGACCGACGTGCCGGGCCGGGCCGCCGCCTCCGCCACTTCGCCGTCCGCCGGGGCCGTGAGCGGGAAGCTGTACGCCGAGGCGGTGCCATCGCCGCGATTGTCGAGCGCGTCGAGAGCGGTTTTCCACAACTCCGCCGCCGCTTGGGCCGTGGCCAGGGTGGTCTTGGCGTCGGTGAGCAACACACGGGCGTCGTCGAGTTCCCGTTGAGAGACGATCTCGCCGCCCCCGGACGATTTCTCCAACCGCCCGAGCCGCTCCTGCTGGACGGCGGCCGCCTTCTCCGCCCCCAGCGCTTTGAGGCGGGCCTCGTTCAGTTTCAGTTGCACGTCGAGCCGCTCCAGCGGCCCGACGCGGACAGAGACCCGGCCGAGGACTTGACCGGCTTGGACCGTCGTCCCCGCCGCCGGCCACGGCGTCTTGGCGTCCGCGTGCAGGATGCCGGCGAACGGGGCTTGAATGACGGCGGTCGCCCGCTGGTTCGCCACGAGGCGGCCATAGACCGTCACCGGGTCGGACCAATCGACCGCCGCGGCCGGCTCCGTCTCGATGCCGTGTTCCTCGCACAGTTCGGGGCTGAGCGTGACGACGCCCCCCTTGGCCCGGCGCGGCGCCTTCACCGAGTCGCCGGCCCCCTCCGCGTCCCGCTCGGCCTTCGTCAAGGTGTGAACGAAGTGCGCCCCGACGAGCAGCCCGGTCAGAACCGCCAACGTCACGGGCCATTTCAGCCCCCCGAACCAACGACCGATGCGCATGGTTGACCCTTCCGCCCCGGAGAATCCTCCCACTGATGCCTTACGACGCGGGCCGGGCCGCCGGTAGTGTCACGGCCGGGTTGGCCGGTTCCTCGCCCAAGTCGATTTGCATCAACCCCTCAAGGTCCGCCAACGCCAGCCAGAGGTTGCGGCGGGCTTCGGCCAGACTCAGGCGGGTGGCGTTCAGATCCTGCTGGGCTTGGAACACGTCGGCGAAGGTGACTTGGGCGGCGCCGGCTTGATAGCCTTTGAGCAACAGGTCGAGGCTTTCCCGGAACCGGGGCAGCACCTCATTGGTGAGCCGGGCCGTCTGTTGGCGCAGCGAGTCGTACCGGGCGAAGGCCGCAGCCGTCTCTTGGGAAAGTCGGTTCACGCTTGACTGCTGAAACGCGACGGTCTGGGCGAACCGAGCCTTCGCTTCGTAAATGTGCCCTTGGTTGCGGTCCCACAACGGCAACGGGACATCGAGACTGATGTTGCCGCCTGCGGTGTTGCCGATGTTGTCCGCAGTATAGCCCGTCCCCACCGTGATGTTGGGGATGGCCTGGGCCTTCGCCCGTTCGAGGGCCGCGCGGGCGCGTTCGGTGTCCGTCAACGCTTGCTTCAAACCGCTGTGGGCCGTCAGCGCTCGCTCGGTGACCGCCTTCACGTCCAAGGTCGGGGCGGTTTCGGGCAGGGCCGGCGGCGGGGCGGCGGGCATCGGCAGTTCGGGCAGGCCCACTTCCGCAGCCAGTTGCCTCCAAGCGGCATCCCGGTTGCCACGGTTGGTTGTCAGGGTGATGCGGGCGTTCTCCAGCAGGGCTTCCAACCGCAGCACGTCGGTGCGGGGCCGGGTCTTGGCCTCCTCGACCTGCCGGCGGGTGACATCGACGCCGCGCTGGAGGGAGGCAATCACTTCGTCGTTGACGCGGATGTTGGCCTCCCAACCGGCGTAGTCGTAGTACGCCCGGCGGACGCGCGTCAGGGTGGCGAACTTCCGCCCGACGAGCGCGAGCCGGTTGACATCGACCGCCAACGCGGCCACGTCGAGGTCCAATCGCCGCTTGCCGCCCGTGACGATTTCCTGACTCACCTGCACCACGAAGTTGCCCTGCGGAGCCGCCCGCGAGCCGATGGTGTTCTGGTCGCAGACGAACCGGGGGTTGGGGTACAGGCCGGCCTGAATGAGCCGGCCTTGGGCGGCCTCGACATCGGCCGCCACTTCCCGCAAGGCCGGGTTGTGCGCCAGAGCCAAAGCCCAGAACCCCGGCAAGTCAGCCGGGGCGGCCGCGGTTGTGGCGTTGGCCTGCGCCACCGGCTCCGAGCGCGTCTCCGCCGCCGCCGCGACGTTTTGCTCGATCATGGCGAACGCCGGCACCGAGTCCTCGGGCCGCGCCCCGGGAATCTGACAGCCGACGCCGGCGACCAGTGGCAGCACGAGCCATATCCGCAAGAAGGAATCCCTTATCCGTCACGGGGAACGGTCATATCGACTAGATCGACTGTGCCGGCCGGGCCGCTTGAGTTGAAAAGGGCGGGCCGGGCGCACGGGAGGACAGTATGGAGAACCTCGGGGGGTGGCGGGGCCGGTTGCGCCGGGTTGCCTTTCTGCTCGGCCGGCTCGTCGGCGCGGGGCCGGGCCGGGAAGCCGCCGGAGCGGCCGAGAGCAGTCCGGTATTGCAGTCCGGCGTACTCCCACTTGGCCGGCCGGTCCGGCAACGGAGGGCGGCGGACGCGACGGGGGCCATCAGCACGGCGACGGCAAACACCGCGAGAGAGAGGCGGCTCGGCATGGGAAACTCCACGATGGTGAGGATGGCCGCCATTCTAACCCGGACCGCCCGTCGAGTCATGAAAACACGCTGAGTGTTTTCGCCCGTTACAATACCCCTCCGAATCGGCCGCCGGATCGTCTTACATGTGCGTGGCCGCCGTCA
>JAYTTY010000057.1:0-37968 GCA_043744795.1 Zavarzinella sp. | reverse complement strand
AATCCGCTTCGACGAAGAACTCCCCGCCTGGAACTATCGTGCCATCCCGCACGATTCCGACCAAATGGGACAGTTAATAAATTCGTGATCCTTACCTGGACCCGCAATCGTACGCCGTCTTGCAGAAGGCGGTGTACGTCGAGGAGGTGGTGAAGCACAAGGATCAACTCTTCTTCGTGGACTCCGTCCGGCCGGCCGCTGGCATCGTCACCAACGGCGGCTTTACGATGCAGGCGGACAAGCAATTCTTCGCGACGTACGACACGGACGTGAAGGACGAGACGATCAAGGACATTACCAAGATCATCCCGGACGTCGGGGAGATCCTCAAGAACTTGAAGAAGGCCAAGGTGATTTCGTCGGCGAATAAGATCCCGACGACCGAGGAGGTCGGCGGCATTCCCTACGTGGACAAGTTGACGGCCGTGAAAGTGTTTGACGTGAACTTGCCGAGTCTGACGGAAGACGTCCGGGCGTTCGTGGACACCTACGTCAATTGTTCGCCCGGCTGCCCGGTCCCCGTCCCGCCGGCCGGCCGCTAAGCCGTCACCACCAACACAAAGGTTTTCCCATGCTTGCTTGCCGACTGTTCAGTCTGCTCACGCTGGCCGCGTGCATCACGCTGACCGCGTGCAGTTCCATCAAGAGTCGGATTTACGACACGGACAACTACACGTCCCCGGACCGCAAAATCAAGCGGCTGCACGGTATTCCCGAGACGGTGGAAGTCCCCACGCACGTGGTCATCCGCGTTCAAGAAACGAAATACTACAAAGACACCAATCCATCGAAAGAGACCAAGGAGACTAAGGGCACCACGTCGGCCGGCCCGGCGCCGCGGGACGCCGGTGTGCAGACGGCCGGCGCCAAGAACCCCACGAAGACGCCGCGCGAAGAGTTGGAGGCGGAACTGGCGGCGACGAAAGACCGCTTGAACGCCTTGCTGAAGGCCGCCATCGAGCAAGAGTCTCGGCTCAAACTCGGGGATGCCGTCGCCAAGAACGCGGCCGACATCACCAAGAACACAGCCGACATTGCGAAGAACGCGGCCGACATTAAAGAGTTGCAAGCCAAAGTGGCTGACCTGACTAAGAAGTTGGCCGCCGCGTCGGCCGGCGACCGCTTTCAATTGATGGCGAATCTGACCAGCAAAAAAATCCACTACGACATTATCAATAAGAAAGAGTTGTTCACCGTCGATTTCAAGCGGCCGCTGTCGGGCAGCAACAAATTGGAACTCAAGTTCGGCGCTCTGTCGGACGGACAGTTTCTGAGTTCGGCCAAGCAGAACCTGACTGACACGAGCATTGTCGATGTGACCGCGATGTTCAAGGCCGTGTCTGCCGCCCTGCCCACGTTGAAAGGCATCAGCGACGCATCGGAGACGGCCGCCGTGAACGCGCAATTGTCAGCCCACATTATCGGCATCCCGGAGACCGTGGCAATCGAATACTTCGACATCCACCAGCCCAACTTGGAAGGCCGGATCCAAGAGTTCTTGAACCGCCACATTAACAATTGCAACCCGGGGTGTTGCACCTTGGTTCCGGCGCCGCACCTCGGGCTGGCGGAGCCGGCCTTGATGCCGGAATCGCTGCCGCTGCCGCGCGTCACGCCGCCCGGGCCGTGAGACCCGTGGGGGATCGCTAACAGCGAGAAATATGAATGAACAGCCGTTCGACACGTTGATATAAATACGCCCAAGCGCCTGACGACTCGGCCGGGCGTCGTCTCTTCCCCGTCAGTTTTTCGGAGCGTGTCCGATGGCCAAGAAAAAAAATGTAAGCCCCGACGAAGACACGCCTGCCGGCGGGGACGACTCGCCCGTCGGCGACAAGAAAAGACGGGCGGCCGGCAAACCGCCGTCAAGCGGCAAGCCGGCCCCCGCGGTTCCGAAAGACGCACCGAAGGCTGTGCCAGCCTCGGCAGATAAACTCAGCAAAGAAGTGGCTGTCAAGGTCAAGACCGCGGACGGGCAGATACTGAATGTGGCAGTCAAGATTGACGTGACATTGACCGTTCGAACCGACACTGTCACTGACCTGTCGGATGGCGCTCCCGGATTAAGTCTGGAGGGCCTCTCTAGGGCGAGGGTGGCGAGAATTTCCAAGGGGGACCTCGCCGCCGCCGAACCGACTGGCGCAATTGATGACGCGGCCAACGCCGTGCTGGCGGCCATCGGTGGAATGCAGGTCCAGCCCGACCCCGCCCCGAGACGGGGAACGGCGACGATTGCATGCGTAGAGGGTTTTCTAGGCCGACGAGTATTGCTAACGGCTAGTCACGTCGTCGGCCGGTCGAGCGGCAATACCGTCGGCACGGCGGTGACGGTCTCTGAACCGCCGTCGGAACCTGGCGAAGGGGAACGATCACTGCCGGGCAAAGTAGCCGCCTACATGAGGTACATGAATGAGGGGACGTTTGACGTCGCTCTGATCGAGATGGACGCGCCGGGCGACGTCGGCCTCGGCCGCGTCAGACGCGGGGGGCAAGAATTGCATGTGAACGGCCAATTCGCCGCCGCGGTTGAGGGCGCTGGAGTGATACACGCCGGGATCGTCAGCGGCTCAACATCGGCCGGCCGAATTATTGAGTCGTCCGAAAGCGAAGTGGAGATTGACAACGAACTCATTGCAGGCAAAAGATTTAAGCCCGTTCACTTGATTCGCATCGAACCCGTCGGGCCTCCGCCGTTCGCGGCGCCGGGGGACAGCGGCGCGCCGATCTTGGTTGACCGCGGCGACGGCACGTTTGACATCGTCGGCCTCCTGATTGCTTCGGACGGGACGCACGGGTACGCCTACCGCGTCACCGGGCAGCGCAGTTTCGCCAACAAGTGGCAGTTGTCGTTGACAGAGTGACGGTTCGACCGGAGAGGACTCTTGGCCATGCATCGTCTCACAGGTCTTTTCATCGCGTCGATTGCGTGTCTGGCCGCCGGGTGCCAGACCGCACCCCCGGCGTGGCTGCCGTGCCACCGGCCGACAGCGGCGGCGACCGTGACGGCCCAAGTGAACGGTGAGGTGGCGGCGCCCAAACTCGTTGTTCTGGCGCCGGCCAAGGCGACGTTGCGGACAGCCATCCAAGCCGCGGGCGGGCCGAGCGGCAGTCTTGACGCGGCCGGCACGCCTTTTCATCTGTTGGCGAAGGTGACGCGCGGCGCGGACGATTATTTCATTTCGACGGACTTGATCGAAGACACATCGCTCGGCTCTCTCCCGCTTCAAGACGGAGAAGTCATTACGGTCGTCTCCTGGCTGGACACGGATTTGAGCCGGACGCTCGTGCCGGTCCCTAACCCGGTCGGCGAGAATATTTACGTTTACAACCAACAAGCGCTGGCTGTCGCATACGGGTTGACCTCGTCGCCGGCCCGCAGCACTGCCCCCCGCGTGACAACAAGCGGCTTGGGGTCGGTTGTCGTTTCCCTGGCGCGTGCCCAATTGACAAGCAAACAATTGCAATATCAGTTCACCAGCACTTCCATCACGGACATCGCCGATACGCCGCCGCAGGAAGTCCTCGTTCTCAACGGCCAAATATTGCCCCCAAAGCTGTCGAGTCTCCAACCGCATGCCGGTTCCGGCACCAATGTTGAAGAGGTGTTTGTTGTAAGCCGCGTGGCGGACGGCCGAGATACTCACATCATCTTTCCGCGCGGATCTGACAAACGTATCGATGGCAAAATTCGTGAGAATGTGGCCATTAATCGCATCCTGGAATTCGCCATCATTCTCGACGGCGACGTGATCTCCCTTGTTGACCCGGCGGCCGTCGCGGTCCCCCGGCCGGCGGCCGGCCCATCGTCCGCCGTGCGGCCGAAGCACGGCTTGCCCGCACACCGTCCTCCGGGGCAACCACTCCCTGTCGCCCCGCGGGGCAAGCGGCTGGAGTTCGATTTTCTCCCCCCGATTCTGCAACCCTGACGGAGTGCCCTGATGGCAGACCCGTTCAGCCCAGCCGAGACGACGGCCGTCGTGTTCCTCGCCGGCTTCGCCATTCAGCAAGTCCTCCAGATTCTCGACCCGTTCGTCGTCTGGGGCATGGCCAAGCTCAAGGCCGGGCGGCCGAACAAAGACTTGCCGGGCGGCATGGCGGACGCGGACTTCAAAAAGGCGGTCATGGCCGCGCTGGCGTTTGTCCTCGGGCTGGCGACGGCCCTGATGACCGGCATCCGCCTGCTGCGCCTCGTGCGGCCGGAATTCAACGACTTCGGCGACCTCCTCGTCAGCGCCCTCGTCCTGGGGACCGGGACGGAGGCGGTCAACACCGTGCTGAAGTTCATCAGCTACGTGAAGGACGCCCAAAAGCCGCCGCCGGAGCCGGAGGTGTCCGTCTCGCCGAGCGCCGTCAGCTTGAAGCAGGGCACGACCTTCCAATTCCGGGCCACCGCGAAGAACGCCGGGCAGGCCGTGACGTGGCGGGTTTTGCACGGGGCCGGCGGCATGATCACGCCCGCCGGTCTATACACCGCGCCGGCGGCCGCGGGCGTGTTTCAAGTCAGTGCCGAACTCGCCGCCGACCCGACCAAGTTCGCGGCCGCCACCGTCACCGTGACCGCGTGACGCGGTGAGCCCGACCCCTCGGAGATCATCCTGTGCCGGTCCCTGCCACGGTTTAAACCTCATGGTTTCCCCGGCGTCAGCTTGCGGAATGCTTTTTCCAGTTCCGCGGCGCCCTCCCGGTCGCCATCGGCCAGGGATTCCTTGTGCAAGCGGTCGAAATGCTTGTGCGGCGTGGCGAGTTTGGCGAACCGCTCGCCGACTTCTTTCTTTTCGGCCGGGGGCAAGACTCGGCGGAAGTCGTTGAGCATGTCCGGGGAGTTGGGGGCCTCGTCGAATCCTTTGCGAAACGCCTCCCGTGTCTCGGACGGCCGCTTCAGGGCGGCGTAGTCGGCGGCGAGTTGGAAATACACGGCGGCGTCCGGGCCGTATTCGGCCAAGTGCTTTTCGGCGGCGTCGACGGCCTCGGCGTGCCGGCCGAGTCGGCTGAGGGCGAGGGCGCGGGGCAGCCAAATGCCGGTCGCCGCGGGGTCGAGTGTTTCGGCTTGGCGCAGGGCGGCCAGCGCGGCGTCGGGCTTGTGTTGACCGAGGGCGGCGAGGGCCTTCCACAGGAAGAACTGCGATTGGAGGGCGCCGGGCAAGAAGGCCGGCGGCGGGTCGGCGCTCAACTGCCCGGCCGCGGCGTAATCCTTCAGGGCCATCGCCGTGCGGATGTCGCGGAACCGCCCCCGGAACTCGCCGAGTTGGGCCGCCTCGCCCGGGCCCATTTTCTTGGCGACGTGTAACTTTAGCATGGCCCCGACCAAGACGGTGAGCCGACCGCCGCTGGCCATGTTCTCATAGTCGTAGACCCACCAGCCCCCGTCGCGCAGGGCGACCCACCACCGCCACTTGGTAGCTTTATCCCCGCCCTCAGTGTCGGAATCGGTGTGGCGGGTGACGACGACGCCGTCCCGGCCCTCGACATACCACCGCAGACTCCGGATTTCCACCCGGTCCCACTTGACCGCCTTGGATAGGTCGGCGAGTGCGGGGTCCAAGCCGGCCGCCAGCCCCTCGGCGAACTCGTCCCGCTGCGCCGGGCTGAAGCTCCCGTCCGCGTCGCACTGCCCGACCATGCGGCCCATGTCGAAGAACCGCCGCGCCCCGGCCCCGGCCCCGGCCCGGTCCTGAAACGCCGCGCCCAAGTCGTTGAAGAGCGTGACGATCCCCGGGGGCATCGGCCCGCCGTGCGGCGTCGTGGCTTCCGCGGCGGCGTGGGCTTCCGGCCGGCCCGCGTCGGGGTGGTCGGCCGGGATCTTCTTGACGCGATTCCGCGCGGACAGGACATTGAGGGCGGCGAGGAGAGCCACGAAAGCAACGAGCGCCGCGATCCCCGCGAGGCGTAGTTTAAGGCTCATCGTCGTAACCTGTTCGCGTTGGGGAGACAGAACTGTTGTCGTGCGTCCGAGCCGCCGCAACAACGACGGCGGTTACTTTTCCTTGCCGGGCGGGGCGACGCCCTTCGGGGCCGGGTACTTTTCCAGCAGCGGGCGGAACTCGGGCTTGTCCCGCAGCAAGGGGCCGAGGTCTTCGTCGTAATGGAAGCGGGCCGGGGTATAGCCGTCGGCCGTCAGGCGGTCGAGTTCGGCGAGGAGTTTCTTCGCGTCCCCTTCGTGGGCATACAACAGGGCGGCGTAGACGGTCCGGCCTTCGCCCTCGTTCGCGTCCTTCGCGCCGATTTCCTTCGCCGCCTCGGCGAACTGCTTCGAGCGCAGCAAACTGCGGACGAGGCGGGACTGGACCACCCACGCATAATTCTTGTCGTCCAGTTTTCGGTACTGGCGGAAGTGCGTCGCGGCCCCGGCGTAGTCTTTCTTCACCCACGCCAGTTGGGCGTCCCAATAGAGCAAGTCGGCCGCCTTCGGCTCCTTCTTGCGGCGGGCGGCGATCAGGCGGGCCAAGTCGTCCGCCTTGTCGGCCTGCTCAAGGTAGTTGGCCGCTTGCGAGAAGGTTTCCGGGGTGGGTGAGACGGTTTCATACGCCTCGACGCCCCGGCCCAGTTGGCAGAGGGCGTCGACGCGGCGGGACAGTATGGTCGCCTTGTCCCCCTTGTCAGTCACTTTCTCGGCCGCTTCGGCGAACGCCTTCTCCGCGGCGGCGTAGTCTTTGGTTTCCATTCGCCACTGGCCGGCGGCGTACAACAGCCACGGGTCGGCCGGGTCTTTGGCGCGGTGCAGGGCGATCAACTTCTCGAGGCGCTCGGCGGTCGGGGCGGGCTTCGCCCCCGGCGGCCCGGAAATCTCGTCGTCCAAGGTCATGTCGAACAGTTCGCGGAACACGCGGCGGGCGCCGCGCACGGCGAACGTCTCGTAGGCGGCCTTCTCGCCCCGGTTGTCGGCGAACAGGGACAGGCACTCGGTCAACAGGTCGGCCGGCGCGTCCTCGTCCGGCCCCGCCTTCTTCGGGGCGGGCAGCGCGAGGGCTTCGAGGAAGCGCGTGGCGGCGGCGTCGAACTTCCCGTTCTTCAGCAACTGTTCCCCCTCGCGGACGAGGCCTTGGGGGTTGTCCGGGGCGGCTTTCCGGAACGCCGTCACGAGTTCTTCGGCGCTTTCCGTGTCCTCGGCGGCCAGGAATTCCCGGTGCAGGCGGGCGAAGTGCTTGTCCGGCTTGGAGAGTTTGGCGAACCGCTCGCCGACTTCCTTCTTCCGGCCCGCGTCGAGGACTTTGCGGAATTCGTCGATCATGTCGGGGGAGTTGGGGCTTTCGTCGAAGCCCTTGCGGAACGCGTCGCGGGCCTCCGCGGGCTTCTTCAGGCCGCCGAGGGCGACGCCCAACTGGAAGTACGCCCCGTCGTCCGGCCCGAGGTCGTCGAGGTACTTGCGGGCGGCAACCGCCGCCTCGGCGTGCTGGCCGAGGCGGTTGTGGGCGACCGCCCGCATGAGGTGAACCCCGCTCATGCCGGGGTCGAGCGCTTCGGCGTGCCGCAGCGCGTGCAGGGCTTCTTCGACCTTGCCCTGGCCGAGGGCGGCGACGCACTTCCAGAAGAAGTGCAGGGCCTTCACGGTGGCGGGCAGGAAGGCGGGCACGGGGGCGGCGAGCAGTTTTTCGGCCGCCGCGAACTCGCCCCGGTCGATCGCGGCGCGGACGCCCTGGAACTGCGCGCCGAGGTCGCGGATTTGGGCCGTCTCGGCCGGCCCCAATTTTTTGGCCGTCAGTTGTTTCAGCAAGGCCCCGAACAAGACGGTGATGCGGCCGCCGGTGGTCATGTCTTCGAAGTCGTACACGCGCCAAGCCCCGTCGCGCTGGACGAGCCACCAGCGCATCTTGCCCGAAATGTCCCCGCCCTCGTCGTCCGAAAAGGTGTGGCGGGTGATGACCACCCCGTCCGACCCCTCGGCGTACCAGCGCAGGTTGCGGATCTCGGTCCGGTCCCAGTTGAGGGAGTCGGCCAGGGTGCCGAGGGCGGTGGCCAGGCCGGTCCGCATCCCGTTCACCAGCCCGTTCCGCTCGGCCCGGCTGAGGGCGCCCTCCGCGTCGGTCTGGGCGGCCATGCGTTCGGGGTCGAAGAACCGCCCGGCGTTGGCGCCCTTCCGCGCCTTGAACTCCTCGCCCAAGTCTTTGAAGAGGGCGACGATGCCCGGCGGCATGGCCCCCTCGTGCGGCTTCGAGTTCTCGAACGCCGCCCGGACTTCCCGCCGGCCGAAGTCGGGGTCTTCGGCCGGGACGCGGGGCGGCCGGAGGCGCGGGATGACCGTGACCACGACGACAGCGACGAGCGAGCCGACGGCGACAAGGGCCAGGACACCGACGATGATGAGTTTGCGGTTCATTGGGCGCGGCTCGCGGGCGAAGAAGGAAAGGTTCGTCGGGCGGGGTGATGATACCCGGCCCGCGCGCGGCGGACAATGGGCGGCGGGCGGTCCCCTTGCACCGCCCGCCCAGCCCGGCCATAATCAACCCAATCCCTCGCTCCCTCCTACGATGAGAATCTTGGGATTCGTCGCGAAGGGGAATAGCCGATGGACCTGAACTTGACCGGCCGCGTGGCCGTCGTGACCGGCGGGGCCAGCGGCATCGGCAAGGCGTGCGCGCGGGCGTTCGCGGCCGAGGGCGCCCACGTGGCCGTGTGGGACGTGGGCGGGAACGTGGCGGCCGTCGCGGCCGACTTGCCGGGCCGGGCGCTCGGGCTGACGGTTGACGTGGCCGACGAATCCTCCGTCACCGAGGCGTTGCGGCGAACCGTTGCGGAACTGGGGCCGGTCGATCACGTCGTCCACGCGGCGGCGGTCGGGTCGGGGAAGTTCGGGTTCCCGTTCACCAATTTGACCCCGGCCGATTGGCCGCGCGTGTTGGACGTGAACGTCATGGGCATGGTCCACGTCGCCCACGCGGTCGGGCCGCACATGGCGGACCGCGGGGCGGGGACGATGGTCTTCCTCGCGTCGGTCGCCGGGCAGATCGGCTCGCAGACGGACCCGCCGTACAGTGCGTCGAAGGCGGCCAACATTAACTTCGCCCAGTGTTTGGCGAAAGACCTCGCCCCGCGCGGCGTGCGCGTGAACGTCGTCTGCCCCGGCATGGTGCGGACGCCGATGAACAAGTCCGTGTGGCAAGCGTGGCACGACCAAGCCGCCCCGGCCGACCGGCTTTCGTACGACGCGTGGGCCGACCGCAAAATCCGGGCGGTGGTCCCGCTCGGCAAGTGGCAGACGCCCGAGGCCATCGCGGACATGGCCGTGTTCCTGTCGTCCGACCGGGCGGCCCACGTCACCGGCCAGACGGTCAACGTGGATGGCGGGTTCGTCATGCACTGGTGACCGGCATTTGGAAATCGGCCGGGGGCGGGCGAACAATGACAGCGCCCGCCCCCGGTGAGTATTGATTTTGAAACCGCTCTCGGCAATCCCGTTTTCGGTCCTCGACCTCTCGCCGATCCGCGTCGGCGGCACGGCGGCCGAGTCCCTGCGCAACACGCTGGACTTGGCCCGTCACGCCGAGCGGTTGGGCTACCACCGCTACTGGGTGGCCGAACATCACGGCTTGCCCGGCGTCGCCAGCGCCGCCACGGCCGTCGTCATCGGGCATATCGCCGGCGGCACGAGTCGCATCCGCGTCGGGTCGGGCGGCATCATGTTGCCCAACCACCCGCCGCTCGTGATCGCCGAGCAGTTCGGCACCCTCGAATCGCTCTACCCCGGCCGCATCGACCTCGGGCTGGGCCGCGCCCCCGGCGGCGACCAGCGCACCGCCCGCGCGCTGCGCCGGCCCGTGGCCGGCGGGGACCACTTCCCGCAAGAGGTGCAAGAGCTCCTCGCCTACTTCCGCGGCGAAGCGGTCAACGGCGTGCGCGCCATTCCCGGCGACGGGCTGGCCGTGCCGATCTGGCTGCTCGGGTCGAGCGACTTCGGCGCCCGCCTGGCCGCCGCCCTCGGGCTGCCGTTCGCCTTCGCCTCCCACTTTGCCCCGGACTTGTTGCACGAGGCCCTGCAACTGTACCGCCGCCACTTTGAGCCGTCGGAGACGTTGAAGGAGCCGTACGCGGCGGTCGGCGTCAACGTGTTCGCGGCCGACACGGACGCCGAGGCCCGCCGGCTGTTCACGTCGCTGCAACAACTGTTCTTGAACTTGGTCCGCGGCACGCCGGGGCAACTCCCGCCCACGGTCGATGACATGAACGGTCGGTGGTCGCCGGCCGAGCGGACGCACGTCGCCCGCATGACGAGATGCTCGGCCGTCGGCTCCCCGGAAGTGGTGCGGAATCGGTTACGGCAGATCGCGGACGAGACCGGGGCCGACGAGTTGATCCTGACCGCCCACATTCACGACCACGCGGCGCGCGTGCGCTCGTTCGAGATCGCGATGGAACTGCGAGGAAGCGAGTAGAACCGCGGTCTTCGATTGCGTTGGAGTCCCGGCTTCAGCCGGTCTGCGCGGGACACTTCGTTGGTCAGTGATGTCGCGGCGGGGGTGACAGCCTCCGCGGAAGACCGGCTGAGGCCGGGACTCCAACGAAGGCGAAAACTCGGTCACTCCGCTTTGCCAATTCCGTTCACCAACGCCGCCAGCCCTTCCCACACATTTTCCTGCCAGAAGCGGCGGGCGCGGCCCGACGGGGAGCAGCAGACGTAAATCTTGGTGTCGCCGATGCGTTCTTCCTGAAGGCCGTACTCCAACTTGCGGCCGAGGAAAAACTGGCCGCCGGTCTTGCTGGTGAAGGCCAACACCCCCGGCCGGAACTGTTCGATCTTGCGGAGCAAGGCGTCGCGGACGAAGGCGCCGTCGGGGAGTTCGTCGTCGTTGCCGAAGGCGGTCTTGCACAAGTCGGTGAGGCCGATGCCGAGTTCCAGCATCCCCGGGTACTCCTTGGGGTGGAACCGGCGCGGCGTCAGGCCGACGCGGTGGACGGCCTGCCAGAACTGGTTGCCGGGGTTGGCGTAGTACGCCTTCTCGCGGGCCGAGACGCGGCCGAGCGCCGTCCCGCACAGGACGAGTTTCAGGTCGGGGGCCAACAAGTCCGGCACGATGTGGCCGGCGTCGGCCGCGGGGCGGGCGTCTTTTTTCATGGCATCGACAAGCAAGGGGCGTGTCGGTATTTTAGGCGGCTTGGTCCGCCAATTGTCCGGCGGACGGTGCCGGCGCCGGTTGACGCCGCGTCGGCCCGGCCTCGGTGGCGGCCAAGGCGACCAGTTCCGCGGCCAGTTGGCCGGTCAGGCACTCTTCCACGGCCTCCATGAAGCGGGCGACGGCGGAGCCGTCCAGCACGCGGTGGTCGTAGACGAGGCGCACGGTCACGCGGCCGTCGTCGTCGATCAGGCCGTAGTTGAGCGTCCCGGTACACGGCGAGAGCGGGTGCAGTGACTGGGCGGCCGGCCGGGCGTACACGCTGAGGGCGAACGTGCCGACGTGCTTGCCGCGCAGCCGGCCGGTGTTCAGCGCCAGCCACCACGCCAGCCGCCGCAGCGGGTACGGCAGGCGGCTGAGGCGGAGGATGCGCACGAAGTCCTGGCACTCGGCCACGGGGACGGTCTGGTACGACTGGATCAGATTGGTGAGGTGGACGACCGTCATGTCCGCGGCCCCGCGGACGCGGCCAAAAAACACCGCCTTCTCGCCGCGGTAGTCCCGCTCGACGGCGATGCTGGCCGCGCTGTCGTCGTACTCGACCAAGTGCGGCCACGGGAACTTCAAGTACGACCGGCAGAACTCCGGCGTGCGGCGGGCGACGGTGGCGTACGCCTTGACGAACAGCGCCGCCCACGACGGCCGGCTGGCCAGCGTGTCCCGCGCCGCCTTCAGCCGGCCCAAGTCCATCGCCCGCTCGACGGGGACGGACGGGACGGCCCGCGCCGCCGCCATCAAGTCACAGATGAACCGGCGGTTCGCCGAGAGAGAAATCCATTTGCCCTTCATGGCGCTTCCTTGCAGTGTGGCAACTCTTCTTCCCCCCTTGGCAAGGGGGCTGGGGGGTCAAACCCGCCAATCGCTTTCCGGCAATTCAGAGCGTGCGGAGGCATCGTCGCTTTTCGCTCCGCGAAAAGTTTGGCTCCCTGCCCGAGTGGCCGGCCGCCCGCGGGAGGAAGGCCAGACTTTTCGCGGAGCGAAAAGCGACGATGCCCCGCCGCGTCCGCCCTTCTGTTTGTCGCGTCATTTTTTCCGACCGCTCTCAGCAGGCGCCGTCGCCCGGAACAAGTACGCTTGCCCGGCGTAGGTCACGCGGTGTTCGATGCCCGTGAACCCGGCTTCTCGCAGCTTGGCCGTCACGTCGGCGTGCGGCAAATAGTGGAAGCGGCCGGTCTTGGCCTCGCGCTTCAGCCACGCCCCGTACCGCATCATGCGCCAGCCCTTGCGCAGGGCCTTGGCCGTGCCGGCCGCCGCGACCAAGCTGCCGGCCGAACTCAGGGCGACCCGGCCCCACGACGGGGCCGGGACGTTGACGGAGAAGACGAACCGCCCGCCCGGCTTCAGCACGCGGCCGACCTCGGCGAGAATGCGGTCGTAGGCCGCCTGCGTCCACGCCTGGGCCTCGTCGTCCCACGACTCGGCATAGGAAATCGAAAGTCCGGAGACGGCGCAGTCGAACTCGCCGGTTTCAAAGAGGCCGAGGCCGGCGCTGAAGTCGTGGCACACGAAGCGAAGGCGGTCCCGGTCGGCGCCGAGGACGACTTGAAGTTGCGCGTAGGGCCGGGCGTTGACGGCGGCGCAGTCCACGCCGACGACTTCGGCCACGCGGCCGCCCGTGCGTGTCCAAATCGCTTCGGACAGCGGGCCGGACCCGCACCCCAAATCGAGCCACCGCTCGCCGACTTGCGGGGCGGCCCAGTCGATCGTGTCGGCCAGGAGTCGGCGGTAGGCCGCGTACTTCTGCTGGTCCCAAAACGCCTTGGCGCACTTGGCGTCCGTCCATTGATTGTGCGGGATGGTGGCGGTCGTCAACGGGCGTCCTCCCGAGTGAATTCGGCGCGGCGGGAACCGCGCCCGGGCCGAGTGATCCGTCACCGGCCGTCGCACAGCTTAAACAAGACGGGGAACGAGGGCAAGCCGAGATCGCCGGAGGCGTCTGGAACTCCCCACGGCTTCGATTTTCGTTGCACTCCCCCGGCCGCGGCCGGTATCATTAACAATCACAAACCCCCGCGCCCGCCCGCGTTGACGGACCGGAAACCCTTGCCGATGACCCGTCTCACTTTCGCCATTCTCCTTCTCGGGTGCGGCGCCCTCCGGGCCGAACCGCCGGACGAGTGGGCGTTCCGACCCGTCGCCAAGGTCTCGCCCCCGGCCGTTGAGGGCGTCACGCATCCCATTGACGCCTTCGTGCGTGCCCGGCTGGCCGCCGCGAAAATCGCGCCGTCCCGCCCGGCCGGCCCGACCACACTGTTGAGGCGGCTCTCCTTCGACCTGACCGGACTGCCGCCGACGGCTGAACAATTGGCGGCCCTGAATCGTGACGGCTCAGCGAAAGCCATCGACGCGATGTTGGCCTCGACCGCCTTCGGCGAACGGCAGGCCCAGTGGTGGCTCGACCTCGTCCGCTTCGCCGAGACGGACGGCTTCAAGGCCGACGACAAGCGGCCGAACGCTTGGCGCTACCGCGACTACGTCATCAACAGCCTGAACGCCAACAAGCGGTATGACCGCTTCCTGCACGAGCAGATTGCCGGGGACGAACTGTTCCCGGACGACCCCGCCGCCCTGACGGCCACCGGGTTCCTGCGGCACTACCCGGACGAGTACAACGCGGTGAACTTGGAGAACCGCCGGCAGGAAATCCTCAACGACATCACCGACACGACCGCCCAGACCGTGCTGGGGATCACGCTCGGCTGCGCCAAGTGCCACGACCACAAGTTCGACCCGATTTCTCAGACGGACTACTACCGCATCCAGGCGTTCTTCGCCGGCTGGAAGGAAGTGGACGCCCCGCTGACCGGCCAGGCGAAGCGCGAAGAGTTGGAAAAGGCCGTTGGCGAGTGGGACGTGAAGACGGCCGACACCCGCAAGGAACTGGCCGAGTTGGAAAAGCCCTTCCGCGAGCGGTTCTCTCAAAAGCGTAAGAGCCGCTTCCCCGAAGAATACTCCAAGCTGCTGGACACGCCGGCAGAGCAGCGCACGCCATTGGAAACGCAGATCGCGGCGATGGTCGGCAAGCAGGTTTACGCGGCCGACGACGCCGGCACGTTCGGGGGCATGAAGCCGCCGGAGAAGGAGAAGCAGGCCGCCCTGAAGAAGCAACTCGCCGCGTTCGGCCCGCGGCCGACGACGGCCACGGTGGCGATGGCCTTCACGGACGTGGGCGCCGCCGTCCCGCCGACGCACCTGCTGAAGCGCGGCAACTGGAGCAAAAAGGGCGAAGTCATTCCTCCCGGCTTCCTCTCCGCGTTCGACGACCGGGCCGCCGACCTGCCCGCCGCCGGCAAGACCAGCGGCCGCCGGGGCGTGCTGGCCAAGTGGCTGACCGACCCGAAGAATCCGCTGACGGCCCGCGTGTTCGTCAACCGCGTCTGGCAGCACTACTTCGGCCGCGGCCTCGTCGCCACGTCCGAAGACCTCGGCACGCAGGGCGAGAAGCCGACGCACCCGGAACTGCTCGACTGGCTGGCCGGGGAGTTCATCACAAGCGGGTGGGACATCAAGCACGTCCACCGGCTGATCGTGACCTCGGCGACGTATCAACAATCATCGACGCACCGGGCCGATGTCGCGGACACCGATAACAAGCTGCTCTGGAAGATGACCCGCAAGCGGCTCGACGGCGAGAGCGTGCGGGACGCCGTCCTGCACATCGCCGGGGAACTGAACCCGAAAGCCGGCGGCCCCGGCGTGTTCCCCGAAGTCCCCGCCGACTTGAAAGCCGGCGGGGCGTGGCCCGTGACCGCGGACGCGGCCGAGCGCAACCGCCGCAGCGTCTACGTCTTCGTGAAGCGGAACCTGCGCTACCCGATGTTCGCCGCGTTCGACGCCCCCGACCGCAACGAGACGTGCTCCCGCCGCTACGCAACGACTACCGCCCCGCAAGCCCTGATGTTGCTCAACGACGGTGTCCTGCTCGCCAAGGCCAAGGCCTTCGCCGCCCGTGTCAAGAAGGACAGTGGAACGGACGCGGCGAAGCAAATTGACGGCGCCTACCGCCTCGCGTTGGGCCGGCCGCCGACGGGCGAAGAACGCGGCATCGCCGAGAGTTACTTGAATAATGGCGGAGACGACCGCCTGGCGGACTTCTGCCACGCGCTGCTGAATTTGAACGAGTTTTTGTACGTGGACTGACGGCCAAATGTGCTGGCCGTTTCGCCGCGACGCGGAGTCTTCGGAGCGGAGCGCGGACTGCCAGTCATCAGTCGATTGCCCAATCGGTCAGCGATTCTACGCGGGACGTTCGCGCTCCACTCCGAAGCGTCGCGTCGCGGCTAAACGAGTTTCGCTTGTGTGCATTCAACGGACCTCCCGCATGACCGCTCTCTCCCGCCGCCGCTTCCTCTCGGCCTCCGCCCACGGCTTCGGCGCGCTCGCGTTGGGGTCGATGCTGCACGCGGAAACGCAACAGGCCGTCTCCCCGTTTCTGCCGAAGGAGCCGCACTTCCCGGCGAGGGCCAAGCGCGTCATCTTCCTCTTCATGGAGGGCGGGCCGAGCCACGTGGACCTGTTCGACCCGAAGCCGGAACTCACGAAGCGCCACGGCCAGCCGCTGCCCGCGTCGTTCGGCAAGGTGCTGACGGCCATGGGCGTCGGCGGGAACCTCCTGCTGGCCAGCAAGCGTAAGTTCGCCAAGTGCGGGCAGTCGGGCCTCGACTTCTCGGACTGGCTGCCGCACATGGGCAAAGTCGCGGACGAGTTCGCCGTCCTGCGGGCCTGCCAGGCGGACGCGCTGAACCATGTCGGCGGCGTGTGCCAGATGAACACCGGCAGCATCCTCGCCGGCAAGCCGAGCCTCGGGGCGTGGGCCTTGTACGGCCTCGGCACGCCGAACCAAAACCTGCCCGGCTTCGTGGTGATGACCGACGGCGGCGAAGTCCTCGGCGGCGGCCGCAACTGGGGCACCGGCTACATGCCGGCGACCTACCAGGGCACGCCGTTCCGGCCGGGCGCCAACCCGATCCTGAACTTGAAGTCCCCGCAGGCCACCGACCGGCAGGTGGACAAGCTCTCGCTGATCCGGCAACTCAACGACATCCACCGCCGCGAACGGAGCGAGGACACGCAACTGTCGGCCCGGCAGTCGGCCTACGAGTTGGCGTTCAAGATGCAGGCCACCGCCCCGGAGGCCGTGGATCTTTCGCAAGAGTCGGACAAAGTGAAGGAAGCCTACGGCCTGAACAACAAGGCGACCGCCGAGTTCGGCCACCGCTGCCTCCTGGCCCGGCGACTTGTGGAACGCGGCGTCCGCTTCGTGCAAGTCTACTGCGGCGCCGGCAGCGCGTGGGACGCCCACGGCGACCTCGAAGGCAACCACACCCGCCTGTGCCAGCGCGCCGACCAGCCCACCGCCGCCCTCATCGCCGACCTGAAAGCCCGCGGCATGCTCGACGACACACTCGTCATCTGGGGCGGCGAGTTCGGCCGCACCCCGATGACCGAGGGCAAGGACGGCCGCGACCACAACCCTTACGGCTTCACGACCCTGATGGCCGGCGGCGGCGTCAAGGGCGGTACGATCCACGGCACGACGGACGAGTTCGGCCTCCACGGCGTCGACGGCAAAGTCCACGTCCACGACCTGCACGCGACGATCCTCCACCTGCTCGGCTTCGACCACGAAAAACTGACGTTCAAGTTCCACGGCCGCGACGAGCGGTTGACCGACGTGAGCGGGAAGGTCGTCAAGCAGATTCTGGCGTGAGGGCGGACCGATCTTCGGATTTCGTTGGAGTCCCGGCTTCAGCCGGTCTTGGGCGAACGGCCTCAACACATGGGTAAACGACCTCTTTGAGCGGCAGCCGCGAAGGCCGGCGAAAGCCGGGACTCCAACGAAAACCAAGACCTCGCCGAATGGTTCCAGTCGTCCCCCTCGATGAGACCCCGCCCGTGGCCGACGAGCAAGACCTGAACTCCCTGAATCGTTTCCGCAAACACTCCCCCAAGTTGGCGCTGGAGCAGCACGGCCACTGCGAAGTCCCGGCCGGGTGCGGCGGGGCCATCCTGCGATGGCGCAACCCGTTCGCCGCCCGCACCGTGCGGATGCACCTGTACGCCCCGGGAAGCGAACCGCCGCAAATTGACGGCGTCGCCCACGAACGCCGCTTCTTCGACCTCGCCCCCGGCTGCCACGCCCTGACCTTGCGAGTTGCGGCCAAGTCCTTGAAGTTCACCGTGATGTGCGCCCTCTCGGCCGAACACGACCGCGACGCCGTCGCGGCCGGCGAGGTGGTCGAGCCGCCGTTGACATACCGCACCGGCGGGCCGGGCGATTGGCGCTACACGGCCGCCGAACCCGCCGACGACGCCTGGCGGCTCCCCGGCTTCGACGATTCGTCTTGGAAAAAGTTGGTCGCGTCGAAAGCCGGCGCCCCGGCCAACGGGGCCGAGGGGGCTTACGAGTACGCGACGTGCGAACAGGCGGGGGCGGCGCCACTCGGGCCGCAAGAGCTGCCCGGGTTCAACACAGTTTACTCGGTCCGCTTCGAGTTCGATGTGCCGACCCCGACGGTGGTTCCGGAGGCCGCGTCATGACCGACTCGCGGCCGTCACTGGTGTTGATCCCGCAACACTTCGGGTGCCTCGTCTTCGAGCGGCGGACGAGCCGCTACCTGCCGTTCGACCGCGAAGCGACCGCCTTGTTGACGCGAATGCACGGCGAGGGGATCGACGCCGTCCTCGGGGCCGTTGAGACTGCGGAGGAACGGGAAGCCGTCCTCGGATTTGTAACCTGTTTCGACGGGCGCGGGTTCTTCACCCGACGCGGCCGGTTGGACGCGACGATTCTGGACGTCGATGTCCCCGCCGATCACCTCGTCGGCCCGCTGGCGACGCACGTGGAAATCATCGGCGCGTGCAACTTGGCGTGTTCCCACTGCTTCGCCGGGGCGTTGCCGCGGAACGAGAACCCGTTGTCCGTCAATGAGATGGACACGCTGTTCGGAGACTTGGCCGCCGTCGGCTCGATGCGCCTCGGCCTTACCGGCGGCGAGCCGTTAATGCGCAAGGACGTGTTCGACATTCTGGACGCCGCCACCGCCCGCGGCCTGCACCCGTGCCTGACGACCAACGGCCTCTTGGTGACGGAGCGCATCGCCCGCGAACTCGGCAAGCGGGAGTTGGTGTGGCTCAACGTCAGCCTCGACGGCCCCGACCGCGAGACCAACGACGCCGTCCGCGGGGCCGGCGTATTCGACGCCGTGATCGAGAAGTTGACGCTCCTCGGCAAGTACGCCCGCTTCACGCTGGCCTTCACGCTGATGAAGACCAACGTGCATTTGGCGAAACAGTGTGCCGCGCTGGCGCGCCGCGTCGGGGCGCACACGGCCGTCTTCCGCCCCATGTACCCGGCCGGCACGGGCCTGCATCACCTCGACCTGATGCCGACGTTCCGGCAATACACCGCGGCCCTGGACGACCTGCGCACGCTCGACCTGCCGGGCAACGACCTGCACGGCCTCGACGTTTTCAGCCCACGGACGCGCGCCGCGACGGAGCCGCGAATTCACCGCTCGCAGACGTGCGGGGCCGGGCAACACGTCTGCTCCGTCTCCGTGCAAGGAGACGTGAACCCGTGCAGTTTTCTGGGCAGTGCGTTCAACGCCGGCAACGTCCGCGAGACGCCGTTCCCCGAAATCTGGCGGCGAAGCGAAATGATGCGCCGCATGCGCCGGGAATTGCCGGCCGACGGCTTCCAAGGCGGCTGCCGCGCCCGGGCGCTGGTGTTCGCCGGCTCCGCCGACGCCGCCGACCCGTGGTACAACGAACACCAAGCCGACGGCGGCTGCCACCACCCCGGCGACAACGTGGAAGTGGCCGGCCGCGTGGCGCTGCCGATGGCGTGAAAACTTTCATGCTCCCCCTCTCCGCTTCGGAGAGGGGGCCGGGGGGTGAGGTTGTATTTGGGCGCCGGCCGTTTACCTCACCCCCTCTCCGAAGCGGAGAGGGGGGACCGGAACAGCGCCGTGAGGACTTTCATGCTCCCCCCGAATACCACCACCTCGCCGTCGAGTTCGAGCCGGAGGGGAACCCGCGCGTCCCGTTCGAGGCCGGCCAGCTTTTGGAGCGGGCTGGCAACCTCGCCGGGGCCGCCACGCTGTACGACCGGGCCTTCGGCCTCGCCCCGGAGGACGCGGAGATCCGCACGGCTTTCGCGGCTCTGCTCGACAAACTCCGACGCACGGACCACGGCCTCGTCTGGCGGTACGTCCCCGGCGGCGTCTTCCTGATGGGCCACCACTTCAGCGAACCGGACGAGCGGCCGTGGCATCCGGTGTGGCTGAAGCCGTACTGGGTGACAGACACCTGCGTGTCGCGGGCGGACTATTTTCGGCTGATGGGATGGGATGAGGAGACCAGGCGTTTTGGTCCGACGCTTCCCCCGGAACCGGCATTCGACTTTCTACGGGTGAACGAGCACCTGTTAGATCGGGTAAACCGAGTGGGCGACCAGTATTCCACGGGCGCGGAGGATCACGGCGACAATGACGACTGGTCGGGCCGGGCTGACCTCAAGCCTTACGTCGCCGTGTCCCACCAGATGGCCGCCCTCTTGGCTCACAAGCTGACGACGGACTCGACCGTTGGGTCGTACCGCCTACCGACCGAAGCCCAGTGGGAAAAGGCGGCGCGCGGCGGACTGATTGGCGCGCCGTTCCCGTGGGGGTGGGAGCCGGCGATGCCGGACCGCATCGACTGCGGGCGGTTCTACGACTTCGGCATCAAGCCCATGCGGAGCCTGCCGCCGAACGCCTACGGCCTCTTCAGCATGTGCGGCGGCGTGTGGGAGTGGACGGGCGACTTTTACGACCGCGACTATTACCGCAACGGCCCGCACGAAGACCCGCCCGGCCCGGCGACGGGCGAAGAGCGCGTCCTCCGCGGCGGCTCGTGGGCCGACTGCCCGGAGGTCTGCACCGTCAGTTTCCGGGCGTCGATGGGCGCCGGCCCCGACGCCCGCGACCATATCACGCCGACGGTGGGCTTCCGGCTGGCGCGGGCCGAGGGGTGACGACTCGGTCAGAGCGGAAACATACAATCGCCCAGGCTTACTCAGGGCTGTAGCAGACGCGAAAACCGCTAATAAAGCCGCTCCAAGAGGGAGAGCCGGTGCCGCGGCTGGCTGATCGGCACGAGTGCGGATTGTTGTTCCAACACCCGCCGCGCAACTCCCGGTTCGCGGTGTCGATGCCGATCCCTGAAAAGTTTTCGCACCATTGCCAGAGATTGCCGCTCATATCGCACAGGCCCCACGGGTGGGGGGCCACGGCCTCGTAGCTTCCGACAACCGATACGCGCGCGAGATTCGGCCCCGCCAAGGTCGTGCGGAACGGGGTGTTCCCATTACAGTTCGCCAGCCGCCCGTTCAGGAGGTCGCCGAAGTAAAAGGCTTGGCGGTTGCCTTTGCCCCCGCGGCAGGCGTACTCCCACTCGTCTTCGTGGGGCAGGCAAAATCTTCCCTTGCCCATGACCGCCGGCAACTTCGTGGCGAGGGTCAGTTTTTTCATGAACCGCTGGCTGTCGTCCCACGACACCGATTCGACGGGGAAGCGGCTGGTGTCCTTGATGCCGGCCTTGGCAACGTCCGCTTGGGTGGCCACGAACCAGCTTGGGTTGTCGCCCATGATGGTTTGCCATTCCTGCTGGGTGACCGGAAACTTGCCGAGCCAGAAGCCGTCCGTTTTGTGCGTGCCGCGCAACTCTTCGTCTTCCGACAGGAGCCACGCGGGCATTTGGTCAACCTTGATGTGCTTGTCGAAAACTTCCTGTCTCTCCGCTTTTGGCGACCCGAGCTGCGCCTCCCCGGCCGGCATCCAACAAAATGTCATGCCCACCCCCTTCGCGATTTCGACCTGCATCTCCGCGCCCGGCTTGGGCTCCGCCTTGGGAGTCGCTTCGCAAACAACTCTCAGTCCGACGTAGTTACTGAGTGTGTTGGGAAGCAAATAATACCCGCTCGCCGAGCGGCAGAAGGGACACTGCGTGTCAAAACATCCACCTCGAATCACGTAACTCGCGGAGTTGCCGTACAGATTCCGGCACCACTGCCGCACATTGCTAATCATGTCCGCCAGCCCCCACGGGTGGGGGGCCAGTTTCTCGTAAGCCCCCACTTCGCTGGTCCGCTTGAGGTGCAGCCCGGCGGGCGCGTGGAAGGGGACCGAGCCGTCGCAGTTGGCCAGTTTCCCGTTGAGTGAGTCGCCGAAATAGTAGGCCTGTTTGTTCCCCAAGCCGCCTCGACAAGCGTATTCCCACTGATCTTCGTGCGGCAGGGCAAACTTGCCCGCGCCGGCCGCGGCGGGAACCTTTGCCGAAGCGTCGAGTTTGGCCAGGAACTCTTGGCAGTTGTGCCACGAGACGGTGTCCACGGGAAAGCGGTCCGTGTTCGTGATACCCGCCGCCGTCATTTGCGAGGCGGTCGGCACAAATGCACTCGGATTCTTTCCCGTCACCGCCGCCCATTCCTGTTGGGTCACCGGGTACTTGCCGAGCCAGAAGCCCTTGGTCTTGAACTTGCCGCGCAGTTCTTCCGCCTCGGACTGCAACCAGTCCGGGGGCGTATCGACTTTCAAGTGCTTGTCGAACACTTCCTGCCGTTCCGCCGCGGGCGACCCGAGTTGGGCCTCGCCCGGAGGAATCCAACAAAACTGCATCCGCACGCCGTCGCCGATCACCACCTCGGCCACCTCGCCCGGCTTCAGCCCCGACTTCCGGGCGGGCGGGTCGCTTTTCGGCGTGATCTTCAGGACGATGTTCCCGTCTTTTTTCACTTCGACCGTGGCGTCCTTGGGGACTTTCAGCTCCGTGACGCTGCCGTCCTTGTTGCGAATGATGATGACAGTCCCCCCGAGCGCCACCATTGCCACGAACCCGAGCAGGCCGGCGAGCCAATACTTCGGCATGCGCGGCGGCGCCCCTTTCTTGGTGCGGCGGTCGGGCAGCCGTCGCTTCGGCTCCGGCCCCGGGCCGTCTTCAAACTCCCATTGGCTTGCGGCGGGCTTCACTTCGACCGGCAACGCAAGAGCGGCCCCGGTCGTCTTCTGAGAAGGCGCTTCCATCGCGATCAACTCCGTAATCGCCGCTTGAGCCGTCGCCGGCCGCCCGGCGGGGTCCTTCGCGAGCAGGCGATCAACGAAGCGAGCAACGGGGGCCGGGATGTCGGCGCGCAAAGTTGCCAGGTTCGGCGGCGGGTCCGAGATGACCGCCGCCAACGTGGCCATCATGCCCTTTCTTTGGAACGGACTTTTGCCGGCCAGTATGCGGAACAGCACGGCCCCGGCGCTGAAGACGTCGGCCCGCGCGTCCACCGGGTGGCCCGCGGCCTGCTCCGGGGCCATGTACGCGGGGGTGCCGATCACGACCCCGTCGGCCGTGACTTGGTCCGCGCCGTCTTGGCCGCGCGTCAGGCCGAAGTCGATCACCTTGACCTTGCCGCGCGGCTTCTCCAGCCACAAGTTGGCGGGCTTGATGTCGCGGTGCACCAGCCCGTGTTCGTGGGCCGCCGCGAGGCCTTGGAGCGTTTCGCGGGCAACGCGGAGGGCAACCGCGGCCGGGACCGGGCGGGTTTGCGCGGCCAGCCACTGCTCCAACGTCATCCCGGCCAAGAACTCCATCGCCAGGAACGGGACGCCGTTGACCTTCCCGACCTGATAGATGGTGACGACGTGTTCGGACTTGACCTTGGCGACGGCCCGCGCTTCCCGCAGGAACCGCTCGGTCGCCCCCGGCTTGGCGGCGACCTCCGGCCGCATGACCTTGAGGGCGACCGGCCTCTGGAGGGCCTCGTCCTCGGCCCGGAAGACGAACCCCATGCCCCCTTCGCCCAACAGGGCGGTGACCCGGTACTCGCCGAACGTGCCCAGGTCCCCGTCAACTGTGGGCGGCGTCAGGAAGGGAAACAGGGCGGCCCCCGACGGCACGGCGCCGCTGGTGGACTCGTTGCCGAAATCAGCCGTGTGTTCCGCATGAACGATTTGGTCCTGACTCTTCAGGTTCTCGGGGGAGTTGTTCGAGTTCATGACGTCTCGCGGCTGACTCAGAAGCCGCTTCCGCAGTTGTTGTGATCGCCGTCAACGTCGCACGCCGACATGGAACCTTTATATCGCCCGGACAAGGGGGAGAAAAATTGGACATGAGTGTCGGGGGATAGGGTGAGTTGGCGAGGCGACCCGCCGCAAGACTGAAGACGTGTGCGCTCTGTGCTGACGCGGGAGAGAGATGGACCGGAAGAGCAAAGAAATCATCGCTCGCGGGCACTTCACGTCGTCCGGTCCCGTTCTCGATTTGACTCGGCTCACTTCTTCGGCTTGCAGTACCCCAGTGTCATCAGGGAGTAGCCGGTCACCAGCGGGCCTTCGCCTTCGAGCCAGCGGTCGGTGGGGTTGACCCAGGAGCCGTCGGGCTTTTGACGCTTGGCGAGTTCGGCGGTCAGCTCGGCCTTCCAGTCGTGTTTTTTGCCGGCGGCGTCGGTCACGCTGTCGGCGGCCATCGCGTCGAGGGTCTTGGCCATCGTGTGGTAGTAGTAGTAGAGGCCGCGGCCGCCGAGTTCGGGGGGCATGCCGGGGTTGGCGTCCAGCGTGTAGTTCTTCGTGATCCACTCGAAGGCCTTCGCGTAGCGCGGGTCGTCCTTCGAGACGCCGCAGTAGATCATGCTCTTGATGCCGGCGTAGGTCATGCTGCCGTAGCCGGTGAGGGGCGCTTTTGGGTCATCGCTGGTCTTTGTTTGACCGCCGGCGGCCGCGGAGTAGATGAAGCTGCCGTCGTTGATCTTGCCGGCCCACGGGCGGTCGTTGAACTCGCTCTTGAGGTTCTGGCACCGGCTCACGAACACCAGCGCCTTCTTCAACGCCGGGTCGTCGGACGGGACGCCGGCCGCGTGCAGGGCCTCCACGAAGAAGTGTGTGTTGGACAAATCCGGCCGGCTCTTGCTGTCGTACCCGGCCCCGCCGAAGAAGTCGTCCTCGGCCTTCTTGCCCTCCTCCTCGTCCCACTGGAGCTTCTTCAAGAACGTGGCGGCATTGGCGACGACGGCCTTGTACTTTTCCGGCCGGTTCGCCGCTTGCAGGGCCAGCACGTTGACGCTGGTGACGTAGTTTTGCAGGCCGACGGCCGCGTCCTGCCCGGCGATGTGCCCGGCCTTTTCGTTGACGAGCGACTCGATGAACGTGAGGGCCTTGGCCACCATTGGGTCTTCGACGGTGACTTTGCCGGTCTTCAGCAGGCCGACGACGACGATGCCGGTGACGCCGCGGTTGCGGGGGGCCGTCCCCCACGAGCCGTCCGCGTTTTGGGTCGTCTTCAAGTAGGCGATGCCCGCGTCCGCGGACTTGGCCCAGTCGTCGGCCCGGCCGGCGCCGGCCAGCGTCGTCACACACGCCACGGAGAGCAATACGGCACGCATGGTGAAAAGTCCCTCACAAGAGTCGGCGAAGATGGGTGAACGTCATTCTACGGAAGGCAAACCCGATGCCGCGGCCGGTATTCCCTTGTTTCTCCGCGGGCCGGGGCCGACAATAGCCGAATGAAAACAGATCCTGACACCGGCAAAATCAAGCCGGAGCGCGTCGAACTCCGCATCATCTCCGGCTCCCTGAAGAACCGCAAGATCCCCTGCACGGTGCATGACGGCTTCCGCCCGACCCCGGTCATGGTGCGCGAGGCCCTCTTCAGCATCCTCGGCAACGCCGTCCCGGACCGCGTGTTCTTCGACCTGTTCGCAGGGTCCGGCGTCCACGGCATGGAGGCCGTCAGCCGCGGGGCCTCGGAAGCCCTGATGGTCGAGTTCGACGCGAAGCTGGTGGCCGCCATCGACGCCCGGCTCAGACAGTTCGGCATCCTGAAGCAAGCCTACGTCGTGAAGGCCGACGTGTACCGCTGGGCCGAGCGCTGGATCCCGCCGCGAGAGCCGGTCAACGTGTTCGTCAGCCCGCCGTTCCCGGACCTGACGAGTCGCTTCGACGCCTTCCTGAAACTCGTCACCGTGCTGATCGAGAAGATGCCGATGGAGTCGGTCATCAGCTTGCAAACCGAAGACGACTGGGACCCCGCCCGCCTCCCCGGCACGGACTGGGACATCCGCAAGTACGGCCGCAACATGCTGTGCATCTGGGTGAAGTTGCCGGCGCCAGCGGCGGAAGCGACGGACGAGGGGCAAAGTTCGTAACACGCCGCATCCGAGGTTCACGCCATGAGTCGCCTCCGTTTCGCAATACCCTGTTGCGCCCTCTTGGCCGCAGTTTCAGGCTGTTCGGACCCACCGGCTCCGGTGTTGGCGAAGGCCCCGTTATCGGAGGAAGACAAGGAGCAGGAGGCTTACAACGAACTGTTCCGCAATCCGAAGACGCGGGCGAAAATTCTCCAGCACCCCATTTTCCAAGAAAGCCCGTGGGTGGCGAAAGACGGGAGCGAGCGGGACGACCGGGACGACGCGGCCGGTTTGGACGCGGCGGACGCCGTGCTGGAACTAAAACTGAACGGGGCGACCGTAACGGTCGAAGACGCCCGGACCGTCACGGGCGTCAACCTCCTGCACGGCGACCCCGCCGAGCCGCGGACGCTCGTGGACGCCGGCCTCGTGTTGTTCAAGCTATTTCCCGAACTTAAAACGGTCGTGCTGTACAACACGGCCGTCACGGACCACGGCTTGCGCCACTTGGCAACCGTGACGAGTCTGACGGCCCTCGAACTCGGCTACACGGCAACCGGCGACGACGGCTTGGCCCGCGTGAAAAACCTCACGGCCCTCGAAACGCTCGGTTTGACCGAGACTCGCGTCACCGATGTCGGCCTGGCGCACTTGAAGGGGATGACGAAGTTAAGAGTGCTGTCGCTCAACAAGACCGCGGTGACGGACGCCGGGTTGATTCACCTGGAAGGACTCACCGCCCTCAAAGACGTTCGGCTCGCATTGACCAAGGTGTCGGACAAGGGCGTGGCGCGTCTCCGGAAAGCGCTGCCGGGGTGCGAGATTACGCGGTGACGGGCGGGCGGCCCCGCCTTCTGCCCCGTGGTTTCTTGTTTCGGACCAGCCGTCACATGCGGTGTTGGTCGATCATCCGCGACGAGATGAACACCGGGTTCGTGCGGCGCAGGTGGACGCGGCCGATGGCCCACTCGTGCATCTGCTCGTACAGGCCGAACAGGAAGTACTGCCGCTCTTCGAGGAAACTCTTCAAGGCCTCGAACGGGACGTGCCGCGTGTTGCCGGGGTGCATGCCGGCCTCGACTTCCACGAAGTCGATCCGCTGGGCGGCCAGCGCCGCCGTCGCCCCTTTCAGCACGTCCAAGTCGGCCCCCTCGGTGTCGACCTTCAAGAGGCTCACGGCCTCGATCCCGTGTTCCGCGAGGAACGAGTCCAGCGTGCGGACGGTCACGTCTTCGACCGCCGCGTCCGCCGACGCGCCCCCCTCGGGGCCGACGAGCCGGGACAGGACGGACGCCCCCTCGGTCGCCATCCGGCCGGCCCCGTCGCCCGCCCCGAACGCGAGGCGGTGACAGGTGACGCCGGGCAGTTTGGCGACGGCGGCTTCCAGCGTGCGGAACGTCGCGGCCACCGGCTCGAAACACCAGACGCGCACGCCGGGGTGGTCGGCGACGAATTCCGCCGCGGACTGGCCGACGTTCGCCCCCACGTCGAAGATGACGCGCGCCCGGTAGGCCGGCAAGTGGCGGGCGATGTCTTGGGCCAGGTCGAGGCCGCGGAGCGGGTTGCGGAAGATGCGGACGCCGGTCGCCCGTTCCACCAGACGGCGGACGCGGTTTTTCAGGCCCATGAGTCACTTCCCGGAAGGCGTGGTTCGCGAGACCGGGCCGGCCGCCGTGCGCCGCCCGTAGTCAGTCCTCATCCTATGGGCGCGGCGCCATCTCATCACTTCGGCCATCGGCTAAAGACAAGCACGCGGGCACGTGAGCCGAAGGCGAATGGGTGACGGGCGTGCCGATTGACCTGACTGCTTCAATCGTGTAAACTCTGGTGATTGTGAGGCGGGCGCCTTCGGGAAGTCAGCGTTGTCGATCTTGGCCCAAATGCTGATGCTGGTGGCCTGCGGGCCGCTGATGCAACCGACCGGCCTTTGCGTCTGCAAAGCCGGGGGGCCGGGCCGCTCGACGCCGTCACGCCAAAACGCCATCGCGGCCGAGACTCCTCGCCCCGTGACGACCAAGAAGGCCGGCTGTTGTTCTCAATGCCGCTCATCGCAGACTTCTGTTCAGCCCGTAGTGGTCCTGCTCGGTGAATCGACCCTGCCCTTGTGTCCGGCGCCGAAAGACGGCTCGCACATGCCAGGCTGTCCCGCGTCGGCGGGGGCCGACGGTCTGAAGTGGATCGAGCCGGCGACGCCGTTGGTCGATCCGCCGCCGCCGGGTGAAGTCGTCTCCGTGACGCCCGTGAAGGCCGTCTCGTTCCCCGCCGTCCCGGCCGCCCATTTCACGGACCGGCCCCCCGCCCCGCCGCTGTACCTGTCCCACTGCTCGTTCGTCATTTAACGCCCGTCATTTCCCGCGTCGGCATGCACCTGCGTGGCCGCGCGTCCCCCGCTTTGCCGTCTCCAATTTGTTGACTTTGCGTGACGGTGGCGCCCCCCAGACTTCGGAAAAGGAATCAGCCATGAGCGAGCCAGCCGACGGCATCGCCGTCTTGGGACCGCCGTCACAAGGCGCCGAGACGAGTCCGCCGCCGCCGCGAAGGAATGTCTTCGCCTTCCTCTGGGGGGCGGCCCCGACGCTTCTCGTCCTGGCCGGCCTCGCGGGCATCGGGATGTGGGGGCACCGCGTCGGGTGGAAGTTGCCGAAGTTCTCGGAACTGACCGGCGGCGTCAAGGCGCGCGAGGACTGGTGCCCGGAGCATAACGTCCCCGAGTCCCTGTGCGTCGAGTGCGACCCGGCCCTCATGCCGGCGCCCGAGCCGCGCGGGTGGTGCAAGCTGCACGGCGTCGCCGAGTGCCCGTTGTGCCACCCGGAACTGGCCCAACTGCCGGAGACGCCGACGGTCACGGCCCCCGACCTCGACCGGGCCAAGCGGGCGCTGGACTTCGCCGACCGGCCGTCGAACACGCCGAACTGCCGGACGCACCTCCGGCGCATCCAGTTCGCCACCGCCCGCGACGCCGACAAATCCGGCATTGCCGTCGAGCCGGTGTGGACGGCCCCGGCCGTCGAGTTCGTGGCCGCCCCCGGCGAACTCGGGTACGACCAGACGCGGGTCGCCCACCTGTCGGCCCGGTCGCCCGGGTCGGTCTGGAAGGTGTTCAAGCGGTTGGGACAAGAAGTGAAGGCCGGCGACGTGCTGGCCCTCATCGACGCCGCCGAGGTCGGCAAGGCGAAGGCCGAGGTGCTGCAGGCGTTCGCCGCGCTGCAGTTGCGGACCCAAGTCGTGGCCAGCAACAAGGAGGCCGGCGGGGCCGTCGCCGCCTTCCGCGTGCGCGAGGCCGAGGCCGCCGTCAGCGAGTCCGAGATCCGGCTGGCGGCCGGGTGTCAGGCCCTCACCAACTTGGGCCTCCCGTTCGACGAGGCCGAGGCGCGGGGCGTGACCGCCGTTCAACTCAAGGCGAAGCTCCGCGGTCTCGGCCTCCCCGCCGACGTGGCCGCCGCGCTGGACCCGAAAACGGCGACGACGAACCTGCTGCCCGTGGTCGCCCCGATGGACGGGCTGGTCGTGTCCCGCGACGTGGTCGCCGGGGAGGTCGTGGACGCGGCCCGCATCCTGTTCGAGGTCGCGGACCCCAAGGCCCTGTGGATGACCTTCGACGTCAAGGGCGAGGACGCTGCCCGCGTCAAGGTCGGCCAGCCGGTCCGGTTCACGCCGGACGGCGGGCGGGGTGAATTGGCCGGGACGATCGCATGGCGGAGCGGCCAGGCCGACCCGAAGACCCGCACGGTGAAAGTCCGGGCCGACCTCGCCGACCCGCACGGGTTACAGGTGGCGAACACGTTCGGCGCCGGCCGGGTGATCCTCCGCGAAGAGAAAGAAGCCGTGTCGGTGCCGACCGAGGCGGTCCACTGGGAGGGGTGCTGCCACGTCGTGTTCGTCCGCGACAAGGACTACCTGAAGGCCGGGGCGTTCAAGGTGTTCCACGTCCGCAAGGTCCGGCTCGGGGCCAAGGGCGACAAGACCACCGAAGTCATCGCCGGCGTCCTGCCCGGCGAACTCGTCGTGACCAAGGGGGGCGGGTTATTGTTGACCGAGTTGTTGCGGGCCGACTTGGGCGAAGGGTGCGCGTGCTGTCACCCGCGGTAGCCGAGAAGAATTTGAACCACAGAGGACACAGAGACCACAGAGAAAGACAGAGAGAAAATACAAAAAGAGAATTGATATAACTCGAACCCGCGAGGGCGTCGAAAACGAGGAGTTTACCATGACGGAAGAACGTGATCCCTTGAGCGCGGCGGTGATCGGGGCGGCGATTGAGGTTCATCGGCTGTTGGGGCCAGGATTGCTGGAGCCGATTTATCACCGCGCGATGAAGCACGAATTGGCGCTCCGAAAAATCCCGTTCCGGTCCGAGCAGCCCGTGCCGGTGAACTACAAGGGGCAGGACTTGGGCGACGACCTGCACCTTGACTTGGTGATGGCCGACGAGTTGATCGTCGAACTGAAGGCGGTGGACAAACTGCACCCAATCCACGAAGCCCAGCTCATCACGTACCTGAAACTCACCGGCCTGCGGAAAGGACTCCTCATCAATTTCAACGTCCGCCTCTTGATCGAAGGGGTGAAGCGCATCGTCCACTAGAGCCGTGTTTGATCTCTTCCGATCATGTTTCGGATTGCGATTTCTCTCTGTCTTTCCTCTGTGTTCTCTGTGTCCTCTGTGGTTCAAAGGTTTTGGTTTTATTCTTCATGCTGAACGCGATCATCGACTTCTCCCTGAAGTACCGCTGGCTGGTCATCCTCGGCGCGCTCGCGGCCGCGGCGGCCGGGGCGGTGTCGTTGCGCTTCCTCGATATTGACGCGTTCCCCGACACGACCCCGGTGCAGGTGCAGATCAACACGGTCGCCCCGGCGCTCGGGCCGGAAGAGGTCGAGCGGCAGATCACCTACCCGGTCGAGCAGGCGTTGGGCGGGTTGCCGAAGATCACGCACCTGCGGTCGATCTCGAAGTTCGGGCTGTCCCAGGTCGTGGTGATCTTCGAGGACGGGACGGACATCTACTTCGCCCGCCAGCTCATCACCGAACGGCTGGCGGCGGTGCAACTCCCGCAGGGGCTGGACCGCCCGAAAATGGGGCCGCTGTCCACGGGGCTGGGGGAGGTCTTCCACTACGTCGTCACGGGCAAGGGGGACGACGTGACGCATCTGCGGACGGTCCACGACTGGGTCGTCCGCCCGCAGATGCGGCAGGTGAAGGGCGTGGCCGAGGTCAACTCGTGGGGCGGGTTCGAGCGGCAATACCAAGCCCGCATCGACCCGGCCAAGGTGGCCAAGTATGGGCTGACGTTCGACGCGGTGACCGCCGCCATCCGCGAGAACAACCAAAACGTCGGCGGCGGCGTCATCGACCGCGGCAGTGGCACGCTGCTCGTCCACGGCGTCGGCCGGACGACCACCATCGACGAGATTAAGCACATCCAAATCGCGGTGAAAGAGGGCGTGCCCGTCACCCTCGGCGACGTGGCCGACGTGCGGATCGGCAGCGAGGTCCGCCGCGGGGCCGTGACGGCGGACGGCAAGGGCGAGGCCGTCTTGGGACTCGGGTTCATGACGATGGGGGAGAACTCCCACGAGGTGACATGGGGCCTCAAGAACCGGCTGGACGAGGTGAAAGCCACCCTGCCGCCCGGCGTGCAAGTTCAGCCGGTGTACGACCGGACCGAACTGGTGACCTACGTCATCGACACGGTGCGGGCCAACCTGTTCGAGGGCGGGCTGCTCGTCGTCTCGGTGCTGTTCCTGTTCCTCGGCAACCTGCGGGCCGCCGCCATCGTCGCCGTGGCCATCCCCCTGTCGATGCTGTTCGCGTTCAGCGGGATGCTGCGGTTCGGCATCGCGGCCAGCCTGCTGTCCCTCGGGGCCATCGACTTCGGCATGGTGGTGGACTCGTCCGTCGTGATGATCGAGAACTGCGTCCGGCGGTTGAGCGAAATCAAGAATTTAACCACAGAGGACACAGAGAACACAGAGAAAGACAGAAGCAGAGAAGACATTCTTAGAAATGCCTTTCCTCGGCTTTGGTTTTCCTCTGTGTCCTCTGTGGTTCAATCTCTTCTCTTCTCTTGGTTTTCCCCAGTGGATCAAACCAAAATGGCGATCATCCGGGACGCGGCCGTCGAGGTGCGGCGGCCGACACTGTTCGGCGAACTCATCATTTTGATCGTGTACCTCCCCATCCTCACGCTCGAAGGGATCGAGGGGAAACTGTTCCGGCCGATGGCGATGACCGTCATTTTCGCATTGGCCGGGTCGATGGTCCTGTCCATGACGCTCATGCCCGCGCTGGCGAGCCTGTTGCTGCCCAGACGGATATCGGAGCGCGAGCCGCTGTTGCTGCGGCTCATTAAGGCGGTGTACGTCCCGGTCCTGAAGCGGACGATGCGGCACAAGGCCGCCGTGCTGCTGTTCGGGGCGGCCGTGCTGGCCGTGGCGTTCGGGGTGATCGCCCCCCGGCTCGGGTCGGAGTTCGTCCCCAAGCTCTCCGAAGGGGCGATCACGCTCGGGACGGTGCGGCTGGCGGGGACGAGCTTGGAGGAGTCGGTCGAGACCAACACGCGGGTGGAAAAAGCGTTGCTCGCCGCCTTCCCCGACGAGATCGCCCACGTCTGGAGCCGGGCCGGGACCGCCGAGGTGGCGACCGACCCAATGGGCGTGGAACTGACCGACATCTTCATCAGCCTGAAGCCCCGCCCGCAGTGGACGAAGGCCGCGACCCAAGCCGACTTGACCGCCCTTGTTGAGAAGGAACTGCGGACGATCCAAGGGCTGAAGTTCGCCTTCTCGCAGCCCATCGAAATGCGCATCAACGAGATGCTGGCCGGCACGCGGTCGGACCTCGCCGTGAAACTCTTCGGCGACGACTTGGACGTGCTGAAAACCAAGGCGGCGGAGATCCGGCGGGCCATGCAGGTGATCCCCGGCGTGGCCGACCTCGCCGTCGAACAGGTGACCGGCCAGCCCGTGTTGCAAGTGAAGGTGAAGCAGGACCAGATCGCCCGGTACGGCATCCCGGCGCGGGCCGTCCTTGACCTAATCGAGAGCATTGGGTCGAAGCCGATGGGCGAAGTGGTGGACGGCCAGTACCGCTTCCCGCTGGTGGTCCGCCTGCCGGACGAGTGGCGTGCGAGCCCGGAGGCCGTCGGGGCGATCCAACTGCCGACCGCGGCCGGCGAGCGCGTGCCGTTGTCGCGCGTCGCGGACATCACGGTTGTCGAAGGCCCGTCCACAATCACGCGCGAGTGGGGCCAGCGGCGCATCGTCATCACGTGCAACGTCCGCGGCCGCGACTTAGGCTCGTTTGTGGCCGAGGTGCAGAAAGAGGTGAAGGCCAAGGTCGTGATGCCGCCGGGCCGTTACCACGTCGCCTACGGCGGGCAGTTCGAGCAACTGGAGCGCGCCCGCACCCGGCTGATGATCGTCGTCCCGGTCGCCCTGCTGCTCATCTTCCTGCTGCTGTACGCGACCTACGGCACGGTGCTCGACACCCTCCGGGTGTTCTCCGGCGTGCCGTTCGCGTGGGTCGGCGGGATCTTCGCCTTGTGGCTGCGGGACATGCCGTTCTCCATCTCGGCGGGCATCGGCTTCATCGCCCTATCCGGCGTCGCCGTGCTGGACGACATGATCCTCGTCAGCTACGTCCGCCAACTCCAGAAGCGGGGCCGGACGCTGGAGCGGGCGGTGGAAGAGGCGGCGGTCACCCGCCTGCGGCCGGTGCTGATGACGACGCTGGTGGCGTGCCTCGGCTTCGTCCCGATGGCGTTTTCGACCGGCATGGGGGCCGAGGTGCAGCGGCCGCTGGCCACGGTGGTGATCGGCGGCGTGATCTCGGCGATGGTCATGTCGCTCTTGGTGCTGCGGGTGTTGTTCGTCGTGAGCAACAAAGTGGTCGGCGCCGCGGAGCGTGTGGCGAAAAAACATTTAACCACAGAGGACACAGAGGGCACAGAGAAGACAAGAAGAGAGACCTGACCAATTCAAACATGTCTTCCTCGGTCTTGTCTGCTCTGTGCCCTCTGTGTCCTCTGTGGTTAAAATTCTTGGTTTCTATTTGAAAGGGATTGCGATGAAGAAGATGTTGATGAGCGCGGCCCTGCTCGCGGGGCTTTTGGCCGTGGCCGGCTGCGAGCCGCAAACCGCCCCGAGCACGGGCGGCGTCAAGAAGGACAAGGCAGAAGCCAAGGGCGCCGAGCCGAAGGCCGCCGCCAAGGACGACGAGGAAGACGGCAGTTGGTGGTGCAAGCCGCACGGCGTCCCGGAGGAAGAATGCAGCATGTGCTCGGCCAAGGCGGCCAAGGAGTTCCGGGCCAAGGGCGACTGGTGCGACCTGCACGACCGGGCCAAGAGCCAGTGCTTCATCTGCGACCCGAGCCTGTTGGAACGCTCCAAGGCCCGGTACAAGGCGAAGACGGGCGAGGAGATGCCCCTCCCGAAGAAGAACATGCCCGAGAAGAAGTGATTTGTCGGACCGGAAAGTCGTCGACGGGCGCTGCTTTGAGACGTGTGCTTCGGAGTGTTTGACAGTCTTCCATCGGTTGAAAATTGAAAAGGCAGACATCCATGATCCGTTCATCGAGTCTCGACATCCCGTACCAGACCGCGTTCACCGACGGGACGCACGGCGGCGTCGCGGACATCCCAGCCGAAAAGGGGGGCGCCGGTCAAGGCTTCGGCCCGCACGACCTGTTGGAGGCCGCCTTCGCCACCTGCCTGACGATGACGGTCCAGATGTACGCCAAAAAATACGGGCTGCCGCTGACCGGGGCGCAGTGCGAGGTACGCATTGACCGGTCCGTTCAAGGCGCCGCCACGCTGCATTACGCCCTGACGTTCGACGGCCCGCTGACGGCCGAGCAGACGGCCCAACTACGAGTCGCGGCGAGTCGGTGCCCGGTCGCACAGACGCTGACCGGAACCATTGCGCTCCAGCCGGCGGGGGAAGCCGGGGCCGGCCGGGGAGGTGTGGAATGAAGGGTCGGGAGAGCGGCATGCCGGACGAGGCCGTGTGGGACGCATTCTTCAACCCGGCGTGCCTCTTGGCGTCACTGGACTGTACGGGAGTGTGCGGGGACGTCGTGGAATTCGGGTGCGGGTACGGCACGTTCACGCTCCCGGCCGCCGCGCGGGTCGTCGGGCGAGTGCTCGCCTTGGACATCGAACCGGACATGGTGGCCGCGACCGCCCGCAAGGCCGAAGCCGCGGGGCTGACGAACGTGGCCGCGACCGTCCGCGACTTTATCGCTGACGGGTCAGGGCTGGCGGATGGCCATGCCGCCTACGCGATGCTATTCAACATTCTTCATGTGGATGACCCCGTCGTTTTGCTTCGCGAGGCGGTCCGCGTCTTGGCCCCCGGCGGTACGGCCGGCATCATCCACTGGCGGGGCGACATCGATACCCCGCGCGGCCCGTCCGCGGGCATCCGCCCGACGGCCGAGCAATGCCGCGCGTGGGGCGAACAAGCCGGGCTGGCGTTCGTGCGCCACGAGTCTCTGGTCTGCTGTTCATGGCATTGGGGGCTGGTCATGCGGAAGCCGGATGACTCGGATAATGTCCGCGACCGGCCACGGCCTTGAGTGACGGCCGCCACCGCCGCCTCACATCACCTCGGCGATCGGCTCCCCCGCGTGGCCGAAGAACACCGGGCGATTGCTCGGCGTGTAGATGGGCTTCGTCCGGTCGATGCCGAGCTTTTCGTAGATGGTGGCGGCGTAGTCTTCCGGCGTGTGCGGTTGGTCTTGCACGTAGCCGCCTTCCTTGTCCGTCTTGCCGACCACTTGGCCGCCCTTGACGCCGGCCCCGGCGAAGACGGTCGTGTAGGCGTGCGTCCAGTGGTCGCGGCCCTGGGCCTTGTTGATCTTCGGCGTGCGGCCGAACTCGGAGACGAAGCACACCAGCGTCTCGGCGAGCAAGCCGCGCTGGTGCAAGTCCGTAATCAGCGCCGAGAACGCCTGATCGACCGACCCCATCATCACCCAATGGGCGATGCCGTACCGGCCGGCGCCGGCCCCGGTCGCGCCGGGGAGTTCGCACGTCTCCTTGGCGTAAATGTGGTCGTGGTGGTCCCAGTTCAGGTTGCCGGCCCCGTGCGGCGTGTCCTTCCCCTTCGGCCAGCGCACGTCGACGGTGACGAACTTCACCCCCGCCTCGATCAACTTGCGGCCGACGAGGTAACACGCCCCCCGGTGCCCGGCCCCGTAGGCGTCGCGGACGGCTTGCGGTTCTTGCCGGAGGTCGAAGGCTTTCGCCACTTGCGGGCTGGTCAGCATGTCCACGGCCTGGTCGTAGAAGCCGGTGAGGCCGCGGGCGTCCGAGGAGGCGCTGGTCTTGGCGGTCTGCTGGTCGAGCAGGTTCCGCAAGTCGTGGCGGCCCGAGAGGCGGGGGCCTTGGTTTTCGCCGCGCGGCAACAGGGCGTCGATCTTCCAAGTCGGGTCGGACACGTCGCGCCCGCCGGTCTTGAACACCTTGCGGCCGGCCGGCAGGAAGCCGTGCCGCGTCTCGGCCGCCTGCTCGTGGTTGCCCGGCACCATGATGTACGGCGGCAGGAATTTGCAGGCCGAGCCTTGCACGTGGGCGACGATGGAGCCGATGTCCGGCATGTCGAACGGGTTGGCGGCCGGGTGAATGCCCGAGAGGGCGTACTGCGTCCCGTTCGGGTGGGCGTCGGCCCCGGCCCGCGCGTGGCACATCGACCGCACGACGGCCAACTTGTCCGCGACCTTGCCCGTCTTCGTCAGCAACTCCGTGAAGCGAATCCCCGGCACGTTCGTGTCCACCGGCTTGAACGGGCTGCGCTGCTCGCTGACGGCTTCGGGCTTCGGGTCCCACGTGTCCATGTGGGACAGGCCGCCCTGCTCGTAAATCACCAACACCCGCTTGGCCTTGGCCGCGGCGGCGCCGGCCGCGAACGACGGCAGCGACGACAGGCCGAAAAACGCGGACCCGAGGAACGCCCGGCGGTGAAGATGAAACGGCAGCGGATCGACCATGTCGGAGTTCCAGCCTTCGGAAGTCGGGTGGCCGTCGGGGAATCGCGGCCGGCGGGGGTAGTCATCAAACGTTAGTGTGGCGGAAAGAACCCAGGAAGGGAAGGGACACAATCGACACTCGGCTCTGATCGCCCCCGCCATATGGGAATCGTCTACGCGACGCGCGGCCGCGACTCGGACGGCAAGCCGATCAACGACGACGCCGGCGTCCAGTGCGTGCCGAGCGGCGACACCGTCGTCGCCAGCCCCCACGCCGGCCGGAAGGACGTGAAGCTGTCCGAGAATACCCGTGACAAGAAAATCGTCTGGAACCACAAGGACGAGACCAAGCCCGGCATCCGCCACTTCCAGATTCTGGAGACCGTCAAAGAGGGGGGAAGACGACGGCGGTTACGGCGGCGTGGCGCTGCGGAGGGGTAGAATGAGTCGGCTGCCGGGCGCAGCGCTCACGGCTATGAGTGCGGATGCGTGAGACGGACGCAATGTGGGCACAGCACCCAGCGTTCCCCGTCAAAATGAAATTTTATCAAATGATGATATTAGTTCCTTTCAATTTTATCATGCTTTTTCGCCCATGTCTTCCACTTGTTATGGGCAGCGTCCCTTCCAGCATCGCTAAGGAAGCCGTAGGCAAGGCAATTCTGAGGCATGCCATCGGAGAATAGGGCAGCATCGAATCCGAAATCAACAGGCCTTTGTCTGAACCTCCCCACGATTGGCGGACACTGAGTTAAGGGTGTATTCTCACGTTACGAGGAGATCACCCATGCCGAAGTCCAAATTGAAGACTCGCCGGACGTTCACCCGCGAGTTCAAAGTCCAAGCCGTCCAACTCGTCACCGAGAAGGGCGACTCCTACGCCGAGGCCGCCCGGCAACTCGGCATCACCGACGCCCAGCTCCGCAACTGGAAAAAGCCGTGTGACGCCGACTCCGCCAAAGCTTTTCCCGGCAACGGCCGCCGCGCCGTCCAAGACGAAGTCCAAAGTCTCCGCGTCGAGAACAAACGTCTGCTCCTGGAGCGCGACATCCTAAAAAAAGCGGCGGCGTTCTTTGCCAGGGAGTGCCTGTGAAATACGCTTTCATTCGTGGGCGGCCGTCGAGCGATTTGCCGACGGCCGCGAGGCTTGGTTTCAAACCTTTCTGACCCTGGAAAACGGCCGCCCCTCCCATGACACTTATCAACGGGTGTTTCGCCTGTTGAAGCCCGACGTGCTGACGGACCGGTTCGCCGGCTGGCTCGCGGACATCGGCGGCCGGCTCCCCGTGAAACAGATTGCCATCGACGGCAAAACCATGCGCGGCTCGGCGGACAAGGACAAGGGTCTTCCGGGCTTGCACATCGTTCATGCCTTCGCCACCGCCAACGGGGTATGCCTGGCGCAACGGGTCACGGCCGCGAAATCCGACGAGATCACGGCGATCCCGGAACTGCTGAAACTGCTTGATTTGAAGGGTTCTTTGGTGACCATTGACGCGATGGGATGCCAGAAGGACATCGCGGCGGCGATCATGGACGGGGGCGGCGACTATGTGCTGGCGGTCAAGGGGAACCAGGGGCATTTGCACGAGGACGTCATGGCGGCCGCGGCCCCGATGCTCGGGGGCGAAATCATCCCGACGGATAGCGAGTATGCGAAGACGGAGGAAATCAATCGGGGCCGGATGGAGACCCGGATTTGTTATGTGACCGGCCGGCCGGCCGGCCTCCGGCACCGATCCCGATG
>JAYTTY010000056.1:0-2912 GCA_043744795.1 Zavarzinella sp. | reverse complement strand
CCTCGACGCTCGCCGTTGACTTTCGCTTTGGCGGTTGCCCGTGAAGCCGCGCTCCGCTCCGAAGACTCCGCGTCGCGGCTAAACAATACAGTCCTCAGTCCGGCCGGCGCAACTGCCGCACCCGCGCCTCCAGAAACACCCACAGCAGCACGCAGCCGGCCCCGATGATCCACCAGTTGACCGGCAGCAGCGGGTACTGGTCGAAGCCCGGCGTGTCGGCCGCGTGCAGGGCGGCGGCCACCGGGTTAATTCGCAGCGCGGCCGTCACCGTGGAGTAGCCGAACGGGGCGTCGCGGCCGAGCCACACCAAAAACGGGGCGACGCAGATCAGGGCCAGTGAGACGTACGCGGCGGCCGTCGCGGCGGCCGTGGTGCGGAAGATGCTCCCGGCCGCCGCCCCGACCAGGACGGCGAAGACGGCCGTCAGCCCCAGCGTCGTCACCACGCGCGGGACGAGGGCCGCCAATTCGGGCTTCACCAGCATCAGCACGACGTAGCCCGGCATGGTCGCCAGCGTCAGCAGCAAGACCGGGATGGCGGCGCTGGCCAACTTACCGCGCAGGATCTTCCCGGCCGACAGGGGCGTGAGCCGCAGCAGGTTCCACCCGCCGCGCTCGCGCTCGGCGCTGATGAGGCCGGCCGACAGGCTCGGGGCGAACAGCACCAACAGGGCCGCCTGCAACAGCACCAGCGCGCCGCCGATGACTTCCAGGCCCCAGTTCAGCGCGCCGGACGCCGCCAGGCAACTGAGGGCGACCGACAGGACCGCCGTGACGGCGACGAGGCGAATCACCCAGTACGCCCGGCCCAAACGGCGGGTGCGGAACTCCTTCACCATCACGGCGTTCACCCACAGGCTGACGCCGGCCGCGCGCCGGTTCGGGTCCACCAGGAAGAACAGGCGCCGGGCCGCCCGGCCGCCGCGGGAGCGGTCTTGCGTCATCGTCCCCGGCGGCCGCGGCCGGTCCAGCGGGGCGCGGCTCAGGCGCATGACGGTGGCGACGGCCAACAGCAGGCCCGACACGCCGGCGACGATCACGTACCGCCCGACCGCCCCGGCCGGGTACGTGACGCCGGCGATGCCCGCGCCGCCCTGGCCGACGGCTTCCATGACGGCCGGCGCAGGGGACAGGCAGCCCACCCACGCGGCCACGAGGGCCAGTTCGGGCGTGTCCGGCGGCGTCAGGTAGTGGGCGGCCAAGGGCAGTACGCACAGGGCCAGGACCGCCGCGTAGGTCGTGCGCAGGGCGCCGTCCACGCTCATCGTCCGGCAACTGACGTACAGGCCCACGGTCGTCACCTGCACGCCGGCCATCGCCAGCACGACATAGAGCAGGCCCACGCCGCCGCTCATGGTGGACCCGCCGAGCGGGAAGCAGGCGGCCGCGGCCGGGACCGTGACGGCCAGCAGCAGGCCGACGAACCCGAGCGCGCCGCCGAGCTTGCCGAGGTAGATCGACCGCGGCGACATCGGCGAGTTCAGCAAGAGGGCCAGCGTCCCCTTCACGCGCTCGCGCACGATGCTGGTCGCCGGGAAGGCGGGCAGCACCAGGATCAGGCACGCCAGCGTCCCGTAGCCGAACACGCGCAGCACTTGCAGGGCGGCGGACCCGTTCAAGTCGCCGACCCCGGCCGACGGCCAGCGGGCCAGCGCCAGCGCGGCGGCGGCGGCCCCGATCAGGGCCAAGGCGGCCACGGCCTTGCGGGTGCGGAGCCAATCCAACAGTTCGCGGCGGACGATGGGGTTCACGGCGCGCTCCCGGCCGTGGCGGCCCGGGCGACGGTGGCGAACGCCTCTTCCAGGTCCGTCTGCAACTCGCGGAACTGCGTCACCCGCAGGCCCCCCCGCACCAAGTCGGCCAGGAGGTTGGCCAACTCGGCGTCCGGCTTCGCCGTCCGCACGCGCACCGCCAGTTCGGCGACGGACGCCTCGGCCGTCGCGTCCGCTTCCACATGCGCGGCCACCGCGGCGCGGGCCGGCTCGACTTCTTCCGGCCGACTGAGCAGAATCTCGATGGTCCGCCGCGGGCTGAGTTGCCGGGCGATCTCGTCCAGCGTGCCGTGCGCCTGCAAGCGGCCGCGGGTGATGATGGCCACCTTGTGGCAAATGCGGGCCAACTCGGGGAGGATGTGGCTGGTGACGATCAGCGTCTTGCCGCGCGCGGCCAGCCCGAGCAGCAGGTGCCGCATTTCGATGCGGGCCGTCGGGTCGAGGCCGTTGGCCGGCTCGTCCAAGATCAGGACGACGGGGTCGTGCAGCAGCGTGCGGGCGATGGCGACGCGCTGCATCATCCCGTGGCTGAGCGTCTCGACGAAGAGGTCGCGGAACGTGGTGGTGCCGGTGACTTCCATCGACTCGTCGATGCGCTTCGCCCGGTCGCGGCGGCGGATGCCGAAGGCGGCCCCGAAGAAGTCGAGGTACTCGCCGACGCGCATGTTGTCGTAGCTGCCGAACGTGTCCGGCATATACCCGACCAGCCGCTTCACCTTCTGGGTCTCGGCCACGCAGTCGGCCCCGCCGATGCGGGCCGTCCCGCCGGTCGGCCGGGCCAAGCCGACGAGGATCTTAATGGTGGTGGTCTTCCCGGCCCCGTTCGGGCCGATGAACCCGAGGATCTGCCCCTTGCCGACGGCCAGCGTCAGCCGGTCGAGGGCCAAGAACGTGCCGTACTTCTTGGTCAGCTCGTGCGTCTCGATGACCGCGTCGGTCCCCATGCCAATCCCCTTCGGTGTGTCCGGCGTCACGGCGCCGCCGTCCGGCGGTCTTGGGCGAACGAGAGAAACCAATCACGCGGCGGCCGGTCGTGGCTTTCGTTGGAGTCCCGGCTTCAGCCGGTCTTCGGCGGGCGGCCGCCGACCCTGCGGACTCCCCTTCATGGCGGAAGTCCCCAAGACCGGCTGAAGCCGGGACT
>JAYTTY010000055.1:0-2927 GCA_043744795.1 Zavarzinella sp. | reverse complement strand
TTTTCGCGGAGCGAAAAGCGACGATGCTCGCGCCCGGCAAAGCGCTTTTCGACGGCTCTGCGCGGACGTTATTTTTCTCGTGTTGGCGACTCTTACACTGAACCGAAACGGGAGTATTCTCCGATGGCTCTGGACCTCACCGCCGACCAGAAGGACTTGGGCAAGGCGAACACCAACGCGGCGGCCGAGGACTTGTCCCGCCGCGGCTTCATGAAAAGCGTCGCCGCCGGCGCCGTGTTGGCCCCCGTGGCGGCCGCCACGTACTTCGGGTACGAGGCGTCGCAAGGCAAGCCGGTGAAAACCGCCCTGATCGGCTGCGGGGACGAGGGGGGCGTCCTCCTCAACGAGCACGACCCGAAGACCGTCGAGATCATCGCCGTGTGCGACATCCGGCCGTTCAACCAGAACCGCATCATCGAAGGCGACGGGACGGTGGCGCGGCGAGGGCTCAAGGCCATTTACGGCGAGCAAGCCGGCGAAAAGGTCCGGAACGCCCACACTTACTCCGACGTCAAGGAGATGTTGGAGAAGGAAAAAGACCTCGAAGCCGTCATCATCGCCCTGCCGTTGCACCTGCACAAGCCGGTCGCCATCGACTGCATGAGGGCCGGAAAGCACGTCCTGTGCGAGAAGCTGATGGCCCGCACCGTGGCCGACTGCAAGGAGATGATCAAGGTCGCCAAGGAGACCAACCGCATCCTCTCCATCGGCCACCAGCGGCACTATTCGCTGCTGTATGCCCACGCCACCGAAATGATTAACGCCGGCATCCTCGGGGACATTAAGCACATTCGCGCGCTGTGGCACCGCAACTTTTCGTGGCCGTGGTCGCCGGACGGCAAAATTCAGGTTGTGGAGAACGTCCCCGGCATCAAGCAGCCGGCGCCGACTTTTCGCGACAGTTGGTTCCCGCCCATCCAGAAAATGGACTATGAGGCCCTGAAGGACAAGTACAGCCAGTTCGGGTACAAGAGCGTCGAGGAGTTGATCCGTTGGCGGCTGTTCAACCGCACCGGCGGCGGCCTGATGGCCGAACTCGGCAGCCACCAACTCGACGCGGCCAGCATCTTCCTCGGCAAGGTGAAGCCGCTGTCCGTGCAGGGCGTCGGCACGCGGTCGTTCTTCGGCGACGTGCGGGACGAGAAGGACAAGCGAAACCCCCGCGCGATCGACGACTCGGTGTTTGTGACTTTTGAATTTCCGGGCAAGAACCACCCGCAGGGGCCGAACAAGGGGAGCGACTCGCACGACGTCGTTGTGCTGACCTATTCCTCGATCAGCACGAATGAGTTCGAGCCGTACGGCGAAACCGTCATGGGCACGCGTGGCACAATGGTCGTCTCCACCGAGTCCGAATTGATGCTGTACAAGGAGCCGGACAAGACGAAGCGCGGCACCGCAGCCAAGGCGACCACGGTGAAGGTGGACACGGTCGGCAACAAGCCGGCGTTGGAAGCGGCCGGGTCCGGCCCCCCTGCGGCGGCCGCCCCGGTCGTGAACACCGCCGGCGTCGCCGGGACGGCCGGCCCCGTGAGCCGCGGCTACAAGGAAGAGATGGCCGACTTCGCCCACTGCGTCCGATTGTGGAAGAACGAAACGGGCTACCAGAAGGACGGGGACGGCCAGTACGTCCAGCGGCTGCCGCGCTGCCACGGCGAAGTCGCCATGGCCGACGCCATTCTGGCCCTGACGGCCAACTTGGCAATGGCCCGCCGCCAGAAGATCGACTTCGACCTCGACTGGTTCAAGGCCGACTCGGACAAGAACCCGGATACGGGCGTGGAACACAAGGACTGATTGCAACCAATTGGCCGCGGAGACGCACAGATCGCGGAGATGACAGGTAGAAAAGTACTGTGTTCTCCGCGATCTGTGCGTCTCCGCGGCCAATCTGTTTCTCAATCCAGCGACAGTATCCGGATGTTGCGGAAGCTCAAATCCGTCGTCGGGTCGTGGCCTTGGATGCTGATGGCCCCCTTCGCGGTCTTCGCCCCGTTGCGGCCGTTCTCAGCGTCCTTGCGGTCGTCGAGCCAATCGACGGTTTGAAAACCGTTGACCCACGTCGAGAGACGCTTGCCCTTGGCGATGACGGTCATGGTGAACCACTCGCCGTCCGTGGAGACGACCTTGCGGGCCGGGACGCGACGGTAGATGGCCCCAGTGCCGAAATCGACGGGTTTTGTGCGGTCGTCGCCCGCCCATTCATTGCGAATCTGGGCCTCGTAGCCCTGCTGGTACTGGTCGGGGATGCAGCGGAAGAACATGCCGCTGTTCAAGTGCTTACCGTTGCTGATGCAGTCAAACTGCAACACGAAATCGGCCCACTGATCGGTCGTCTGCAAGTCGCCGGGGCCGTTCTTGACGTTCAGCCAACCCTCTTTCGTCACCGAGAACACGGACGCCTTTTTTTCCTCGAATTGCTTCCAGCCCGTCAGGTCTTTGCCGTTGAAGAGTGACTTGCCGGCAGCCGGCTTGAACATCAGGTTGCGGTACTGTTTCGTCACGCCGGGGCCGGCTTCGAGGGTTAACGAGTTGCCGCCCTTGTCGAACGTGACGACCGAGTCCTTCCACTTGTCGCCGTCCTGTTCGGAGTACCGGAACTCTCCGGGGACGGTCGGGTGCGTCCATGTGACGGCCGACACCTTGTCCCCGCCGATTTTCAAAGCGCCTTCCGCGATGCTGACAGTCCCAGCCGTCGTCCACCCGTAGGTCGTCTCGCCGTCGAAAAGAGATACCCACCCTTCGGCGGCGCGGGCCGGGGAAACATTGTTCGGCGTCGCCGGTCCCTCGGCGAAGGCGGCAAGTGGGGCGAGTAACAAGATGGCGAGTGATCGCATGAGAGACTCCAAGACGAGAGCAGATCCAACGTTATCACCCGTTATACGGGAGCCTTGTAAGCCGCGACGCGGAGGCTTTGCGGAGAGGAG
>JAYTTY010000054.1:0-11486 GCA_043744795.1 Zavarzinella sp. | reverse complement strand
GACCTGAAGGTGGGCAAGCTGACGCACCAGGACCTCGGCCAACTCCAGTTGTACGTGAACTACTACGACCGCGAGAAGCGCACGCCCGGCGACCAGCCTACGCTCGGCCTGATCCTCTGCACGGACAAGAACGACACCGTCGTGAAGCACACCCTCGGGGCCGACCAGAAGAAGCAAATCTTCGCCAGCCGCTACCAACTCCACCTGCCGACGGAAGCCGAACTGCGCGCCGCCCTGGGCCGGACCCGGCCGGCGGTCGCGGGCAAGCGCGAACGCGCCAACGCCTGACGCGGCCCGCCCGCCACGCCGCGGGCCGCGGAGTCTTCGCGGCGGAAGGCCGAACGGCCTCAATTAAATCTGAAACACAATCACCGGCTCATGACCCGACTGGAATCCGGGCGAGCGGGGGGCGTCAGCCCCCTGATTCCGGCGAGGCCCTTGCGGACGCGACCCGGAACATCACCAGTAGCCCGTATACACGAAAAGCGAATCGCACGCTTGACATACGTTTCGTTTACGTTTAGAAATATGATGTGAAACGAAACGATGCGAATGCCGTCCTGCGGGAGTGCGAAGCGAAACTCCGCGCGTTGGTGGCCGAGGCGGCGACCGACGGCGACTACGCGGCCGTACAGCGACTCGCCGACCTCGCCCGCGCGGTCGCCGGGCTGGTCGCCGAGACCGCCCCCGCCGCCGAACCGCCCAAGTCCGCGGCACCGGATGTCCGGGCGGTCAAGCCGGCCCCCCGCCCGGCGAAGCGGGCGGGCGACGTGTTTCCGCAATTTTACCGGCGCGGCGACGACCTGATCAAAGTCGGCTGGTCCAAAAAGGTGCGGCGAAAGTACCAGCACCGCGCGCCGCGCCCAGTGGTCGAATTGACGGCCGAGGCCATCCGGCGGGTCGGGGCCGGCGGCCGCCCGTTCACGGGCGACTCGCTGCTGCCCGTGAAGAACCCGGCTGACGGGACCGACCTGCCCGCCTATCAGGTGTACGTCGCGCTGGCGTGGATGAAGCAATTGGGACTGGTGAACGCCATCGGCCAGCGCGGCGGCTATACGCTCGGGGCCGAGAAGGGATTTGATGCGGCACTGACCGCGGCATGGCCAAAATTGACCGAATGGACGGGGTAATTTCGTTGCATTCATCAGGCCGATGGATCACAATTTTAATCGATCATGACCGCTGAAAGGTGCGCCCAATGCCCGCAAAATGGCGATTCAACGAACTGCGGCCCGGCCGCGCCCGAAACCCGCAGATCGAAAAATTCTTCAACGACCAGAAAGACCGGGCCAGCCCGATCATCCGCGAAGGCATCCAAAACTCACTGGACGCCGCCGAAGCATTTGCCATGCGGAGAGTCCCGGCAAATGAGCGAACTCCGCAAGCTGCCCCAATTGCCTGTAGTTGCAAATAGATTCCATGCCCAGCCTTTGTGTCAGCAAGGCAATAAATTTCTGTAGAAGTTTACGACCCATGTTAACTCAGGCGGCCTGAGTTTGCGCAACCGGGGTGACGAGGCACGGCCGTGGCCGGCCGACTTGGGCGGCGTCGAAGCAGTCGGCGAGGAAGGCCCAGACTTGCCGGCCCTGCTGCCGGCAGGTCTCGACGACGCTCCAGATGTTGGCCAGGTACTTCGCCCCGGACTCGCTCTTCGGACCGTGGCTTTGCCGGCGCCAAATCACCCCGTGGCGGATCGCCCGCTCGGCGGCGTTGTTGGTCGGTTCCACCCCGTTGTGGAACGCGAACATAAACAGCGACGCCTCGCGTTCCGTCAATTGCCCGCACGTGCCGCGCGTCTTGGCGCAGCCGCACGTCAGTCCGCGATCCAACGCGGTGTTGAAGCGGGTCCGGAAGACGCCGGGGCGGGTCATTTTCGCGGGGAACGCCCTCTTGGCCAAAGTCCCGTCCCGCACCCGTTTCCACAGCCCGAACAGTTCGTCCGACAGGTTCAACAATTCCCGGCCGACTTCCGAGCCGTCGTTGTTCCGGTCGATCATCGCCTGGAAATCCCGCCGCAAATGAGCCCAACAGTATTGCTGCTGTCCGGCCGGCAGGTGCGAATAGAGACTGTGCCGGTCGCTGGTGATGACGCGGACGTACTTGTCGCCGATCCGGTTGAGCAATTCCGCGCGGTTGCGGCCGGAGACGATTTGAAAGGCCGTGCCGAGGGCCGTCACCATGACCCACAGCCAGCGGCCCCTGCCCATCGACGTCTCGTCGATGTTGGACGCGGTCCGCCGGGCGGCCGTCAGGATCTCGTCGGCGACCGGTTGCAACACCCGGCCCGCGTCCGCCTCGATGGCACAGACCTGCCCGGCCGACAGCGACACCCCGAACAAATCGCCCATCAGGCCGGCGGCGTTCTCCTTGCTCAGACGATACCGGCCGGTCAGCAGCACGGCGCACGCCCGCAACCGGGGGCCGTCCTGGCCGCTCACGCCCGCCGGCAGCGGACCGCAATTGGAGAAGCCGCAGGAGCAGACCAGCCGGTGGCGTTGATACTCCGTGACCTCGGGCCGCACCGGCGGCAGTTCGGTCACCTGAAACCGCAACGGGTTCGGATCGGTTCCGGCCAGCGGTTTCGAGCAGTTGCGGCAGGCGGCGGGGAAACAGGGAACCACGCGATGACATTCGGCGGACGGGATCAACGTCCGGGATTGTCGGGGATGCCCCGGCTGACCGCCACGCTTCTTGCCGGTGACGGGTTTGGGCGGGGCGGGCTTGACCGCCGGCCCGTCGCTCGACGGCGGCTTCGAGGAGTTGTGCGAGTTCTGGTTGAGTTTCTCTTCGAGTTCCGCGATCTTGACTGATTGAAGTTGGATGATCGTCAACAATTGTTCAATGAACTCCGCCGCCGTCGGCGGGAGTTGAGCGAGTATCTCCGGTGGCAGCTTCGGAACGTCCATGCGCCACAAATTACCATAATCAAACCGAAAGCGCAACCTCGGGCCGTGAACTCCTACCAAATTTTAGCCTCTTCAGCGACACGCCGCGGTACGACAATTTGTACAACATGAAACGGATCGCAATTTGTTGGCATGAACTGGCGGACCGGGGCATTCCTACATCTTTGCATCTGAACGCACGGACCGAACGTGATTGGCAGAGATGGCGAGAGTTCTTGAGAGTTCATCCAGAGATCTGCTCGGTGTCGTTTGAGTTCGGCACCGGGGCAGCCCCCAAAGCCCGGGCACATTGGTATGTGCAACAATTAATCGACTTGACCAAAGCGGTCGGTCGCCGTCTTCAACTTGTGGTCCGAGGTGGGAGGTCCGTGCTTCCAGAACTTCGACAGCACTTCCAACAAGTGGCCTTCATCGCTTCCGATCCACTAATGCGTACTAGGAAACGCCGTAAACTGGTTTGCGAGGAAGGGCTCTTTCGGTGGAAAAAGTTCGAGTATGTTCGTGAGGAGAAACTGGATCGGCAGTTCCTGGAGAATCTTGCCGTCTACGCGGCCTTGGTTCGGCAGGCGAATCTTTAGTTACCTTTTGAATATTTCTTTACGGTGGTGAGCCAAGGCAACCGGGTCCGGTTTGAACCGTGAAGGCATTTCAAGTTCGCGGCCTTCGATCTCTATCAATGAGCAGTCCAGGGCAGCGGTCTCAACCGCTTTCGTCAAAACACGCGAGACGATCACGCGAAACTCTTCATCGAAGGTGATGAATCCACGGTCGAACGCCCTATCGAGCAGGGCATTGAGAAAGATGCCGTTGGTCGGGTCAGCCCGGCGGGTTTCGGAATCGCTCCACGGGATGATGTGGCTTGCCACCAACAATTCGGGGACCGCGAGGCCCGTGATGGCACATCGGCCCCCGTAAGAAACCATGACGGCGCTGCGGAAGAATGACTGAACGCGCCGCACTCGCACCAAGACTTCTTTCTCCGTCGCACCAGTCGGTATCTTCAATTCCACTTCCGTGTCTGGTGGGCTTGCGTCAAACCGTGCGGCGGCATCTTCGGCATCCAAGGCGAGTTGGGTGGGGTTCGACTCGAACTCGGCCCAGATGTCACGGTCTGCTTTGCTGGAGTTGCTCAGGCCGCGACGGTTGAGTTTCGGGTCGATGCTGGCGAAGTTGACGGCCTTCATGGCAAGGGCGCCGGGCGTCCGGCCGATTCGCCCGGCCAATGAAACGATCTTGGGGTTCGTGCTGTGCAACTGGCCGAACGTCGTCGTCATGTACAGCCACAACGCCATCAGCAGTTGATCGCGGGTCCACAGGTTCTGCTTGGCCATCGGGCATCTCGTTTCTGTCTGCTTCCGACCTGAATGTACTGCTGCGTCCGCGCCCCGGCGAAGAAGTAATTATCCGGGAAGGTTTGCAACCGCGCCGCTTCGCGGACGGTCAGGCTACGACACTGCTCCGGGGCGTAATGAATGTAGTAATGGCCGTCCTTGCTGATGTGAGACGTCACGGTTTTCGATGGCCGGCCGGCCGGTTGTACGCGGAAGCGGTCGGCGAACGGGGCGCCCTCGCCGGCGGCGTTGGCGTGGGCCGGGAGGAGTTCTTCGGGAAACTCGCCCAAATGTGGCGACCTTCCGTTCACTTCCGTCCATATTGCGGCGAACAGGTAGCGGAACAAGTCTTCCCGGATGTGCGACCGCGTCGCGTGGTTGCACACGCCCCGCAGTTTCGGGTCGTGCATCCACTCTTTGGCGAAGCCGGGGACGGCTTTGCTCGCCATGAACTCGCCGCCCCGTGTCAGGGATTGCATCACCAACTTCTGGCGGCAATGCTGCTCCAAGCGTGTCCGAATCTCGGCCGGATACTTTTTGACCCGGGGCGAGCGGCAAAACTCAAGAATCACGTCTGTCCAAGCCGCCGCCGAATCCTCTTCCTTGGAAATCCCGCTGCGCAACACCGGCAAATTTTTGAGGGCTTCTTCAACAGACACGAGAGCGGCCGGCGACAGTTTTGGGAGCTTGGTGGCATCCATGTCGTCCCGCACGCCGACGATGATGACACGGTGCCGGGCTTGTGGCACGCCAAACAGTTCGCACTTCACCAGGAAATCGCGGGGTTCGTCACCGTACAAGGATTCGGGCGCGAGGGCGTGCAGCGTGTATGTGTGAGCCTTCCGCGGTACGCGGTCTTTGATGATGCCCGCCGGTTCCCGCAGGTCCTCCCGGATCAAGTCGAAGACGGCTTTGTCGCCGAGCTTGGACGAAAGCAGGCCGCGCACGTTTTCCATTACGAACGCCGCCGGCCAGAAGTCGGCGATGACGCGGAGGTATTCGCGGTACAGCCTGGCCCGCGGGTCGCCCTCCAGCGTGTAGCCTTCGATGCCCTTGTTCCGGGACCGGCCGACGAGCGAGTACGCCTGACACGGCGGGCCGCCGATCAACACCCAAGGGTCATCCCCGCCGAGGGCTTTTTTGATTCGCGCCCTGATGTCGCCAGGCTTGTTTAGGCCGAGTTCGACACACCACGCCTCATTCCGGGCGTGGGCGGCTTCATCCGGAAATGCCGTGAACAACTCGTCCCGAGACCGTTCGCCGCGGAGGTGTTCGTAGTACGCCTCGGGGGCGTCCCCTTTCGGGAACCGGCGAAAAAAGGCCCGCAACTCAAGCGTCCGGTGGGCGATGGCCTCTTTCTCGATCGACAGCCGGATGTCGAAGCCGTCGGCGGCAAATCCTTCCCCAAGCCCGCCCGGGCCGGCGAACAAATCGATGGCAGGAATCAATGTTTTTGATTTCACGGCAGTGGGGCGATGGCCGCCGGGCCACTCACGGCCGGCCCGCATGATTCTAGGACGCTGCCGGCGCGCGGGCACGGGACGGGGCGAAGTGTTGCCGCGATGGCACTCACTTCCGCCACCCGTGCCGGCTCACGTCAAGCCCGGTCCACGCGGCGATCACCAACCCCAAGACGATGTAGAGGACGCCCCAGAACCAGAGGGGGATGTAGTACAGGTCGTCCGGCTGGGTGGGCTTTCTCAGGTGGCGGGCGGCGAGCCACAGGCCGGCGCCGGCCAGAACATAGGTGAGGCCGGCCGCGAGGGCGGCGGCGCTGAACGTGTAGTCGGCGTCGGCCAGCGCCCCGAGGGCGATCAGGCCGAACGGCAGCGGGACGAAGCCGAGGAGGCCGTACCCGCGCCACTCCACGAAGAACATTTGTTGTCTCTCCCTCGGACGATTCGGATCAGCCGACGGGGGCGGCCGGGTCCGTGCAAGCGGATTCAATTGCCCGGTTTGCGCCGGCGCCGTGACCGTTAAAATTGACAAAGCGCCGTCGCGCGACGGGGGGCGGCGTGGTATACTCCGCGCATGGGGCCGGCATGCGGCAGGCCCGAACACCGGAGAGACAGCATCATGGCGAAGAAGAAAACCACCGTCGGCAAAGTCACCGCGGCCGTCAAGGACGCGGCGGAAGCCGTCGCCAAAGTGGCGACGAAGAAGGTCGTCAAGCCGGTGAAGAAGGCGCTCGGCGTCGCCCCGGCCAAGAAGCCGGCCGCGAAGAAGGCCCCCGCGAAAAAGAAGTGACGTCACCGGTCGCCGGACCCGGCGGGTCCGGCGACTTTCAGCCGCCTCGCCGCGCCCGTTCTTCCGCCGGGATCCCTTCACTTTACCCGCGGCGCACCCCCCGAAAACTCCCCTTGCCCCCCAGTTGGCCGGGCGTTATACCCGACGGTTTCCGCGAGAGTATCACGCATGGGCGCGGGCTGGCTGATTCCGGTGGCGCTGACGGCCCTCGCGTGGCCGGGGGCGCCGACGGACTGGCCCGCGTTTCCGGCGTTGCCGGCGGCCGAGCCGGAGACGGAGTTCCTCAAGCTCTTTCAGCCGCCGGAGCCGTTGGCGCCGCAAGACAAATTGCTGCCGCCCGCGTCGGCCGGGCTGGCGTGGATGACGGACCCCGGCCTGTTCGCCCCGGCCGAGGAGAAGCCGCACTTCGCGGTCGGCGAATTCGGGGACGTAATGGACCTCCGGGGCGCGGGCCTGTTCGGCGCGGCCGGCAAGAAGGGGCTGTACCAGGACCCCGACCACTGGCGCTTCCGCGGCGACCTGTCCGACAGCCTGTACCGCCGGACCCTGAAAGTGGACTTGCCCAACCCCGGCGAAGTCGCGCGGGCGTTCGCCGGCCGGGACTGGACGACGGAAGACCGCTTTCAAATCCCCGTGCCCATCGCCCTGCCAGTCGCCGAGCGCCTGTTCGTCTACGGCCAGGTGTCCGGCAGCGGCGACGCGCTGAACAACCGCACGACCACCCTCAGCGGCAAGACCGGCGTCGGCGTGAAGTGGTCCCCGCTCGGCGCCACGGAAGTGCAGTTGCGCTACGGCACCCTGCTGAACTACGCGGACCTGTACGGGGCCACGCGCTTCCAGGAGCGGCCCCAGCCGGCGTTTGAAGTGCTGGCGAAGCTGCCGCTGCTCGGGGCGTGGCAACTGGAGTACACCGGGTCGGCCCAGCCCGCGATGCAAACGACCGCCCGCGACCAGTTGAAGCAGGAACTGCGGCTGGCCGTCCCCCTGAACGGCGGGGACAACGAGTTCGAGGTCGGCGCCCGCTACCGCTGGGAAGTCCTGCCCGGCCCGGCCGCGACGGCGACCCCGTGGCTCGACCGGGCGCAGTTGTTCATGGGGCTGAAGTTCCGCCGGTAGTTGGGAATAAAAGGCGTTCACCACAAAGGCACAAAGGGCACGCAAAGATTCACAAAGAAGCAATAAGAAGAATTATTCTTTTCATCCTTTGTGAATCTTTTCGTGCCCTTTGTGCCTTTTGTGGTGAACGCCTTTTTCTGTTCCGCCCGCGCCCCGCCGCGCGGTACACTTCTCTCACCATCCCACCGCACGAGAACCCTCATGGACCCCGTCAACCGTCGCACGTTTCTCGCCTCCGCGGCCGCGGCCGCCGCGTTCGCCAACCCGGCGCGGGCCATCGAGCCGGACGCCGTGCCGATCGCCATCGTCGGGTGCGGCGGGCGCGGGAACGAACTGCTGCGGGCCTACGGCAAGTTGAAGACGCGCGTCGTGTTCGTCGCCGACCCGGACCTCGGCCGCCGCGAAAAGCTGGCCGCCGCCGCCAAGGCGGAACTGAACCAAGAGCCGAAAGCCGTCAACGACTTCCGCACGGCGCTGGACTCGAAGGACGTGCAGGCGGTCATCGTCACCACGCCGAACCACTGGCACGCCCCGGCGGCGATCCTCGCGTGCGCGGCCGGCAAGCACGTCTACGTGGAAAAGCCGTGCAGCTTCAACCCGCGCGAGGGGGAGCTGCTCGTCGCCGCGGCCCGCAAGCACAAGCGGCACGTCCAGATGGGCAACCAGCGCCGCAGCTTCGACGTGTACCTGGAGGCCGTCAAATTGTTGAAGGAAGGCGCCATCGGGCGGGCGTACCTGGCCAAGTCGTGGTACTACGCCACGCGGGGGAGCATCGGGACGGCCAAGCCGGGCGACGTGCCGAAAGGGCTGGACTACGCCCTCTGGCAGGGGCCGGCGCCGGCCAAGCCGTTCCGGCCGAACTTCCTGCACTACAACTGGCACTGGTTCTGGAACTGGGGCAACGGCGAACTCGGCAACAACGGCATCCACTCGATTGACGTGTGCCGGTGGGGCCTCGGCGTCGAGTACCCGACGCGGGTCAGTTCCACCGGCGGCCGCTACCAGTTCACGGACGACCAGGAGACGCCGGACACGAACACGGTGACGTTCGACTTCCCCGACCGCAAGAGCATCACCTGGGAGTGCCTCAGTTGCGTGAACGCCCCCGGCAAGTCGAGTTGGGAGAGCATCTTCTACGGCGACAAGGGGAGCATGATCGTCCGCGACACCGGCCTCACCATTCACAACCTCAAGGGCGCCGAGGTCCAGAAAGTCGAAAAGGCCGGCGGCCTGACTGCCCACCTCAACAACTTCCTCGCGGCCGTCACGTCGGACACGCCGCTCAACAGTGAGATCGCCGAAGGGCACAAGAGCACGCTGCTCTGCCACTTGGGCAACATCTCCTACCGCGTCGGCCGCACCCTGCACATCGACCCGAAGACCGGGACGATCCGGGACGACAAGGAAGCCGCGGGGTATTGGTCGCGGGAGTACGCCAAGGGGTACGAGCCGACGGTGTGAGAGTTCCGGTTTCGGATCGGCGACCCGAACGATAACATGGTGTTGAGCGATGGCGTCCGGTATTGACGAACAATTAACGCGGTTCGGGACGGAGCCGGAGTCGGCCGCCCGCTTGGCCGAACAGGCGATTGCCGCCAGCCAAGCAATAGGCATTCACGGAGTGTCCGCCACTGCCAGAGCGACAACGAAGCCCGGCGGAACTTGCCGGCGAAGTGACGTAGAACCATACTTTTTGGTGCATGACACCCCGAGCCGCCGTGACCCGTTGCACCGAACCGTGGAACTGCCCGACCCCGTCACGGACGAACTCGCGGACCTGTTCAACCGCCTGTTCGGAAGGAGTTGACCGATGGGAACGATGGCCAAACACGGGACCGACCTTCCCACGCCGGAGTACGGGCAAGGGGTCAGTCGCCTGATGACTTTCGGCTATTACGACGGCGCCGAGGAAGGAGTCGTTCAACTGACGGACTCGGGGCCGTGCTACCTGTTTCTGTTGACGGAGAATGAACGACGGCCCGACGACATTGACCGCCGGACGTATTCGCTCCGCGCGCTCCCCGACGGGGCGTTCGAGGAATTGATCGGACTGGTCGAGCCGCATATTCCACCGTCGTGGCCCGTGTGGAATCCAATTTGGACATTCGCATCCGCGGAAATTCGGCGTGACGTGGACGCGAAAATGGACGGCGTGTTGGCGAAAGCCGGCCGGGTAATCGGCACGCTGACGACCGACAACCCATACACGTTCGCGGAGTGGACCACGCAACGGGGAGACGCGCATGTCAGCGCCAATTGACGGGGAGGGATCGGCCAAGCCCGATCTGAAATTGAATCCGCTTGCTACCCCTGCCGACGCCGTGAACCGCAAACCACGGGTAATGGGCCTCAACCCCGGGGCGATGATCATGGCGCCTAATTTCAATGACCCGATGCCTGACGAATTTTGGCTGGGCGATACCGACACCCCTCCCCCCGCGTGTCCCCGTGTCTGACCCGAAGCCCGTCGCGGCGATCGTCACCGAGTACCGGCGGCACTCCCACGCGGACGTGATCGTCGGCAAGCTCCTCGAAGGGCCGGTCTACGACGGCAAGAACCTCTTGCCGCTGAAGGTCGTGTCAATGTACGTCGATCAGTTCCCCAAGAACGACATGAGCCGGGCCTTGGCAGAGAAGCACGGCTTCAAACTCTGCGCCACCATTGATGAGGCGCTGACCCTCGGCACGGGGAAGTTGGCCGTCGCCGGGGTGTTGGACATCGGCGAGCACGGGGACTACCCGACGAACGCCGTCGGCCAAATCCTGTACCCGCGGCGGCGGTTCTTTGAAGAGGTGTGCAAGACGTTCGCGCGCGCCAAGCAGACGGCGCCCGTGTTCAATGACAAGCACTTGGCGGCGACGTGGGCCGACGCCAAGTGGATGTCCGACCGGGCGCGGGAACTCGGCGTGCCGCTGCTGGCCGGGTCGTCCGTCCCCGTGACGTGGCGCAAGCCGGACCTGACGCTGGCGAAGAACTCGCCGCTGACGGAGGCCGTCGTCCTCGGGTACGGGCCGGCGGAGGCTTACGGCTTCCACGCCCTCGAAGGGTTGCAGTGCATGGCCGAGCGCCGGGCCGGCGGCGAGACCGGCGTGGCGGCCGTGCGCGTCGTCACCGGGGAGGCGATGTGGAAGGCGTGCGACGTTGGGGCCTTCTCCCGCGACTTGCTGGAAGAGACGCTGAAGCACCTGATCGCCCACGCGGCCGGCGACTACCGGGCGGTGACGGCCAAGGCGGCCGACGCGGCCGTCTGGCTCATCGAGTACCGCGACGGCTTCAAGGGCGCCGTCGCCGTCCTCAACGGCTACGTCCATGAGGCGGAGGGCGACGGCGGGGCGTTCATCTTCGCCGGCAAACTGAAGGGGGAGGCCAAGCCCGTCAGTTGCAAGTTTTTCCTGCAAAACAACGACCCGTTCGCCCACTTCACGCAACAACTCCGCGGCATCGAGTTCATGGTGCGCACGGGCCACGCCCCGTACCCAGTCGAGCGCACCCTGCTGACCACGGGAATCCTCGACGCCGTCATGGCCAGTTCGCACGCCAAGGGCAAGCGCGTCGAAACCCCGCACCTGAAAATCGCCTACGCCCCCGTGGACTGGCCGCACGGGGTCGGGGAGTTGCCGAAGGCGATCAAGCGGTGAGTGGCCGCCCGGTCACGCCGCGGGCAGAAACTCAGCCCGTCGAGCAATTCCACCCGTTCATCTCCGAAAATATCGTGCTCGATCATGCGGTGGAACTGCTCCAAGGTGAGTCGGTACAAACTGCCACTGTGACAAGCCGATGAGTCTGGTTCGGGCATTATGACGACGGACATAAGTCGTTCCTCCTCGCTTGGCCCAAAAGACCTCACCCCCCGGCCCCCTCTCCGCCGCGGAGAGGGGGAGCAAG
>JAYTTY010000053.1:0-11558 GCA_043744795.1 Zavarzinella sp. | reverse complement strand
CGGATGAAAGGCACGGATGCGACACGGAAAAGACAATGCCGCTCGATTTTTGTTCCGTGTCGCATCCGTGCCTTTCATCCGTCTTCGTTTTAGAAATGGTTTCCGTCTTCGGATTTTATCCGTGTTCCATCCGTGTTCCATCCGTGGCTAAGTTGGTTTGTATTGGTTTTTGGTTCTTACGAAGATAACAGTCTCATGCTCGAATACCGCACGTCCAACCCGAAGATCGCCTCCCCGCTGGCCCGCCTGCGCGGGGTCATCCGGCGGTACGTCGTCCTCGAATCGCTCCTGGCCGTCGGCCTGTTCTTGGCCGTCTGGTTCTGGACCGCCATGCTGATCGACTACGGGGCGTTCAAGCTGTTCACGTTCGACTGGGCGCTGGAGGCCCCGAAGGCCCTGCGCGCCGTCGCGCTGATTCTGGCCGGGTCGGCGCTGGCGGCCGTCGTCGTCTCGAAACTGCTGCTGCGGCTGACGCGGGACTTCTCGCAGTCGTCGCTGGCGCTGATTTTGGAGAAGCGGTTCCCGGCCATCCTCGGGGACCGGCTCATCACGGCCGTCCAACTCGCGGACTTGGACAAGGCCCGCGAGTATGGCTACTCCACGCAGATGATTGAGAAGACCGTCGCGGACGTGACGGCCAAGATGGACCAGGTGCCCGTCAGCCAAGTGTTCAACTGGAAGCGGCTGCGGACGCAGACGGCCCTGCTGGCCCTGCTGACGTTCGGGTTCCTCGCCCTGACGGCCGGGGCGGTGTGCGCGATCACCCGCACCGGGCCGGTCGCGTTCTACCGCGAGTTTACGGATGTGTCGGCCATCCTCGCCGAGCGGGACGTGATGCTGATGAACACCCCGTGGCCGCGGCGGGCGTACCTCGAACTGGTGGACTTCCCCGGCGACGAGTTGCGCATCGTCCGCGGGCAGGACGTGAAGGTGCGCGTGGCCGCGTACAAGTGGGTGTGGGCCGACAGCGCCGCCCCGGCCGGTTGGCGGCCGCTGACGTGGGCCGACGTGGCGAAGGCGCTGCCGGGGGAATTGATTCCGGCCCTGCCGTTGCAGCCCGTGCGGGACGCCCGCTACGCCGTGGACCTGGGGCCGTTCGTTTACGGGGCAGCCCACCCGTTCACCGCCCCGGCGATGCCGTTCGACTTGGCCGGCGTGCCGGAAGACCCGGCCCAGTGGCCGGCCGACCGCGTGGAGCAGGTCTTCCTCCAGAACGAGGAAGTCGGCGCCATGCTGGGCGAGACGTTCGAGGCCCAATTGGCCGCCGTCCGGGCGACGTTCGACAAGTTGGCGGCGCGGGCCGCCGAGCCGAGCATGTCCCGGCAACTGCGGCAACTGCGCATCCCCGAAGACGCCGAGATCCGGGCGTGGGGCCTGAAGACGAACTTCGACCGCAAGATGAAGGGCGAGCCGAACAACGTGTACTTCGTCGTCCTCACCTCCGGGTCGAAGGACAAGGACATCACGGAGTCCGTCACGTTCGACGTGCGCGGCGAGAACTTCAGCACGCCGGCCCGCCGCATCACGCTGGTGCCGCCGCCGATGCTGCAAGAGCTCAACCGCGACGAGTACCAGCCGGCCTACCTCTACCACCGCGCCCCCTACGTGGAAGAGAAGGAGTTGGAGAAGGACCAGAAGCCGTACCTGTCCAACCCGAAATTGCTCAAGGGGCTGAAGCAAGTGGTGCCCGACCAGCCGGTGTCCCTGACCGGGGACCGCTCCCGCTTCGACATCCCGGCCGGGACGGACTTCGTGCTCAAGGGCCGGTCGGACAAGCCACTGGTGGAAGTAAAGCTGCTGCCGAAGCCCGGCAAGTTCCCCGGCGTGGAGATTGAAAATGCAGACCCCGACGCGATCTCGCTCTCGGTTCAGGACGGCACCCGCTTCGACTTCACCTTCTCGGCCGCGAAGAACACCGCCGTCACCCGGCAGACCGAGTTCGACATCTACCTGAAGGACACGGACGGCGTCAGTTCCAAGCGGCTCGTGCAAGTGGTCGTGAAGGAAGACCGCCCGCCGGAAGTGAACGTCGAGGTGGACATCATCCGCAAGGCGGACGGCGTGTACCTCTGCACGCCGCAGGCCCTCATCCCGTTCAAGCCCGGCAGCGGGGCCACCCCCGGCAGCACGATCACCGACGACAATGGCCTGAACCGCGTGGACTACGTGTTCAGCTACTACGAGATCGAGCCGGCCGCCGTCACGCAGAAGCGGGCCGAGTACGCCACCTACTTCTGGGGCCAGGTGCCCGTGTTCCCGAGCATCGGCACGGCCCTGCACCGGGCGGCCGTCTACGCCTCGACCTACGACAAGATCAAGTCGGACAAGGCCGTCGTGGACACGTTCGCCCCGGTGAAGGCGTTCGTCGGCGACTTCACGGCCCGCATGGACACGCTGGGCCAGATCAAAGACCGCCTCCAAAAGCCCCGCCCGGTCGGCCCGGACCTGCGCGTCATCAACCGCCTCGACTACCGCGCCTCCGAGAACGAGCCGCGCTACGCGGACGAGGACCGCGAGGAGCCGAAGTATTCATTCGACCTGAAGCGGGCCGTCCCCGGCCTGCGCCGCGAGAGCGAGAACGAGGTGCAGCGGAACTACCTGCTGACGCTCAACGTGATCGCCGTGGACACGAACGTGGACGCCGCCAAGCCGGGGGTGTCCCAGAACAAGGAGACGCTGGTGTTCCGCCTCGTCTCCAACGCGGAACTGCTGGCCCGCATCGCCGTGGACGAGGCCAAGCTGGCCGACGAGTTGGAAGACGTGATTAAGAAGCTGGCGGAGATGGACAACAAGTACCGCTCCTTCACCGGCCGCGTCGGCTCGCTGCAAAACCCCGACCAGTTCGCGTCCGAGCAGTCGGCCACGAACGACATGTTCGAGCTTCTGACGGCCGCCAAGAACAAGACCAGCGAAGTGAACGCCAAGTACAACGGCATCCTGCTGGAGTACAAGACGAACCGCATGGAGCGGAACCTGATCGAGTCCACCAAGACGAAGATCGTGGACAAACTGGGCGCCGTGCTGGACCGCGAGTTCCCCGACGCCGAGAAGGACTACGAGGCCGTCCACGGGGCCGTGAACCAGAACCGCGCGCCGGAGGCCGCCCAAGTGTTCGCCGCCCAACAGAAGCTGACGCTCCTGCTCGAAAAACTGCGTGACATCCGCAGCGGCATCGGCCAAGGCCTGGACTTCAAGAAGGTCATCACGGACGCCGAGGCCCTGCTGAAACTCCTCCGCCAAGGGAAGGCGTACATCGAGGAGTGGGGCCGGCAGGAGACGAACTTGATCGAGGCCATCAACCTGCGCGTCCCGAACGCCCCGGTGGCCATCCCCGCCGGCCAGAAGGTCAGCGTCCGCATCCCGGTGGTGATCGGCCCGGCGTACAGCGAGAAGTACGAGATCAAGTTCGAGCCGTCCCCCGGCAGCGACCTGGTGGTGGTCCCCAAGATCACGCTCAAGGAAAACGACCGCGAGTTCACCCTCGACGTGACCGCCGGCGCCAAGCCCGGCCTGTACGCCGTCCGCATCATCCCCGATGTGGGGCCGGTGAAGGATTTACGGGTGATCGTGAAGTGAATTCGTTTTGGCGAGCCATGAGCGTGAGCGATTGGAGTGGGTGACCGCCCAACACTCCAATCGCTCACTCATGGCTCGCCAAGACAACCGCGAACATTCGGAAGCGACGGGCCGGGCGTAAGCATCGTCGCTTTTCGCTCCGCGAAAAGTCCGGCGTCCCGCCCGGGGGGCCGGTCACCCGTGGGGGAAGACCAGACTTTTCGCGGAGCGAAAAGCGACGATGCCCTGCCGCGACCGCCCTTCTGCCGGTTGCGCCATTTGTCCCAAACACTTACGCCGCCGCGTAGTGCCGATTAATCAAGTCGTTCTGAACCCACAACAACTTCCCGAACGCCCGCACAGCAGCGATCTCCGCGGCCCGGTCCAGCCCCAACCCCATAATCGTCGCCGTCAGGGCGTCGGCCACGAAGCCGAGCAGGGCGTTCATCTGCACCAGCGGGACGTGGACATCCTTCGACCCGGCCTTGGCCGTGTGCATCTTGCCGACCGTGTCGAGGTACTCGACCATCGTGCCGTCGTACGGCTTGGTGACGAGGGCCACGAGGTAGCGGGTCAGGTGTTGCTTGCGGAACGCGATGACCGGGTGGTCCAGCGGCAGGTCGTCCAAGTCCGCCGGCAGGCCGCCGGTGAAGCCGGCCTGCTTGGGGATGAAGTGCCGCCACGTCGCCGTGTACTGGTGCAACTTCACGTACACGGCGTCCACCAAGCCCGGCACCAGCGGGGCCAGTCGGGCGGCCGCCCCGTGGATGGCGGCAATGTCGGCCTCGCCGAAGCCCATGAACTCGGCCACGTACCCGAAGCGGTATCCCGCGTCCGTCTCCAACCGCGGCTCGTCGATTGTCGTCATCACACTTCTCCCAGAATCGGCAAATCGGATCAAAATGTCCTATTTAACTCTCAGTGTAACCGCCGTATGATGGAAAGCAACACCGAAATCGACCGGAATTCTTGAGGCCGCCCGTGTTTTCCCAAACCGTCGAGTACGCCCTGCGGGCCGTGATCTACCTCGCCGACCACACCGCCGAGCCGTCCACGACGGAGGACATGGCCGCCGCGACGAAGGTGCCGGCCCCGTACCTGGCCAAGATTTTGCAGGGGCTGAACCGGCAGGGCATCACCAAGTCGCAGCGCGGCATCGGCGGCGGCATCTCCCTGGCGAAGACCCCGGCCGAGTTGACCATCTACGCAGTGGTGAACGCCGTCGAGCCGATCCGGCGCATCAAGACGTGTCCGCTCGGGATTTCCTCGCACGGCGTCAACCTCTGCCCGCTGCACAAGCGCATGGACGACGCGATGGCGACCGTGGAGGCCGCCTTCCGCACCAGCACGCTGGCCGAGATCTTGGCCGAGCCGACGACGAGCAAGCCCCTGTGCGAGTTCCCGGACGTGCCGCTGGGGGTGAAGGCGAAAGCGAAGAAGAAGTGACGAAAGCCCCGGTCAACGGCGAATGGCTGCACCAATCGCGCGGCCGCCGGTCTGGGATTTCGTTGGAGTCCCGGCTTCAGCCGGTCTTGGGCGGAAGGCCGGCCGACACGACAGACAGCCATTTGTCGGTGAGAATCTCGACGACCGGCTGAAGCCGGGACTCCAACGAAGACAGAGGCCCGCCGGCGCGCGGTGGGTGCGGCCATTCGCCCAAGGCCGCGTGAAGGCGTGACTCTCACCCCCGCCCGCCATAGAATCCGACCAACATTATCCACCCGTCCGAGATCGTCACATGCAGTTGGCCAAGGTCCGCACGGCCGCCGGCGCCGTCCAGTTCGGGGCCGTCGCCAACGGCAAGTTCCACGCCTTCGCGTGGCCGGCAACGCTCGGTGACCTGCTCGCCGCCCCGGACCCGGAAATCCAGGCGGCCATCCAACGCGCTGCCAACCCGGCCGGCGTCCCGCTCGCGGACATCACCATGCTCCCCCCCGTGGACCGGCAAGAAATTTGGGCGGCCGGCGTCACCTACAAGCGCAGTAAGATCGCCCGCCAGGAAGAATCGGCCGGGGCCGCGAGTTTCTACGACAAGGTGTACTCGGCCGACCGGCCGGAGCTGTTCATGAAGGCGGCCGCGTGGCGGGCCGTGCCGACGGGCGGGGCCGTCCGTATCCGGGCCGACGGCAAGTGGAACGTGCCCGAGCCGGAATTGACGCTGGTGATCTCCCCGGCCATGAAGATCGTCGGCTACACGGCGGGGAACGACATGTCCTCCCGCGACATCGAAGGCGAAAACCCCCTCTACCTGCCGCAGGCGAAAATCTACGACGGCTCCTGCGCCCTCGGCCCCGTCATCACGCTGGCCGGGGCCATGCCGCCGCTGCCGGAAGTGACCATCAAGCTCAAGATCGAGCGCGGCGGCCAACCGGCGTTCGAGGGGACCACCAACCTCGGCATGATGGCCCGCACCCCGGAAGTCTTGGTCGAATGGCTCGGCAAAGAAATGAGCTTCCCCGACGGCGTTTTGTTAATGACCGGCACCGGCATCGTCCCTCCGGACGCCTTCACGTTGGCGAGCGGGGACGTGATCCACATCACGATCGATGGCATCGGCACGCTGGTGAACACGGTGGCTTGACCCGAATACCAGACGAAAGACGGATTTGCCGCCAAGACGCCAAGGACGCCAAGAAGACCATTTCAACTTTGGTTTTCTTGGCGTCCTTGGCGTCTTGGCGGCAAATCCGTCTTTCGCATTTTCAATTCAACGGGCCGGCTTTTGCGCCTTCGCCAACACCGCTTCCAACTTCACCGCCGCCCCGTTCTGCCGCTTGCTCTCCTCGGCCGCTTCCATGAAGGCGAACACCTCGGTCGTCTCGGCGGCGCTGACCGGGGGCGTGCGGGTCTTGAAGAACTTGGCGACCTCGGCGGCGGTCGCCTCGTAGGCCATGTACTTGTCGTTGGTCGGGACGACGCCCTTCACCGGGACGCCGTGGCCGTAGACGCCGGCCGCGGACACGCCCTTCGTGCCGAACACCGTGGCGCTGTACTTCGGGGCGCCCTTGCGGATGCCGCGGTAGGTGCCGACGCGGCCGTCCTTCCACACGCCCGTCACCACGTCCGCGACATCGGTGGACGTGCGGGTGACGGACACGCAGCCCGGCCCCATGACCGTGTACAGCGTCTCGACGCCGTGGACGCCGTGCCAGAACAGGTCCGGGTGGTGCGGCTCGCGCGGGCAGCCGCCGTACACGTCGCAGCCCAGCACCTCGCCGACATCTTCGTGGTTCCGCATGCCGATGAAGCCGGGGCTGAAGCGGTGCTGCGAGCAGGAGAAGATCGGCGTCTTGTACTCGGCCGCCAGCCGGTAGATTTCGACCGCGTCCGCGAGCGAGGCCGCCAGCGGCCGGCCGATGTAGACGGGCTTGCCGGCCTTCAAGATCGGCTTGAGTTGTTCCAAGTGCGCCCGGCCGTCCACGCTCATCACCATCACGGCATCGACGCGCTTCACCACCTCGTCGATCGACCCGACGACCTCCACCTTGAGCTTCTTGATCCCCTCCGTCCACTTCGGCAACTCGCGGACGCTCTCCTCAATGTCCGGGCTGCCGGCCGGAAACGCGGCGACGACCTGAAGGCCGGCCAAGTCCCCGGCCGCCTTCGGGTTGTGGAACATCTGGGCAAAGTCCACCGCCTGGTAGTTGTCCAACCCGACGATGCCGACCTTGATCGGGTCGGCCGCGGACAGGGGGGCGAGGACCGTGAGAGCGATGAGGAGGGGACGCATCATTGGAAACCTTTGATCATCGAGGGTGGGGAAGTCCCCGGGGCGCGAGAGCCGTGGCCCGCGTCTTGACAAGTATACCAAGCCCCAATCACTGGACCGCCGGTTAAGCGACGCTGGCGGCTCCCGGCGGAAGTCCCGATGCGCTTCGCTTCATTGAAACACGTTCCCGCCCCATCGCGTTTCGTAAACTCCCTTGATGACTTCCCCGCTCGTCCTCCGCCTCCGCTTCCTCGGCCTCACGCTGGCCGTCGGCCTGATCGTCTGGGCCGCCACGGTCTTGGCCTTCTTTACGTGGCGGGCGTTGGCCGAGGGGCACGTCGACCACCAGGGGACGAGTCCCACGACGCCGTGGCTGTTGCTGCTGGCGCTGCCGGCGGTGCTGTTCGCCCCGCTGATGGGGTACGTCGCCCAGTCCGGGTTCCGGCGGCCGTTGCTGTTCACCGTCACCGTCATCATTTTCGGGTTGCTGCTGATCCCGTACTTGGACCCGGCGGGGCAGCCGTGGCTGAGTTACGCGGCGCTGATCTCGCTGTTCACCGTGCAGTATTTGATGATCGCCCACGTCGTCCTCACGGAACTCAAGTTCCATTTGAAGATCCGCAAATATGCCTACTTGTGGGCGTTCGTGACCCTTGTGATCCTCGGGGCTTTCCTGGGCGGAATCGGCTTCGTGTTCCAGTGGGGCAGCGCCGCCGACCCGGTGGCGGCGGTGAAGTTGTTGCTGGCGGCCGTCGCCGTCAGCGGGGCTTTATTGCCGATGGGCCTGCCGCCGTCGGAGACCAAGAGCGACGGGGGCATGGTGAAGACCCTCGTCGCCGGCTCGCGCATTCTGTGGAAGGAACCTTACACGCGCTACCCGCTGATGATGTTCGCCCTCGTGGCGTTCCTCATCACGCTGACCGGCGTGTGGGTCTTGCGGACCGGCTTGGGTCAGGCCGCGCCGCCGCAGGCGTATGCCGAAGTGTGGGCGCGCGGCAACCGCTTCGCCCTCGGCCTGTTGATCGGCTGGGCGTGCTGCCTGCTGCACCCGAACACCTACCGCAACGGCTACATCTTCGGGCACGCCGCCGCCCTCGCCACGTTCTGCGCCGGCTGGCTGCTGGTCGGCGAGTCGCGGGAGACGCCGATTCTGCTGTTGGGGGCGTGCTTCGGGGCCGTGATTAGCCCGCTGTGGAACTGGGTGTCGAACTGGACCCCGCCGGGCTGGCACGGGGTCGCGGCCATGTGGCTCTTCGGCGGGGCGGCGGCCGGCGTCGCCCTCGCCGGGGCCGTGGGCCTGCTCGGCGGCCGCGTCGATGACATCGCTTCCGCCTGCCTGTATCTGCTGCTCGGCGGCACGGCCGTGATGACCGTCGTCGGCTGGACGGCCCTGTTCCGGCCGCTGATGGAGGGGACGATGGGCTTCTTCATGCTGCCGATGTACCACGTGCATTGCCGCGGCCCGGGGCTGCTGAAACTGCCGGTGCGGCGCGAGCCGGTCCTGTTCATCGCCAACCACGCCGCCTGGTTCGACCCGCTGTGGCTGGCGAACGCCCAACAGGCCCCGTGTACGCCGATGATGACCAGCACCTTTTACGACCTGCCGGTCATCAGCTTGGTGATGAAGTATGTCATGGGGACGATCCGCGTGCCGGACTCGCGCTACCGCAAGGAGGCCCCCGAGATTCAGGAGGCCATCGCCGAACTGGGCCGCGGCAACTGCGTGATGATCTTCCCCGAGGGCTACCTGCGCCGCAAGGAAGAAATTCTCATGCGCCGCTTCGGCCGCGGCGTGTGGCAAATTCTGGCCGCCCGCCCGCAGACGCCGGTGATGGCCTGTTGGATCGAGGGGGGCTGGGGCAGCGTCGTCTCGCACAAGGGCGGGCCGCCGCTGAAGAACAAGGGGCTGAAGAATTTCGGCCGCATCGAGATCGGCTTCCGCGAGCCGATCATCGTCCCGCCGGAAATCCTCGCCGACCAGATGAAGACCCGCCTGTTCCTGATGAACGAAGTGTCGCTGGCCCGCGTCCCGCTGGGCCTCAAGCCGCTGGAGTTGCCGACGCCCGTCGACGGCCCCGCCGACGAGGAGCACGAATGATCAGCATCAGCGTGGCCAACCCCTACGAAATCTTGGAACCCGACTACGCCCGCCTGAAACTCTCGGCCCGCACCGTGCTGGAAGGCGAAGGCGTCAAGGAGGCCAAGATCAGCCTCGCCCTGGTGACGGACGACAAGATCGCCGAGATCAACAAGCGCTTCCTCGACCACGACGGCCCGACGGACGTGATCACCTTCCCCCTCAGCAACCCCAAGGCCAAGAAGCTCGAAGGCGAGTTGGTGTTGGGGGCAAACGTCGCCCAGCGCGAAGCCGCAGACCGCGGCCACGACGTGCACACCGAACTCTGCCTCTACGTCATCCACGGCGTCCTCCACTTGTGCGGCTACGACGACCGCAATCCCAAGGACAAGGCAGCGATGCGCAAGAAGGAACGAGAGTATTTGAAGAAGTTGGAACTGCCGGACATCGCGGACGAGGAGTGATTGCAGCATTCTTGGCCCGTTTACGTCGGGCGACCGTTATCCGAATTGCCGCTGGATGAACTGCTCAAAAAGTGGGACGGCCAAGGAATACCGGCCGTGGCGATTCTTGTAGACGAGGCCGGCGTCGGACAGGGCGGACAGCAACTGGCTGATGTGGCTGGCCCCGAACGGCTTGTCGATTCGCCCCGCCGCAACCGCCGTCTTGGACCCTTCGGCGATCTCTTGACCGCTGAATTCGGCCTTGTCGGTCAGCACGACGGCAATGACGAGCAACAAGTCCCGTTGACGGTCGGTGCAGCGGCCCCACCGGCCGGCGAAGAAGTCGGTGTCGAGTTTCTTCTTGACGGCCGACAGGTCGACGTGGCGCGGGAGGCCCCCCGTCCGGTTCCGGTGCTGGACAAGCAGGTCGTACACCTCCCGGCAAAAGAATTGGATGAAGTACGGGTAGCCGCCGGACTCCGTGACGATTTCGCCGACGAAGCGGTCGGACAGCCGGACCGGGCAGGCCGCGGCCGCGATCGGCTTTTTGATGGCGTCGCGGGCCGCCGGGGCGTCGAGCCGGCCGAGGACGACGACGCGGAACATTCGCTCGGCAAACGTCCGGGCGTCCACTAGCTTCGGGAACAGTGGCGGCAGGCCGACCAGCACGAGCATGAACGGGATGTCTTTCCGCTGGACGGACTGGAAGACGTCCAGCAGCAGCGACAGCGGGTAGTGCTTCTCGCCCGCGTGGTCGGCCAAGTTCTGGGCCTCGTCGTACGCGAAGACAATCCCCCTCTTCTTCGCCTTGACCACCCCCCACACGACCTCCAGCACGGCCTTCAACTTGTCGGCGACCAGCCCGCGCGTCTTCGTGTAGACCGCCTCCAGCACGGCGTAGTCCAGTGGGATGTCCACCGACTCGACGGTGGCCGCGAACCCGACGCCGGTCGGCATCTCGGCCTTTGACACTACCCACCCGGCCGTGACCACGGCCAGGTCAGTTAGCAGCCGGACGGCGATGGCCTCTTCCGTCAGGCTACTCGCCTCGGACAAGTCCGTGCCGACCCACAGCCAGTCGGCCGCGATGGCGAGGGGCTTCAACTCCTCCATTAGCACTGTTTTGCCGACCCCGCGCAGCCCGGTCAGCACCAGGTTTTCGAGAATGACCGGCTGGCCGAGCAGCCGGCGGAACTCCTGCTTCTCGGCCTCCCGCCCGGCGAGGTACGGGGGCCGGTGCCCCGCCCCCGGCCGAAACGGATTCTGGAACGGCTGGCTCATGGACGGCCTCATATTCACTGCTTGTATGGCGATCAACTAAATTTAGTAGACTGACTAAATTTAGTCAAGAGACATCATGAGGCTAAAAGTGACGGCTACTTTCAACGTGGTTATCAATTCCGCAGTAGCTGGCAGAGAAGTTGACGCTACGGGTCATCCATTTGCCCTTGCCGCGCCGGCGCCCTGCCCACGGGGCGGAAGGACCGCGAGTATCTGACGTAACTGGACTTGCCGGGCATCGCGGACGAGGGGCAGGCATTCGCCGAGCGCAGTGAGGAAGGCGAGCCAGTAGCGTTAGCGACTGGAGGAACCGGCCGCGTCAGTGGACTGAGGGCGAGCCTGCGAGGCCCGTCTCCCCCGCTGTCAGCGATCCGGCGATGGCGTGAGTGGGTTCCGACTAGTCTTTCGCACTTTTCAGGGCGCATTGTCCCCGTTGCCGGAGCCAGTTTTTTGGCTTGGTGAACAAATCAACACTCGTTGATCCGGCTTGTTT
>JAYTTY010000052.1:0-2951 GCA_043744795.1 Zavarzinella sp. | reverse complement strand
CATCGAGAAAACGCGGCATGGTCGCACTATTGCGACTTCCGCCTGAATTCTTCGCTCTCGCCTGACCTACCCCTGTAAGCCCCCTAGCCCCCTCTCCGAAGCGGAGAGGGGGAACCAAACCGGGAACCCGATGACCGACGCCGACCTGCTCGCCGACCTGCAAACCCGCCTCGCCGCCGTCGAAGCGCGCCTCGCCGCCGCGTGCGCGCGGGCCAATCGGCCGCGGGAAGCCGTCACGCTGGTGGCCGTCACCAAGACGGTGTCCCCGCGGGTTGCAGGGTTGATGCCGGGGTTGGGCGTCGCGGACCTGGGCGAGAGCCGGCCGCAGGAGTTGCGCCGCAAGGCGGCGGCGGTCCCCGGCGTGCGCTGGCACATGATCGGCCACTTGCAGCGGAACAAGGTAGAAGAGACGCTGCCGTTGGCGGGCCTGATTCACAGTGTCGATTCGCCGCGATTGCTGGACGCGGTCGCGGCCGCCGCGCGGAAGTTGAACGTGCGGCCGCGAATCTTGCTGCAAGTGAACGCCAGCCGCGAAGAGCAGAAGCACGGCTTCACGTTTGGCGAAGTCCCGGCGCTGCGAGAATGGGTTCTGGCCTTCCCCGGCGAAGTCGTCGGCCTGATGGGCATGGCCGCCGACGCCGCCGACCCGGAAGCGGCCCGGCCGGCGTTCCGCGAGATGCGGGAACTGCGAAACCGGCTTCGCCAAGAATGGGGCTTGGACCTGCCCGAGTTGTCGATGGGCATGTCCGGCGACTTTGAGGTGGCCGTCGAAGAAGGCGGCACGCTGGTGCGCGTCGGCTCCACGCTGTTCGCGGGGCTGGACGCCGAGTGACGACATTCTGGCGGCGTGGGGCGTGTCTCTTTTCAAGTCCTCCCTGGCCTGGCTACAACTCAGCGCCCCGTTGGGGCTGAAAACCAAATCGCCCGGCGGCTGACGCCGCTCGGCTCACTTGGTTTTCATTGGTCCTTGGTCATTCACTTCCCCACCAGCTTCTTCAAGTCGGCGGCGAACTGCGTCGCGGCGATGCGGTCGCGGCCCGTCACCGGGTCTTTCGCCCCTTCCTTGACGATCACGCGGACGGGGATGGCGTCCTTGGGCAGGTTGCTCTTGTCGCCGGTCTTGGCGAGGGTGGCGAGGATCTCGACCGACTTGTAGCCGAAGTTGTACGGGTCCTGCACCACGGTCCCGTAAATGTCGCCGGCGGCGATGGCGTCCAGCGTCGCCGCGTCCTCGTCGAAGCCGACGATCTTCACCTTGCCCGTCAGCTTCTTGGACTTCACGGCCTCCAGGATGGCCGGCGGGTTGTAGGCGTACAGGCCGACCATGCAGATGTCTTGGGCGCCGGCCATCTTTTCCAGCGCGTCCTTGGCGTTGTCCAAGGAGTCCGCCGGCTTGCCGCCGTCCGTGTACGGCTCCCCCTTCAGCAGCGTGTAGGCGCCGTACTTCGGCCCCTTGGCGTCCTTCTGCCCGGCCAGTTCGTCCACCACGCCGTGGAAGCGCTGTTGGGCGTTCAGGGAAGTCTGGTTGCCGACGAAGATGGCGACGGTCCCGCCCTGCGGCATCACTTCCTTCACCAGGCGGCCGGCGGCCTTGCCGGCGTCGTAGTTGTCCGTGCCGATGTAGCACAGCCGGCCGGTGTCTTCGGCGTCGTTGTCCATCGTGATGAGGTTGACTTGCTGGCCGACGCGCTTCAGGTCCGGCGTCTGCTCTTCCGGGTTGATGACGCTGACCGCGATCCCGCTCACGCCTTGGCGGACCAGTTCGTTGACGATGTCGCGCTGGAGGCCGGCCTCGTTCTTCTCGGGCATCTTGAAGATGACGTCCACGCCGTACTTCTCGCCGGCGTCCTTGGCCCCCTTCTCGCAGATGGACCAGAACTCGGCCGGCATGTTGGTCACGATGGCGACCTTCACCTTGCCGGTGCTCTTGGTGCAGGACGTGCCGAGCGCGCCGAGGAGGGCGGCGGGCGTGAGGAGGAAGAAGCGGCGCGTGAATTTCATGGCGGAACCCGGAGAGTTGGCGGAACAGGCGAACCTGCCCACACACTATCCCGTTTCCGGCGGGCGGCAAGCGTCAGCGGCCCTTCATGAAGTCGCGGCGGTCGGCGTTCTCGGCGGCTTCTTTCAGCCACGGCTCCACGTGTTGCAGGGCCTCGGGGTCGTAGCCGGCCTTCTTCAGGTAGCCGCGGCTCAGGACCGTCGGGTCCGGCCCGGCCGGCGGGCGGGCGCGGCGGTCGCCGGCCGGGCGACGGCCCATCAGCCCCTGCTCGGCGAGGCGCGTCTGGTCCGGGTCCATGCGGCCGCCGACTACGTCGGTGTGCAGGCCCGGGTCCGGCGGCAGGTCTTCCGCCCGCGGGGCGTCGGCGTGCGCGCGGGCGGCCATCTTGCCGAGTTCGGCGGCCAGCAGGGCCGCGAGGTCGTCGTCCGTCTCGCAGCGGTTGACGAGGCCTTCGCTGACGACGATCTGGCCGTCGCTCTTGGAGAACAGCAACAACTCGGGCACGCCGGCCGTGAAGAACACCGGCCGCTTGGCCAAGTCGGCCGAGTTGGCGGCCGCCACTTTACCCCCGACGGCATCCACCCGCGTCGCCGCCTTCGCGGAGGCCGCCGGCGTCTTCGTCAGGTCCGGCCCGCGCTCGTCGCGGCGCGAGATCGCGTCCCACGGCATCTGGGTCGTGCCGTCCGGGGCCACGCACCCGGCGAGGCCGGCCGCGAGCAGACAGACGCCGGGGATGAAGAGCTTCGACATGGGGAATCCTCCGCCGAGAATTGGTTCCCCATAGCGTGGCGCGGGATTGGGTGCAAGGCGAACGTGGCGCGCGGTGAGGCGGGGAGGGGGAGATGGGGGGAAGGCCGCGAAAGGCAACCTCACCCCCGGCCCCCTTACAAGGGTAGGTTTCCGGCCGGGGCAGAGGGAAATTTAGGCGGGGGTCGCTGTTGGCATCCGTCGC
>JAYTTY010000051.1:0-2953 GCA_043744795.1 Zavarzinella sp. | reverse complement strand
GGCTGACCAGGCCCTCCCGGGCCTGGCTACGAGCGGGCGCTCCGTTGGAGCTGAAAACCCGAACATCGGGCCACGTCCCTGACGAGGTCTCAAATGTTGATGCTCTGCGGGATGCCGTCGAGCTTCAGGTACGGGTAGTACCGCCGCGTCTGATTCCGTTCGGCGATGGTCGCGTCGATTTCGGCCAGGCGGGCTTGGAAGCGGGCCAGCGGCTCGGCCACGCGCGGGTCGGCGAAGTGCCCCGCGGGGTATTGGCCGAGCGTGGTGTAGTGGACCGTCCCGAGGATGTAGCCGAGTTCCATCTGCAATTCGGCCATGTCCACCGGCGGCAGCATGGCCAACAAGTCGGCCTCCGTGCCCCCCTTCTTGGTCGTCGGGGCGGGGGCGTAGCCGGCCAGCGGCATCGCCGGGGTGTAGCTCATCACGTCGTACTGCGGGAAGTTGACGGCCGCGTGCTGGACGCTGCACGTGTAAATCACCATCGTTACCGCGTCGATCAAATACGCCAGCGTCGGCTCGGCGCCGGCGGGGCCGAACCCGCGGACGCGGCCCCCCTGCTCGGCGCTGATCTCCGTCATCCACGCCATCAACTCCGGGTCGGCCGCCACGTCGGCGTCCGACTCGTAGTACAGCGGCAAGTAGTCGGCGACCCACTCCCAGATTGCGGTCCAGTACGGCATGGCGTCGTCGCGGTAGGCGTAGGACGGTAGGGCGGCCGCGTCGTCCACGCCGCGGGCCTTCAGGGCCTTCGGCAGCATCGCCTCGTTGAACAGGCACGTCCGCACGCCGTCGGCCGTCAGCCGCTGCGCGCCCTTGAGCGTGACCGCGCACAGCTTGTCCACCGCCCCCTTGTTGGCGATCAGGTGGCGCCAGGCGGCGTCGTTGATCGCCAGCGTCCCTTCGAAGTGCGGGGCCAGCAGTTGGAACAGCGGGTGGGCCGGGGCCAGTTGCCGGTAGGTGCAGATGACGAACGGCTCGATGAGCAGGTGCGTGCGGCCGAGGTGCGAGACGGTCTCGTGGTAGTTGCCGTCCGCGATCTCAACGATCGTCTTGGCCATCAGCCAGTTCACGCCGTCGTCCGGCGTGAAGACCGGGTTGTCCGGCCCGGGGACTTGCTTGCACTGCACGGCCACGGGCCGCAGTTCGCGGGTCCGCTTGTCCACGACGAACAGGGCGAGCGGAGCGTACACGTACTTCTGCCGGTTGTGCGGGAAGACGCCGAGTTCGGCGCCGTCCAGCGCGAAATAGTCGGCCAAGTACAGGCGGGCCTCGGCCGCCGCCGCCGCCAACGTGTCCCCGGGGACGACGGCCTGATAAATCGCCTCCGTGACCGGGAAGCGGTCGTCGAGGTGGCTCACGCGCTGCAACATCAGCGGGTTCGGGCCGGCCAGGCGCATGACGGCGAACATGGCGTCCGACTCGAGGCCGAACGGGACCGGCGGCAGGCCGATGGCCTGGAACATGTTCCGGTACTCGTCCATGCTCGCCGCGACTGTGGGCGCCGCGCTCGCCCGGCCCATGAACTTCAGTGCCTCCTGGACAATCTCCCGCAGGACGCCGACGAAGAGCGACGTCCCGACCCGCAGGGCCTCGCCCAGCAGCGAGTGCTTCGTCCGGAAGTATTCGGCGAGGCGGTTGTGCCCTTCGAGTTCGAAGCGGTTCCCGAGCGTGTGCACGACGCGCTCCCCGACCACTTTCAGCCACTCGTGGGAAAATTCGTGCTCGGGCGGGACGCGGTCGATGATCGCGAGCGGGGACAGGAAGTCGAAGTTGAATGCGTACTGCGCGCGGGCCTTGCCGAGGCCGGCCGCCCGCGCGGCGGCGCGGGGGTCCCGCTGGGGGATGAACGTGGAAATTGATGCCTCCGCGGGGTCGCCGACGAAAATGCGTGTCTGCATGTGGTGTATCGCTGGGGGCGAATGGAACAAGCCGCGACGGTGTTTCCGCAGCCGGCCCGCTCAGTCGAACACCACCGTCTTGCGGTCGTACACCAGAATGCGGTGGCCGATGTGCCAGCGGACGGCCCGCGACAAGACGGCTTTTTCCAAGTCTTTGCCCTTCTCCAGTAGGTCGGCGAGGCCGTCGCGGTGGGAGATGCGGACCACGTCTTGCTCGATGATCGGGCCTTCGTCGAGTTCGTCCGTGACGTAGTGGCTGGTGGCGCCGATGAGCTTCACGCCGCGCGCGAACGCCCGGTGGTACGGCTTCGCCCCGCTGAAGGCCGGCAGGAACGAGTGGTGCACGTTGATGATGCGGCCGGGGTATCGGCCCACGAAATCCGGGGACAGCACCTGCATGTAGCGGGCGAGGACGACGAGGTCGATGCCGTGGTCCCGCAGCAGGGCGTGCTGCGTCGCCTCGGCCTCCGCCTTCTTGCCGGGTTCGACGGGGACGTGGCGGAAGGGGACGCCGTGAAAGTCGGCCCAGCGCTTGGCGTCGGGGTGGTTGCCGACGATCAGCGGGATGTCGCACGGCAACTCGCCGCTCTGGTGCCGGTACAGCAGGTCTTGCAGGCAGTGGTCGTACTTGGAGACGAACAGCGCGACCCGCGGCCGGCGGTCGGTGGTCTCGAACCGCCACGCCATCCGGAAGCGGTCGGCAATGGCTTGGAAGCGGCCCGCAAACTCCCCGGGGGCGAGGGCGAAGCCGGTCAAGTCCCACTCGACGCGCATGAAGAAGAGCGCCCGCTCCGCGTCCTGGTGTTGGTCGGCGTGCAAGATGTTGGCGGCGTTCGTGTACAAGAACTCGCTGACGGCCGCGACGATGCCGCGCGTGTCCGGGCAGGTGATGAGCAGGACGGCGGTGGACGTCATGGAGGCTCCGAAAGCGGCGTAACCCTTCCATATGAAATTTGTTGACCCGCGACGCGGCCCACTCTCGGGGTTCGCGACGCCTCGCCCGCGGGGATCCCGGGGTTCGCCGAGCCTCACCCACGGGCTACACTCCGGCGCCC
>JAYTTY010000050.1:0-11597 GCA_043744795.1 Zavarzinella sp. | reverse complement strand
GTGAGGTTTAAGTCCATCACCCGGCGGCTGACGCCGCTCGGCTCACCTTTTTTGCTGTTGTCTTTCCTCTCACCCCTATCCCCTATCCCTCACCCCTCCTTCCGCCCCCTCCCCTCATAGACCGCCATCTCGGTGATGATCTGGTCCATGAAGATGTCGTGGCCGGCGGTCGGGATCTCGGGGAACATTTGGCACTCGAACGCCAGGGCCACCAGCGGGGTGTCGGGGCGGGCGTGTTGCAGGAGCTTGTCGTAGTAGCCCTTGCCGTGGCCCATGCGGGCGCCGCGGCGGTCGAAGCCGACGCCGGGGACCATCACCAAGTCCAAGTCTTCCGGGCGGACGTGCTTCTCGGGCAGCGTCCGCAGCTCGGCCTTCGGCTCCAGAATCTTGTACATGCCGACGGCTAGCTCCTCCATGTTCTGCAAGTGGAACAGCTCCAACTCGCCGGCCTCGTTGCACCACGGGACGATGATGCGCTTGCCGGTGGCCAGCGCGTCCGGCAGCGAGGCCCGCGTGCGGACTTCGGAGCGCACGTCGATGTAGAACATGACCGTGTTGGCGGCGGCGTAGGCCGGCAGGGCCATGAACTTCGCGCAGATGGCGTGGCTCAACTCGTCCTTGTTCGCCTGCGCGTTCCGGGCCGCGTGGGCCTGGTCCCGGAGCGTCTTCTTCAGGGCGGCAATGTCTTCGGACATGGGAACTCTTGTGTGATAAGTCTTCGATCAAGAATGATTAACCACAGAGGACACAGAGGACACAGAGAAGAGAAAGACAGAGGAAAGACAATTCTCAAATCGTCTTCTCTCGGTTTTGTCTTCTCTGTGTTCTCTGTGTCCTCTGTGGTTAATTGCTTTTGTCTTTACTTCAGCGAACTCAAATACTCGATCACGTCCAAAAACTCGCTCGGGGCCATGACGGCGGCTTGGCCTTCGGGCATGGAGCTTTGCTTAAGGACGGTCTTGGTCTCGATGTTCGCCACCTTCACGGTCTTCTTCTCCTTGCCGTCGAAGATCACGATTTCCTGCGGCGTTTCGCTGACCACCAGGCCGGTGACCGTCTTGCCGTCGTCGGTCTGGATGCGGGTGGACAGATATTTCATGTCCACGTCGGCGTTCGGGTCGATGATCGACTCGACGATCTTGAACCGGGTCAGGCGCATGCCGACCTTGTCCATGTTGGGGCCGTAGTCTTGGCCCTCGCCGTTGCCGAGCTTGTGGCAGGCGGTGCAGTTGCGGACGAACACGGCCCGGCCGTTGCTCGGGTTGCCCTTGAGGCCCGCCAGCGCGGTCATCGCCTTGTTGCGCTCCTCGGCCGGCTTCGGCTCCGTACTGAGGAGCGTTCGCAGGAAGGGCAGGGCCGCCCCGCCGGTCTTGTTGTTGGCGACGATCTCGCCGAGCATCTTGTGCCCGGCCGGGTTGTCCTTCTCGATCTTCCCGCTGAGGAACGTCTGCCGCCACGCCGGCTCGTTGGCGCCGAGCGTCGCGTCCACGGTGTACTTCGTCCAGTAGTCCATCGGCTTCTTGGCCACGTCCAGCACCGCGTCCATCGCCTCCGGCGTCGGGTAGAAGCTCAGGCCGCGGACGGCTTCCGTCTGCACGCGCGGGTGACTGTCCTTGGCGGCGGTCTTTAGCATTGCCAACGCTTCGGGCATGCGCTCGCGTTCTTCCGTCAGGATGCGCACGGCGGCGGCGCGGGCTTGATACACCGGGCTATTCAGCACTGCCTTCAGCAGGCCCGCGTCCACGGCGTGGTGCGATTGCTGCACCCACAGGGCCTCGCACAGCAGCCGGGCGTTCTCCGGATTCGTCTCCTTTTCGGGCGTCGCCCGGATGGCTTCGGCCCACGTCTTCAACGCCGCCACGACTTCGGCCGTCGGCCGGTCGCGGAGTTCGCGGCGGGCGCGGTAGCGGGTCCGCCATTCGTACTCCTTGAATTGTTCCAGGAGTTCGGGGACCGACTTGCCGAACTGCGTCACCGGCTTCACCAAGGGCTTGTCCTTGCCGACGAGGCGGTACACCCGGCCGCGCTGGTGGTCGCGGTTCGGGTCGCGCTGGCTGTACTGCATGTGGCCGATCAGGGCGTTGGCCCAGTCGCCGAACCACAGGGCGCCGTCCGGGCCGATCTGCGGGTCGGCCGGGCGGAAGTGCTTGTCCGTCGAGCGGATCAGGTCGTCCGGCGTTTTCGCGTCCTTCTTGATGCGCTGGCCGCTGAACCCGGCCCCGTCGTCCTTGATGTTGAAGCGCGGCAGCCCGTTCATGTTGATGACGCAGGCGTAGGTGAACTGCTTCTGCACTTCGTCGGGCAGGTTCCGGCTGACCAGCCACTCGCAGCCGAGGGCCGGGCGCATGCCCTCTTGGTTGAAGACGAACTGCAACCCCTTGCGGCCGCCGTACTGCGCCCCGGAGAGCGGCGTGTCCCACGCATGGTTGGCCGTCGTGCCATCGCCGACGATGCCTTGGCCCCACTCGTCGAAGACGTAGCACCACATGTTGTACATGCCGGGCAGCGAGAACTGCCGGACCTTCTGCGAGCGCGGGTCGATCACATAGGCGCCGCCGGTCCCTTGGCTGCGGTGCGGCCCCCACGGGGTTTCCAGCGTGGTGCTGGTGGCGATGCCTTCGAGCAGGTGCAGTTGCCCGCCATGGCCCCACTCCCAGCCGCCGCGGTGGTGCGTGTCGTCCGTGGCCCAGCCGTCGAGCAGGTACGTCACCTGGTCGGCCTTGTCGTCGCCGTCCGTGTCCTTAAGGAACAGGATGCGCGGCTGGTCCATTACCAGCACGCCGCCGTTCCAGAATTCAAAGCCGGTCGGGCAGTGCAGCTTGTCGTAAAAGGTCGTGCACTTGTCGGCCTTGCCGTCGCCGTCCGTGTCTTCGAGGATCAGCAGGCGGTCGTTCGGCTTCGGGTCGCCCGGCTTCCACTGCGGGTAGTTCGGCATGCAACTCACCCACAGCCGGCCCTTGTTGTCGAAGTTCATCTGCACCGGCTTGGCCAGTTCGGGGAACATCGTTTCGTCCGCGAACAACTTGATCTCCATGCCCGGCGGGACGGTGCAGCTCTTGATGAAGTCTTGCGGCGTCAGGTAGCGCAGCTCCTCGGCCTCGGAATACTTTTGGCCGGGGGCGCCGAACCGCGTTTGCGGGGTGAACAAGTCGCCCGTCTTGCTGTCGTCCGGCTTGGCGGCGACTTGCTTGCCGGCGGCCAGGTCCCAGATGTACTGGTCGCGGACGGCCGCCATGTTGCGGAGCTTCTGGTACTCCTTCGGGAACGTCTCGGTGTCGAAGGTGCGCCGGCCGCCGTAGACGTACCAGCCGTTGACCATGCGGTAGTCCTGCTCGTGCGTCCACGCCTTGTCGTTGACGGCCGCCCGCACTTTTTCGAAGACGGCGGTGTCCTTCAAAGGCTCCTCCGCCGGCCCGAACAGGCCGGTTTCCATCACGCGGGCCAGTTCGCGGTCCCCGGCTTCGTTCAAGTGAACGCCGTTGATGGTGAACTGCATCCCCGGCGTCTTGGCGAACAGGGCCAGCGTCGGCGTGAACACGTCGAGGAACGCGATGTTCCGCTTCTTGGCGACGGCGGCAACCGCGTCCGCGTACAGTTTCAGGTTGGCGTTTTCCTTCGTGCCATCGGGGAGGAACTTGTCCCCGGTCGGCTCGAACGCGATGGGGGAGACCAGCACGAAGCGCGGCTTGGCCTTCGTGTCGTCCCGCGGGTACTTGGCCGCGTGGTCGTCGAGGAACTTCTCGTAGTCCGCCTTAAACTTCTCGACGCCGGCCGCCCCGGCGAACGACTCGTTCCACCCGAAGAACATGAAGTAAGTGTCGGCCCCGAAGGCCGTCATCGGGTCGTCGATCTTGGTGTAGTCCGCCGACCGCTGGTGAACGCTGACTTCTTCGGCCGGCCGGGCGAAGTTGCGGACGGCAATGTTCTTGCCGGCGAACCGCGTTTGCAGGATGGTTTCGAAGTGCCCGTACAGGTTCATCCGCTCGGCCGTGCTGTTGCCGACCAGGGCGACGCGCTCGCCTTGGACAAACTCCAACGGCAACTTGCTCGCCGGCAAGTCCGCCTTCTTGGGCCGGGCCTCCGGGACCGGCCCGCCAGTCGGCTTGGGCTTCGGGTCTTTCTTGGTCTGGGCGAAGAGGGAAATGGCCAGCACGCCCGAGAGGGCGACGGCCGAGAGTAATCGTCGGGTCCAGCGCATGGTGAGAGGATTCCTGCGGGCGGGCGGGGGTCGTGTAAGTGTTATTGTCGGGAAACGTGGCCGACACGGGAAGCCCCGTTTAGCCGCGACGCGACGCTTCGGAGTGGAGCGCGGACGTGTCGCCCAAAAAATGCCTGCTCATTACAGGAAGCGATTTGAGGCAGGAAGCCCGCGCTCCACTCCGAAGCGTCGCGTCGCGGCTAAACGGGGCTTCACCCGAACGCCCGCGCCTCCAACCCGTCCCCCTCGCGCAAAAACGGGTTCACTCCCCGCGTCGCGCACGCCCCTTGGCCGTCCGGGCCGGCGTAGCGGGAGCGGCCGAAGGCGAGGGCCGGGTAGAAGAGGAACGGCAACACCGCGAGGCCGATGCCGAAGCCGACGCCGCGGCCGAAGGCGCGGGCGATGTCGTAGCTCTGCAAGACCCACACGAGCAGGAACAGGGGGTAGAAGAACAGGACGGCCACCTCCCACCACGGGGAGCGGCCGGTGATCTTCAGGGCGACGTGCGTGCTGTAAAACGGGATCAGGGACGCCCACCCGGGCTGACCGGCCTTCGCGTACATCACCCACCGGGCCGCGAGGAACACGGCGATCACGAGGGCCAGGGCCATCACCAGCACGACGTTGGCCAAGGGGTTCATTCCCGCGGCCTCCGCTTGTCGGGGGATGAGTGGGGCACTTTCATATACCCTCTTTGATGCGAGGCGCACAGCACCGAGGCAAGTGATGGGGGACGCGATTCGGCACGACATCCTGGCGCGGGCCGACGTGGTCGTGGTGAAAGTCGGCACGAACGTCCTCGCGGACGCCAAGGGCGCGCTGGACCGCGCCCGCATGCAGTCCCTCGCGGACCAGCTCGCCCGGCTGCGGGCGGCCGGCAAGCGCGTCGCCCTCGTCAGTTCCGGGGCCATCGGGGCCGGCGTCGGCGTGCTCAAGCTCGGCAAGCGGCCCACGGACTTGCCGCACTTGCAAGCGTGCGCGGCCGTCGGGCAGTGCGCGCTGATGCAAGTGTACCAAGAATGCCTGACGCCGCACGGCATCGCCGCCGCCCAGATTCTGCTGACGGCCGGGGACTTCGACAGCCGGGCGCGCTACCTCAACGCCCGGCACACCATCCTGACGCTGTTCGAGTACGGCTGCCTGCCGATCATCAACGAGAACGACACGGTGTCCGTCGCCGAGATCAAGTTCGGGGACAACGACCACCTCGCGGCGATGGTCGCCAACCTGTTGCAGGCCCCGCTGCTGATCCTGCTGACCAACGTGGACGGCCTGTACACCGCCGACCCGCGCGAAGACCCGACGGCCGAACTCGTCCACACCGTCCCGCACATCGACCGGGCGATTACGGAAATGGCCGGCGTTACCAAGAGCGCGCTCGGCACCGGCGGCATGAAGAGCAAGCTGCGGGCGGCCCGACTGGCGACGGCCGCCGGCGGGGCCGTCATCATGGCCAACGGCGCCGTCGATGGCGTCCTGGACGCCGTCGCCCGCGGGGACGCCGTCGGCACGCTGTTCCTGCCACACGGGGAAAGGGTGTCGGCCCGCCGCCGCTGGCTCGGCTTCACCGCCCGCCCGCAAGGGTCGTTCCGCTTGGACGCCGGCGCGCGCAAGGCCGTGGAAGAAGGGGGCAAGAGCCTACTGCCCGTCGGCGTTTTGGCCGTGGGCGGGACGTTCCGCAAGGGGGACGTGGTGTCGCTGTGCGACGCGGCCGGCGTGGAGTTCGCCCGCGGGCTGACGAACTATTCCAGCGCCGACGCCGAGCGCGTCCGCGGCCTGGCCACCGGGCAAATCGAGCGGGCCGTCGGCAAACTCCCCTACGCGGAGTTGATCCACCGCGACAACTTGGCCGTCGTGGGCTGAGGGCGCCAAACTCCCGGCGGTCTGGCGTCGTCTGTTTGAATGAACCTTTCAAGCGTTGGTCCTCCCCGATGCGTCGTGCCTTCCTCTTCTTGCTGTTCATCCCCCTCGGCGCCCCGGCCGCGGAAAAGCCGGCCGTCGCGGAGTTGTTGGAAGACGATGCGGAGACGCTGCTCCCGCTGTTGACGAACGACGGCGAAGACTTGACCGGCGACAACGCCGCGGTCGAGAAGACAGACGTGTTCACGGGCAAGACGGCCCTGAGAGTTGGGTCGGTGCAACGGTTCAACCCCAACCTCAAGGGGTGGGAATTCCCAATCGTTGAGAAGCCCGGCCCCGGCGAGTACCGCTTCGTCCGGTTCGCGTGGAAGAAGACGGCGAACACGGCCCTGATGCTCCAACTCGCCAGCCGCGAGACGGGCTGGGACCACCACCGCTACACCGCCGGGCCGGAGGCGCAACCGTGGGAGGCCAAGACCCTGACCGCCGCGGCCCCGCAAGAGTGGGTCGTCGTCACGCGGGACGTGTTCAAAGACTTCGGGGCGATGACGCTCACCGGCATCGCGTTCTCGCCCATGGGTTACGGCGGCGACGGCCTATTCGACCACGTCCTGCTCGGCCGCGCCGTTGAAGATTTGGACAAGCACACGCTCGCCGCGCTCAAGAAGACCGTTCCGGCCGCGAAACTGACGCCCGCCCGGCTGGACGGGTATTGGAAAACGCTCGGCCAACCCGACGACCCGGACGCCATGTGGCACTTGGTCGCCCACCGGGAGCAGGCGATCCCGTTTTTGAAGGCGCGGTTGGCTGCGCTGACTCCGGCCGCGGCCGCCCCGGTCACGGCGGCGGCGGCCGCGCCGCTGATCGCGGCCGTCACGCACCACCGCTTCGTCGTGCGGGAGCAAGCCGTCCCGGAACTGAAGAAACTCGGGGTCGGCGTGCTGCCTCATCTCAAGGCCGCCATCGCGGCCGCCGACGGGGAAGCCAAGGATTGGCTGTTAACCGTCTTGCGGGCGTGGGACGGCGACGTCGGGGCCGACCGCCTCCGGCTGGAGCGGTGCCGCGTCGTGCTGGACGCCGTCGGCACGCCTGACGCGAAAGAACTGTCGGCCCGCGTGGCCGCCCATTTGAAGACTCCCGCGGAGGAGAAGCGATGACTCGGACACCAAGAGCGGTCGGAAGAGATGACGCGCCGGCGGGAGGGCGGGCGCCGCGGAGCCTCGTCGCTTTTCGCTCCGCGAAAAGTCCGGCTTCCCGCCCAGGGGGACAGTCGCCCGTGAGGGGACGGTCAGACTTTTCGCGGAGCGAAAAGCGACGAGGCTCACGCCCGGCCTCATTCGTTCGGAACGGTCTGATCTTGGCCGCCATGTTCCTCGCAACAACTGCCGCCCGCGCCGACCGGATCGCGCCGAACGCCGGGGGGCCGGGGTTCAAAGTCCCGCCGGGGTACGCCGCAACCCCCGTCACGGTGGCGCCGCCGCACCCGGCGAAGGCCGCCGTTGTGGAACTGCTGGAAGACGACGCGGCGTGGCTCGCCCGGCAACTGAACCGCACCTCAACCCCCGAAGAGTTGGACGGCTTGGGCCGCGCCGGCGCGTGGGGGGAAGACTGCTATTCCGGCGGCGCGTGCCTTAAGGTGGCCGGGTACCAGCGGTTCACCGAACACGTCCCCGGCTGGGAGTACCCCGTCGTCGAGAAGCCGCGGCCGGGCGAGTACCGCTTTATTCGCTTCGCGTGGAAGAAGCCGGCGACGGCGACGCCGCCCGCGCCCGGCGGCGTCATGGTGCAGTTGTGCATCTCCGGGATTGACTGGTTCCGCTACCACGCCGGGACAAACCTCGCCGGCTTCGCCCCGGCGATTCAAGTAAGCGCGGCCGCCCCGGCCGAGTGGGAAGTCGTCACGCGGGACTTGTACGCGGACTACGGCCGGCCCCACACGCTGACCGGCGCCGCGTTCACCTCCATGAACGGCATCGCCCTCTACGACCACATGTACCTCGGCCGCACGATTGAAGACTTGGACAAAGTCACCGCTGCCGCCAAGATCGGCCTGCGGAAAGAGACCTTCGCCGACGCCGAACTGGCCGCCCACTTCAAGAACCTGACGAGCGAAGACGCCGCCGTGCGCAACCCCGCGATCTGGGCGATGGGCCGCGACGCCGCCGGGAGCGTCAAATACCTGAAGGCGAACGACACGCTGCCCGACCCGTCCGACCTGTTGACGCAAATCCAGAAGTCGATCACGGACCTCGACTCCCCGCGCTACGCCGTGCGCGAGGCCGCCGCGAAGAAACTGGACGAGTGGGGCGGGACGGCCATCGCCCACCTGAACGAGGCGCGGCGAAAGCCGGGGGCCTCCCCGGAGTTGATCGAGCGGGCCGGCAAGTTGATCGACAAGCACAAGCTGAACGAGGCCCCGCTGTCCGACCCGGCCACGCGCCGGCCACTGGCCCTCCTGCACGTCCTGGAACAGGCCGAGACGCCCGAGGCGCGGGAGTTGTTGGATCGCGTCGGCAAGGCCTACAACAACCCGACCGCCGGCTTCGAGACGACCGCGGCTCTGGAACGGCTGGCGAAGCGGGTGAAGAAGTAAGAACGGCCTTGGCGCGCGGGGCCAGTGCGGCATTCGTCGGGGTACAACCAGATTCTCTGGGGGCTCAAGCCCCGGGGTTCGCAAAGCCTCACCCACGGGCTACGATCCGTCGCCCCTCCGGGGCTGGAAACCAAACGCCGGGTTGTAGCCCCGGATGGGGCGACGGATCGTAGCCCGTGGGTGAGGCTTTGCGAACCCCGGGGCTTCTATTCGGCGAGCGCGGCTTAAATTCTCGGACATGACTCGCCGCCCGGCGGATACAATTGGCATATGGGCCACGCCCTGCTAGCCGTCTGGGTCTTCGCGACAAGCCTGCTCGGGCCGTCGATCTGTTGCTGCGCCCCCTCGTTCCCGTGGAAGACGGCCGCCGTCGCCCCGACCGTGGCGGCCGCTCCGCCATCAAACAGTTGTCCGCACTGCCAGAAGACGCCGAAGCCCGCCAGTCCTTCGCGGAACCCGGCGCCGTGCCCGAGTAACTGCCCCTTTCAGTACGCCTCGGCTGTTCCCGCGTCGCCGGCCGGCTTCGGCCACGAAGGGCGCGCCTTGGCCCCGTCTCATGGGCCGCCCGCCTCGCCGGCGGATTTCACGGTCGCCGCCTACCCGCTCGCCCCCGAAAACACGGTCCTCCTAGCGGCCTGCGCCGGGCCGCCGCCCGTCGCCGGCGTCGAACTGCTGCGCCGCTTCCACATCCTCGTTTGCTGACATCTCCCCCGGCCGCGTGAGTCGGTCTGATGACCGGCCTCCTCCCGAAAAGTAGCCGATACCGCCGCCGTCGATCATTGCCCAAGCGAGGCCGTCGGCCTCGCAATTGGCGTTCGACGATTTCCCCGTTGACATTGCGGAGACCCACGCATGACTGATTCCCCCATCACCGCCCCGCCGGAACCGAGAAGCCGTCTCGGCACCCTGCGGCAGGTCTTGCTGACCCTGTTCGCGCGCCTCCGGTTCGTCGCCATCTTGGGCGTCATCGGACTCGTCATCGTGAAGTGGGATCTGCTCAACGCCCACTACGAGAAGTGGGCGCGCGTCTCGGGGGACAGCGCCGCGGCCTCGCCGGACACGGAATACTTCTGCCCCATGCACCCGCAAATCGTGCGGGACTCCAACAAGGACAAGTGCCCGATCTGCTTCATGCCGCTCTCCAAGCGGAAGAAGGGGGACGGGGCCGACGCCGCCTTGCCGCCCGGCGTCGTGAGCCGGGTGCAGGTGTCGCCGTACCGCATCGTCTTGGCCGGCGTGCGGACCTCGCCGGTCGCCTTTCAACCGCTGGCGAAGGAGATCACGACCGTCGGCACGGTCGAGTTCGACGAGCGCGGCCTCAAGCACGTCGCCGCCCGCGTCAAGGGCCGCATTGACAAGCTCATCGTGAACCAGACGGGGCAGATGGTCCACAAGGGGGACGCGCTCGCCACGCTGTACAGCCCCGACCTCGTCGTCACCGTGCAGAACATGCTCGACGCCCGCCGGGCCGGCAACGCGGACCTGGAACAGAGCGCCCGCGACCGGCTCGGCCTCTGGGGCATCGAGGCGGACCAGATCGAGCAGATCGTCAAGACTGGCAAGCCGGTCACGCAAGTCACCGTGCGCTCGCCGATCGACGGGCACGTCGTCCGCAAGTACCAGACGGAAGGCCGGTACGTGGACGAGGGCACCCCGCTGTACGACGTGGCCGACCTGAACACCATTTGGATTCAGGCGCAAGTCTACGAAGAGGACTTGGCCTTCCTCCCGGCCGAGAGCCACGAATTGCCGAAGGGGGACCGGATGCCGGTGCGGGCGTCGGCGCGGGCCTTCCCCGGCGAGACGTTCGCCGGCACGCTGTCGTTCGTCTACCCGCACGTCGATCAAGAGACGCGGACCCTCACGGTCCGCTTCGAGTTGGACAACAAGGACGGCCGGCTCAAGCCGGGCATGACGGCGACGGTGAAGCTCGCGCTGCCGCCCGAGAAACTGGCCCGCCTCGGCGGGGCGGCCGGGCGGCTCAAGTTCGACGGGACGGCGGTGCTGGCCGTCCCCGAGGGGAGCGTGATCGACACCGGGGCGCTGAAGCTCGCGTACCGCGAAGAGTCGCCGGGCGTGTTCGAGGGCGTGCGCGTCGAACTCGGGCCGCGGATGGCCGGGCCGGACGGGGCGGCGTACTTCCCGGTCCTCTCCGGCTTGGAGCCGGGCGAGACGGTGGTGACCGCCGGCTCGTTCCTCATCGACGCCGAGACGCGGCTAAACCCGGCCGCCGGGTCGATCTACATCGGCGGCGGGAGCGGCGGGAGTCCGAAGAGCCCGTCGGCCGTCCGCCCTTCCACTCCCGAAGACGGGGACGCGAAGATTGTCGCCAACCTCGCCAAGCTGTCGCCGGAAGACCGAAAACTCGCGGAGGCCCAAGGCTCCTGCCCGGTCATCTCGGGCAGCGTCCTCGGCTCGATGGGGAAGCCCGTGAAGGTGACACTCGACGGCAAGGCGGTCTTCCTCTGCTGCAACGGCTGCGAGGAGAAGGCGGCCGCGGACCCGGCGAAGACCGCCGCCAAGGCGGCCGAGCTGAAAGCCGTCAAGGAATCGAAGGCCGGCCCGCCGGCGCCGGACAAGAAGGAAGCCAAGATCCAGGCGGCGCTCGCGAAACTGTCCCCCGCCGACCGCGCCCTCGCGGAGAAGCAGCGCTTCTGCCCGGTCACGGACGAGCGGATCGGCTCGATGCCGGGGCCGCTCAAAGTGATGGTCGGCGACACGCCGGTCTTCATCTGCTGCAAGAGCTGCAAGGACGACCTTTTGGCGCAGCCGGCCGCGATGTTGGCCAAGGTGAAGGCGGCCGCGAAGGGGTTGGCCCCGAAGAAGTGACTTGCCCGCGAACGACGCGGGGCGTCCGCACGCGGAGCGTGCGGACTATGGCGGAGTTCCGAACGCTGTAGCTGCGTATGGGTGCGGGGCGAGTCGTTTACCTCACCCCCCGGCCCC